>JAFWDM010000105.1 GCA_017513005.1 Lachnospiraceae bacterium
GTCTTCATCGATGAGATCGACGCGATCGGCAAAAAGCGCGACGGCGGTGTGATCGGCGGCAATGACGAGCGGGAGCAGACCCTGAACCAGCTTCTGACGGAGATGGACGGTTTCGAGGAGAACCTGGGCGTCGTCATCCTGGCGGCGACAAACCGCCCCGAGGCCCTTGACCCGGCGCTGACCAGGCCGGGGCGCTTTGACCGGCGGGTGCCGGTGGAACTTCCGGACCTGCAGGGCCGTGTGGACATCCTGAAGGTGCACGCAAAGAAGATCAAGGTCGGCGGTGACGTCGATTTTGACAAGATCGCGCGCATGGCGGCGGGCGCCTCCGGCGCAGAGCTCGCCAATATCGTCAATGAGGCTGCGCTCCGCGCGGTCCGTGACGGGAGAAAATTTGCCAATCAGGCGGACATGGAGGAGAGCATCGAGGTCGTCATCGCAGGCTACCAGAAAAAGAACGCGATCCTGTCCGACAAGGAAAAACTGATCGTCTCCTACCACGAAGTAGGCCACGCCCTGGTCGCGGCGATGCAGACCCACAGCGCGCCGGTGCAGAAGATCACCATCATCCCCCGGACCTCCGGTGCCCTGGGCTATACGATGCAGGTCGAGGAGGAGGGGAACCACTACCTCATGAGCAAGGAGGAGATCGAGAACAAGATCGCCACCCTGACCGGCGGCCGCGCCGCGGAGGAAGTGATCTTCGGGTCGGTCACGACCGGCGCCTCCAATGACATTGAGCAGGCGACGAAGCTCGCCCGCGCCATGATCACCCGCTACGGTATGAGCGACGAGTTTGACATGGTCGCCATGGAGACCGTCACCAACCAGTACCTGGGAGGCGATACATCCCTGGCCTGCTCCGCAGAGACCCAGGCCCTCATCGACCGCAAGGTCGTGGAGCTTGTCCGCACCCAGCACGAAAAAGCGCGGCAGATCCTGCGGGACAACAAGCGCAAGCTCGACGAGATCGCCGAGTACCTGTATTTCAAGGAGACCATCACGGGCGAGGAGTTCATGAACATCCTGAACAGGAAGCCCGAACCGCCCAGGATCGGGACGCAGGAAGCATCTGCAGAGGGAGTGGCTGCAGAGGAGGGCTCTGCGGAAAAAGCAGAGGAGTAAAAAAGTCAGTCCCGGAGACAGGGACGTGACCCGGAAACGGAGTTGACATGGAGACAGTCCATTCCGCAGTGCAGGAGAAGAACCGGATAAACCGGCGGCAGGGGAGGCCGTGGCTGCCCACTGCTGCAGTGCAGGGAAAAAACAGGAGGAGTATATGATACCGGAACAGACAATTGAATTCAGATACGACACACAGCTTCTGATCGACGGCTTTGAAGACCTCGACGAAGACGAGGTTTTTGACTATATCGCCTCCAATTTCAAGGGCGACAGCCTCCTGGCGGTCGGCGGGGACGGAGACCCGATCAAGATCCACTACCACACCAATGAGCCCTGGCTGGTCCTTGCCTACTGCAGGACCCTGGGCGAGATCTACGACATCGTCGTGGAGGACATGGACCGGCAGGCGAGGGGACTGCAGGGGTAGAAATTGCAGAGGATTGTTCCGGCTTAAGATGGAAATGGCTGCCTTATTCGCACTGCGGTGCGGCGGCCCCGGGATTTTCGAGTCGGCTGAAAAGAGAGGCGCCTCTTCTGTCAAAACGGCAGAAGAGGCGTTGTATATTTTCGTGATCCGTCTTATATGTTAGAATAACAGGCAGGAAGAAGAAAGAATCCGGAGGTATTTGTGATATGGAATATGTATTTAAGCCGGAGGAGACAGATGCCCGCGCCGCGCTGATCGTAGATATCCTCACACAGAAGGGATGGACGATCTCCTTCGCGGAGTCCTGTACAGCGGGGCTGGCGGCGGCACACCTGGTGGACATCCCGTCGGCATCAAATGTATTCAACGCGTCCTTTGTGACCTACTCCAATGACGCCAAGGTCAAGTATGTCGGGGTTCCGGAGGAGATCATCGAGGAAAAGGGTGTCGTCAGCGAGGAGGTTGCGGTCCGGATGGCGGCCGGCACGGCGCGTGAAAACGGCGCGCAGGTCGGCGTCGGGATCACCGGAATCGCCGGTCCCGCGGGCGGGACGGAGAAAAAGCCGGTGGGGATGGTCTGCTTCGGTTTTTATATCGACGGAAAAACCATGAGCACCACGAGACAATTCGGGGATATCGGCAGGGATGCCGTGCGGATCGCCAGTGTGGAGTACGTCTATACTTTTCTCTCCACGATGCTGCCGCGGCTGGCCGGGACCGGGCCGGTCCTCTGATCTGCTGCAGGCAGGGCATGTCATGCATACATTTTTCTGAATGTACTGCATATGTAATGCATTTGGAGGAGATCTGAAAACAATCTGAAAACAAAGGAAGCAACACAAACAACATAAACAGCGGAAGCAACATAAAGGGACGGCTTTTTGGGACGATCTGACAAGTATGCTAAGGGAGGAAAAGGAAAATATGAAGGCAAATCTGCAGAGCCGGTCCGGCAAAGGGCCGGGCAGGCTTCCGGCGCTGGTCCTTGCGGTGGTGCTGGCGGTCTCCGGCGGAGCGGCGGGCCTGGCAGCCGGAATGACTGCTGCTGCGCAGCCGGCCCGGGCGGCTTCGAAGACGAAGGTGGTCGTCCTGGATCCGGGGCACGGCGGCCGGGAGAACGGGGCGCAGTATTACGGGATGAAGGAGAAGAACCTGAACCTGAAGATCGCAAAGTACTGCCAGGCGGAGCTCAAAAAATATGGCGGGGTCAAAGTGATCATGACCAGGACCACTGACAGGGCGGTGAGCAGTGCCGGCACCTCTGCGGACCTGCTGGCCAGGTCCCGGGTCGCCAAAAACAAGAAGGCGGATATTTTTGTCTGCCTGCACAACAATGCCTTCGGATCCGGAGAGAGCAAGGCGACGCACGGGGCGCGTGTCTACTATCAGAACAACAGCTTTTACTCGTCTGTGGGGGACAAGTCCAAAAAGCTCGCGCAGGCGATCCTGAAGCGGGTCGCCGGGTGCGGTCTGGCAAACGGCGGAGTCCGCACAAAATACAGTCCTGACCGGAGCCGGCGCGACAGTAAGGGAAGAAAGGGCGACTATTACGCGGTCCTGTACTATAATAAGACCTATAAGATCCCGGCCGTGATCGTGGAGCACGCCTTTATGAGCAATGCCGGCGACGCCGCCCTTCTCAAGAGCGAGGCCTTCCTCAAGCGCCTGGGGGTGGCGGACGCGGCTGCCATCGCAGACTATCTGGGACTGAAGAAGACCGGGAAGTTCCGCACCGGCTGGTACACCTCCTCCGGAAAGACCTGGTACTATGACAAAAACGGGAACATGCTGACCGCCTGGCAGACGATCGGCGGAAAAAAATACTATTTCAGCGTGAAGGACGGACATATGCTGACGGGAAAACAGTGGATCGGCGGGAAGGTATATACATTCTCCGCAAAGGGGGTCCTGCTCAGGTAAGGCGCTTTGCTGAAATTAAGGGAGCACCGCAGAGATAAGAGGTTCCTGCTGAAATAGAAGGACTCTGCACCCTGCAGAAGTTCGTTGAAAAAGAAAGGAAGAGGAACAATATGAAACTGGAATTATTTGTCGGAACGACCTGCCCCTACTGCCACATGGTGCAGAAGGAGATGGAAAAGATGGGCAGGACAGACGTGGAGATCCATAACATTGACACCAGCGAGGCGGATATGAAGCGCCTCATAGAGGTCGGCGGGAAGGAGCAGGTCCCCTGCCTGTTTATTGACGGGAGCCCCCTCTATGAGAGCAAAGACATCGTCAAGTGGCTGCGCAGCAATCCCTGAATGATCCCGGATCGGATACAGGGAATGCCCGGCAGCTTTACAAATGATCTGCTGCTCTTTGTCTGATCACGAAATGGATATGGGAATAGCAGGTCTGCCGCGCAGAGATTCCTGGATCGTCACTGGCACAGGCGGGCTGCGCATCGGAGAAACGATATAATGGCTGGACAGAAAAAAGCGCAGGAAAAGCCTTTGATCGAAAGGCGGAAAATGGCACGTTATCTGTCTCCGGCGGATGTGTGGGCGATTGCTTTCGGCTGCAGTGTCGGCTGGGGCGCTTTTGTCATGCCTGCCACGACATTCCTGCCGCTGGCAGGACCGGCGGGGACCCTGATCGCGATGCTGATGAGCACTGCGCTGATGCTGGTGATCGGCTATAACTACGCGTGGCTGATGCGGCACCGCCCCTGCAAGGGAGGAATCTACAACTACACGAAGGAGGCATTCGGGCGCGACCACGCGTTTCTGGCCTCCTGGTTTTTGAGCCTTTCCTATCTTACGATCGTTTTTTTGAATGCAACGGCGCTTTTTATCATCACGAGAGTCGTCTTTGCAGAGTCCCCGGGAATCGGATTTCAATACCGGATCGGAGACCATATCATTTATCCCGGGGAGATCGCCCTCTCGATCTTTGTGCTGGTCCTGGTGGGCCTCCTCCTGATCTGGAAGAAAGAGTTTATGCAGATGGCGCAGCGGATCCTGGCTTTCGTTCTGCTCGCCGGCGTGCTGATCCTGACGTTTGCGGCGGCTCCCTGTTTTGACTGGCACGTCCTTCTCCATTCATATGGAAGCGGGGGCGTGAGATCTGCCGCTTCTATCATGATGATCGTACTGCTCGCGCCCTGGGCTTTTGTCGGGTTCGAGATCGCTTCGCTGGAGACTCCGCACTTTGATTTCCCCGTACACAGATCCGGCGCGGTCATGACCATCGCCATTCTCAGTGCAGGATTTGCCTATACGGCGATGTCCTTTATCAGCGCCTCTTTCCGGCCGGCCGGATACGATTCCTGGCAGGTTTATCTGTCGGATCTGGACAGGCTCCCCGGCGTTTCCGGCGTGCCGACCTTCTTTGCCGCGCGGACGGTGCTGGGACCTGCCGGCATCGTGATCATCACGGTCACCGCGCTGGCAGCGATCCTGACAGGAGTCATCGGAGCCTACAGGGCCACAGTCCGCATGCTGTCCACGATGGCGGAGGACAGGATCCTGGCCCGTGAATTCAATGAGACCACCTTCAGTATCATCTTTATCATGGCAGTTTCGAGCCTCTTCACTTTTCTGGGCAGAAATACGCTGAACTGGTTCGTGGAGCTCACGTCCTTCGGCGCAACGATCGGATTTGCCTATACTTCGGCTGCTGCCGCCAGGATCGCGGCAAGGGAAGGAAACAGCTACGTACGGGTGACGGGGTTTCTGGGCGCGGTACTGTCCGGGATCTTTGCCCTGGTCCATCTCGCTTCCCGGATCGGCAGTCTGGAGACCATGGGCGCCCCCTCTTTTCTGATGCTGGCAGTCTGGTGCCTTCTGGGATTTATCTTTTACTGGAGAACCATGCGTCAGAGCAAGCTCACCGATTTTGAAGGGATCACGACTTCCAGCGCTGTTCTTTTCGGACTGCTGTTTTATTCCGTGCTGATGTGGTTTATCAAGAGGATCCTGGAAGCGGCGGAGGACATCCATGCAGTGCAGGGGGCGGACGGCGGCCTTCCGCGGATCCTTCATGAGGCGGTCCTGAAAAACGGCGCGGTCGTGATGGTGTTTGTTCTTGTAGGTCTGCTTGTCATGCTGTTTACACAGGGCTGGCTCAGACGGCGGCAGTCAGTCCTGGAGCGTGAAAAGATCCATGCGGAGGAGAGCAGCAAGGCAAAGAGCCAGTTTCTGTTCAATATGTCGCACGATATCCGCACGCCGATGAACGCCATTATCGGATATACGCATCTCGCAGCCTTGGAGGAGGATGTCCCGCCCAAGGTGCGCGATTATATCTCAAAGATCGATATATCCGGCAGACATCTGCTGACCCTCATCAACGATATTCTGGAGATGAGTCAGATCGAGAGCGGGAAAATGGAACTGGACAATGCCCCCGGAAACATCTGCGAGGCACTGCAGACCGCGTATGAAATGTTTCAGGAGCAGATGGAGGAAAAGGGGATCGCCTACAGCCTGCAGATCCGGGAGGTACCGGATCCGTATGTCCTGTTTGACCGGAACCGTTTCCTGCGGGTGGTCCTGAACCTGGTGAGCAATGCCTGCAAGTTCACGCCGGAGGGAGGAAGCGTGGCGGTCAGCCTGTCCCAGATCGGCAGGCGCGATACGGAGGGGGCTTATGAGCTCCGGGTAAAGGATACCGGGATCGGCATGACGCAGGAATTCGCCGAAATCGTCTTTGAAGCCTTCGCGAGGGAGAGGACATCCACAGTGAGCCGCATCCAGGGCACCGGCCTGGGCATGGCGATCACGAAAAGTATCGTGGATGCCATGCAGGGAACCATCGACCTGATCACTGCGCCCGGCGAGGGGACGGAATTTATCATTCGTGTCCCGTATCCTCTCAGCGATGAGCAGGCTGTCTCTGTGGAAAAGACGGTCTATGCTGAAAAGACAGACCCTGCGAAAAAAACGGTCTATGCAGAAAAAACGGTCTATGCAGAAAAGACAGGCTCTGCGAGAAAAACGGTCTCCGTGGAAAAAGCTGCGGAAGGAACTGGCGCTGCCGATCGGGACAAAACGTCTTCAAAGCGCCTTCTCGTAGCAGAGGACATGGAGATCAATCGCCAGATCGTCGAGATGCTTCTGCAGAATCTCGGGTATGAAGTCGATACGGTAGAAAACGGCAGAGAGGCCGTGGACCGAATCAGCACCTCTGTGCCCGGCTTTTATGACGCCGTCCTGATGGATATCCAGATGCCGGTCATGGACGGTTACGAGGCGGCAGAGAGCATCCGCCGGCTCCCGGATCCGGCACTGGCCGGGATCCCGATCATTGCGGTCACCGCAAATGCTTTCGGCGAAGATGTCCGCAGGGCGCAGGCTGCCGGCATGGACGCGCACATCTCCAAGCCCATCGACCCGGAGCAGCTGTCACGGACCCTGGAGGAGATCCTGGGCAAGGGAATACAGCAGAGTTAAACGGACTACCGGCACAGGCTGGATCCGCAAAGCACTGCCGCAGAGCTAAACGGACGACCTGCGCAGGCTGGATCCGCAAGGCACTGCAGGGCATCGTAAATAGATTCTGCAAAGGCAGAAGAGGCAACGAATATACCAGTAAGGAGGGATGGAACATGGCAAAGATCAATATGGAAGGGAAATCGCTCGAAGAGAGAATGCAGATCGCGCAGGATACCGCGAAGGGGTATTTCCGGCAGGGTCTGAACTGCACGGAATGTGTGATGCGCACTTTCCTGGACATGCACGACACCGGACTTCCGGAGGACGTCATGTGCATGGCTACCGGATTCGGAGGCGGGATCGGCCACACAAAGAATATCTGCGGTGCAATCACCGGAGCTGTCCTGGCACTCGGCATGGTAAAGGGGCGCAGGGATCCTTTTGAAAAAGAAGAGATGAAGGACCGTGTCCACCAGCTGCAGGGGGAGATCTATCCCGTCTTTGGTGCGATGATCAAGGAAATCGAGGCGGAATACGGCACCCTGATCTGCCGCGAGCTCTCCGACCCCTTCGGCGATTTCGAGGGGAAGGCGAGGAAGAAAAACTGCATGCAGATGATCGGTTACTGCGCCGCGATCGCGGAGAAGTACGCGTAAAACAGTCCCGGAAGCCATCAGAAAAGAAAAGGCTCCCTCCCGGCAGTAAAAGACCGGGAGGGAGCCTTTGCCGTTTAAAGTGTTTTGCACCTGAAGTGTTTTGCATCATGTTTTTTCATCATAAGCTCTCATTCCTGCTTGCAAAATACCACCAGGGGGTATATAATGCAGGCAGCAAGATACCGGGTGGGGGTATAGAAGACGCTGCAGAGCCCACGTTATCTACGGGATCTTCGCAAGGTCAGACAATGAGACAGAAGCACCGGAAAACAGGCTTGATGGAAGGAAACGGGAAAATGGAAACACCGGAAAAGAGTTCAGAGGTCCATCGGACAGAGGAGAAGATGGAAGAAGGCTGCTGCTGCGCGAAATATCGTACGAAATCCCGCACGGAAAAAGAGCAGAGGGATCTGATCAACCGGCTGAGCCGGATCGAAGGACAGATCCGGGGCCTGAAGGGGATGATCGAAAAGGATGCCTACTGCATCGATATCATCAATCAGGCGGCGGCTGCGAGCAGCGCCCTTTCGAGCTTCAGCAAGGTTCTTCTCACCAACCACATCCGCACCTGCGTGGCAGAGGATGTCCGGGAAGGAAACGACGAAAAGGTGGATGAGCTGGTGAAGACACTGCAGAAGCTTCTGCATTGAGGAGAAAACTAAGGATCAGTCACTTAATTACGCAGGACTATCTGTATATCTTTCCCAAGGTATTTCCGGATAGTTCCTGATCTCAGGAAGGCATCGATAGCATGGAACAGTATACAGTTACGGGAATGAGCTGCGCCGCCTGCCAGGCGCGGGTGGAAAAGGCAGTGTCAAAGCTTGACGGTGTGACGAGCTGCAATGTCAGCCTGCTGACAAATACGCTGGCTGTGGAGGGGACCGCTTCTCCGGAGGCAGTGATGCAGGCTGTGGAGAACGCGGGATACGGCGCTTCACCGAAAGGGACCGGAGAAACAGCCGGGGGCGGGGCGGCAGGGAGCCTGTCCGCAAAGCTGGCGGCGGAGGAAGATGCCCTGAAGGACCGGGAGACGCCGGTGCTGAAGAGGAGGCTTGCGGCCTCCCTGGGGTTTCTGCTCGTCCTCATGTATTTCTCCATGGGGCATATGATGTTCGGCTGGCCGTTGCCCGCCTTTTTCCACGATAACCATGTGGCCATGGGGCTTTTGCAGCTCCTTCTGGCCGTTGTGATCATGGTGATCAACCAGAAGTTTTTTGTCAGCGGTTTTAAGAGCCTCTTCCACGGCGCCCCCAATATGGATACCCTGATCGCGCTGGGGTCCGGCGCGGCCTTTGTCTACAGCACGGCCATGCTTTTTGCCATGACCAGGGCCCAGGTGGACGGGGACGGTGCGGCCGTCATGCACTACATGATGGAATTCTACTTTGAATCCGCAGCCATGATCCTGACCCTGATCACGATCGGAAAGATGCTGGAGGCCCGCTCCAAGGGGCGCACGACCGATGCCCTCAAGAGCCTCATGAAGCTGGCGCCGAAGACGGCAAACGTCGTCCGGGACGGCCGGGAGCAGGAGATCGGGATCGATCACGTGAGAAAGGGCGATATTTTTGTCGTCCGGCCCGGAGAAAACATCCCCGTAGACGGGATCGTCCTGGAAGGGAGCAGTGCGGTCAACGAGGCGGCCCTCACCGGAGAGAGTATTCCGGTGGACAAAAATCCCGGGGACGAGGTCTCCTCGGCGATCCTGAACCAGTCCGGTTTTTTGCGCTGTGAGGCGACCCGGGTCGGCGAAGACAGCACGCTTGCCCAGATCATCCGGATGGTGAGTGACGCAGCTGCGACCAAGGCACCGATCGCAAAGCTGGCGGATACGATCTCCGGCGTCTTTGTGCCGGCGGTCATCGGGATCGCCCTGCTGGTCACCTTCTTCTGGCTGGTGCTCATGCACCGCCCGGCGGGCTTCGCGCTGGCGCGAGGGATCTCTGTCCTGGTGGTCAGCTGCCCGTGTGCCCTGGGACTGGCGACACCGGTGGCGATTATGGTCGGCAGCGGTATGGGGGCGAAAAACGGGATCCTCTACAAGACGGCGGAAGCCCTGCAGGAGACCGGAAACGTACAGATCATCGCCCTGGACAAGACCGGGACCATCACGAAGGGGGAACCCGTCGTGACGGACATTCTCCCGGCAGACGGGGTCACGGAAACGGAGCTTCTGGCCTGTGCGGCTGCTCTGGAATCCCAGAGCGAGCATCCTCTGGCGAAGGCGGTCCTGGCAAAAGCCGCCGGGCAGGCAGGGGTGGCGTCCGGGGGAACGGCAGAATCTCCTGCAGCCGGCTCTGGAGGGGCGGCAGATCTGCCTGGACCGGCGGATGCAGCAGGAACGGCAGATCTTCGTGCCGCGGCAGGTATTCCGGGCACAACAGGCGGGAGCCCATCTCTGGAGGTCACGGACTTCAAAGCCCTCCCCGGGAACGGCCTGACGGCCCTGGTCGGAGGCAGAAGGATGGCCGGCGGCAGCCTGACCTTCATCTCCGGGCAGATCTGCAGCAGCCCCGCAGCCATCAGCGAGGAGATTCGGCATGCTTCGGAGCAGCTCGCGGAGGAGGGAAAGACGCCCCTGTTCTTTGCCCGGGACGGCCGGTATATGGGGACGATCGCGGTAGCCGATACGATGAAGGAGGACAGTGCACAGGCCATCCGGGAGCTCCGCGATATGGGGATCCATGTGGTCATGCTGACCGGCGATAACCGTCGCACGGCGGAGGCCATCGGAAGACAGGCCGGCGTGAGCGAGGTCGTGGCGGGCGTCCTGCCCGCAGGGAAGGA
>JAFWDM010000106.1 GCA_017513005.1 Lachnospiraceae bacterium
CCGGGAAGTCCGTTTGTATAAATAATATCTTCCTCCTTTCTCTTTGACGGTCGTTCCCTTTTTCCTCTGTTTCTGGACCCATTCCGGGTATTTCTTTTCTGTTTTAGGCATAATGATCTCCTTTCTGTATAGGTGGTGTATACCTATACCTATAAGGGTATTATACCTCTACACAAGAAAAAATCCAAGGTTATGAGCATTCATGTATAGCACTCATAACCCCGGATATTTTCTTAGGATTTCGTAGATTCAGTTTTTATTCGTGAAACAACCCTGGCGCCATGCCCGTGGTTGTTTCATGAGCCGTTGTTTCACGAGTGAACCCATATAAGGATGATACCCCCATTCAATGAAGGAAGCCATGCATCCGTCCCGCGGCCGCTAAGCAAAAATCGCTGTGTTTTTCGCATATTGCTGAGGCGCAAAATCCCTGTTTGCAATGCGTCCCTGCCCGTGATAAGATATCTCTTTGCTGCAAAAGCCTGCTGCAGGAAATCATGCTACAGGGAGGAGGCACCGGAAATGGCAGACTTTATCAGAACGTATACGGGAAGGCACTTTTTTCCTACAGACCCGGACCCGGCCCTTTTCAGGGTCGAGGATTTCGCGCACGCTCTGTCTCTTTTGTGCCGCGGAAACGGGCATGTGAAGACCTTCTGGTCCGTGGCGGAGCACTGCATCTGCTGTGCAAAAGAGGCGGCTGCCAGGGGGCTTTCCGACCGTCTGGTGCTGGCCTGTCTTCTGCATGACGCCAGTGAGTGCTATCTGTCCGATGTTCCCCGCCCCTTCAAGCAGGAAATGAAGGCCTATCAGGCCCTGGAGGGACGGATGCTGGAGATGATCTATTCCAGATTCCTGGGGTCGCCTCTGACAGAAAAGGAAAAGAGGCAGGTCAGGGAGATCGATGACGTGATGCTCTGGTATGATCTGAAATATCTGCTGGGGGGAGAAGAGATCGGAGAGGAACCGGAGGTTCATATCACGATCGACTATCGGGTGTGCCCCTTTGAGGAAGTGGAGAGGGAGTACCTGGAGATCTATAGGCAGTATATGAAGCAGAGCAGTATGTAAAGCTGAGCATTATACGAAGCAGAGCAGTATATAAAGCAAAGCATTTTACGAAGCAGAGAAGAAAGTAAGCCATGAAGAACAGAAATGAAATGGATATGCTGAACGGCTCCCTGTGGGACAAGATCATTCTCTTCGCCATTCCGCTGGCGGCGACGGGGATCCTGCAGCAGCTGTTCAATGCGGCGGATATAGCGGTCATCGGCCGTTTTGTGGGCAAGCACGCGATGGCGGCTGTCGGGAGCAATGCCCCGATCATCGGCCTGATGGTCAATCTTTTTATCGGGATCTCTCTGGGGGCAAACGTGGTGATCGCCCGCTTTATCGGGCAGAATAACAGAGACGGTGTCTTCCGGGCTGTGCACACGTCGATCCTTGTCGCACTGGGAGGGGGCCTTGTGGTCACCGTGATCGGAGAACTTCTGACGGCGCCCCTTCTGCACCTGATGGGCGTGCCGGCGGAGGTCTACGATATGTCCCTGCTCTATATGCGGGTCTATCTGGCGGGCATGCCGGTCATCCTGCTCTACAACTTCGAATCCGCTATCTTCCGTGCAAAGGGAGATACGCGCACACCGCTGATCTGCCTGACCGTTTCGGGTATTGTGAACGTAGTGCTGAATGTGTTTTTCGTGGTTGTTCTGGGGATGACCGTGAACGGCGTAGCGCTGGCGACCGTGATCTCGAACCTGATCAGTTCGGCCCTGCTTTTGTGGTTCCTGTGCCGGTCGGAGGGAATCGTGCATGTAGACCTGCGCGCACTGCGGCTCGACATGGACATCCTGAAACCCATGCTCCGGATCGGCGTCCCGGCAGGTGTGCAGAGCATGGTCTTTTCGCTCGCCAACATCTGTGTGCAGTCCGCCCTTAATTCACTGGGAGCGGATGTCATGGCGGGCTCCTCCGCGGCATTCAATATAGAGATCTTCTCCTATTATATTGTGGTTTCCTTCGGGCAGGCCTGCGTGACCTTCATCGGGCAGAACTACGGGGCCGGAAAAATAGAGCGGTGCAGGCGCGTGCTAAAGCTCTGCCTCCTGCAGGACCTGATCGCCGTGGCCTGTGTGGCGGCTCTGATCTATACATTCGGTCCGCAGATGCTCGCTGTCTTTAACGGGGATGCCGCTGTCCTGGAGTACGGAATGATCCGTCTTCGCTATATCGTCGGCGCCCACCTTTTCTCTGCAGTCGTGGAGGTCGTCTCCGGCGCCATGCGCGGGTACGGCTACTCCACCTGGCCGGCGCTCATGTCCCTGTTCGGTGTCTGCGGGATCCGGATCTTCTGGGTCTACCTGGTGTTTCCGGCCGCACCCTCCTTCCCACGGCTGATGATGGTCTATCCGATCAGCCTCGGGGCTACGGCGGCTGCGGTTCTGGCAGCCTACATCTTCCTGACCAGAACAAAACTTCAGGCGGCTTCGACATAGGAAGTGTTTCCTGACACGAACCAGACTGAGGGCGGTTTCGGCGCAGGGATCAGGGATCCGACCCTGACAGACCATGCTGGTCAGAGACGGTGCAGGATCCAAAGAAAATATATATACAAAAGCACCACATCCGCCTGCAGGAGGATGTGGTGCTTTTTTCAGTCACCGGGGGTCGCGAATCAGTCAGCGATCGGTTTTTTCGCAGCGACTGCCTGCGCAGATCAGTCAGCGATCGTTTTTCCGCAGTTGCTGTCTGCGCAGATCTGTTTGTAACCGTTTTTTTGCAGCGACCGCCTGCGCAGATATATCTCCCGTCAGTTAAACCGGAAGGTGCCCAGATAATAGCCGGAGCTCGGCATGGGGACGGTGCAGAAGACGCCGTTGCGTTTGCGGCGGGTCACTACGCGGAAATAGTAGGTGGTGTATTTTTTGAGTTTGGAGCCGCGATATTTTGTGATCACTGCGCTGTTTGCGGTGGCTTTCGTGTCCGTGGACTTGTTCCAGTACCAGGTTCCTTTGGGGGTGGTCGTCATGAACACATTGTAGCCGTTGCTGCCCTTGACGATATCCCAGGAGATCTTCTCCTGCAGGCTGCCCGCATTCGGACTGACGTTTTTGAGCCGGTAGTCATCCGGCGAAGGGGTGATAAAGGCCAGGTTGGACCAGGCGCCGTACTGTTTGCCGTTTGCGGTGTTTTTGTAGGCCCTCACTATGACCTGCCAGACATGATCGTCATCGATGTCATAGTAATTGATGCTGGTCTTTGTTTTGCTGACATTGTTCCACTTCGCGCGGCTTCCGTTTGTCAGTGACAGAAGAGTCTGGTAGCCGTCCGCTCCGGCGACCTTGTCCCATTTGATGGTGCATTCATCGAAATCATCGTTCTCGAGCCACTTTACAAATCTGCAGTTTCCCGGCTTCTTCAGTGCGGCGGCCTCTGCCTGCTGCGCGGGGACAAAGCCCATGGCCATGACAGCGGCAAGACAGACGGCGGCGAGGCGTTTGACAGTTTTGAGCATGTTTTTCTCCTCCCTTTCTTGATCACTTTTTTCTTTGTTATCCCTGTCCGGCAGGCGGATCCCGTCATGGATCCTGTCCGGAACTTCTCTTGTTGAGATGCTTTAATCTTATAGAAACTTTATTAGAGATTTATTAGAACGATGAAAAGATGTGCGGATTTTATCGGCTTTCGCGTGTTTCACTGTTTCGCTGCGGGAAACTATTGTATAATAGGAGACAGGGCCGGATGAGCCGGGATGTTTTTCCCGGTCCGTCTCCCGGTGGAGCGGGGAACCGTCCGGAACAGGAGCATCATCTGGAAGGTTTGTAACGTACACCCCCGGTGGAGCGGGGAACCGTCCCGCGTTTCATGGAAAGGAGAAAAGGATGAAAAAACAGTGCTGCCTGATGATCTTTATTACTGTGCTGTGTATGCTGACTGCCTGCGGCGGGCAGAAGGCGGCGGAGACTGCCGGCGGATCACAGACGGCTGCCGGGGCCGCGGAGGCGGCCGGGGCCGTGACCGGATGGACCCGCCAGGGGTATTTCCAGGATGAAAACGAGAACACGATGTGGATCCTTCCCTCCGAGGACGAGGAGCATCCAGGCTGGAGCGTGGGCTGTATGCTTGGAGAAGATCTGCACGGCTGGTATATCCAGCAGGAGGGGGATACCCTGCACGGGAATATCGTCCCGGATTACGAGGAGGGAGAATTTATCGTCACAGTCTCTGAGGAGGGTGAGGACGGGGTTCAGCTGGCGGTCGACGGCGGGGAGACCTATCACTTCGCGCCGATGGACATGCCGGAGGCGACCATCTTTGTCTCCGTCAATGTGGAAGGAAACGGATGCATTGCCTATACGGAGGGCGAGGAGACGCCGGAGGTCGATAAGGAGTATCCCTTCCAGTCGGCGCAGATCAACCTGGCCGAGCCGGCGGTGCACACGATCCTCGCCTGGCCCAAACCCGGCTGGAAGTTTGTGAAGTGGACAAAGGACGGAGAGGATTTCTCGACGGAGGCGCAGGTCACGCTCGAGCTCGCGGAAACTGCGGACTATATCGCCGTATTCGAAGAGGACGAAGACTATGTGAGCCCCTACGCCGGCCTCGAGGGATCCTACGTCTGTGACAGGGCCCGCGCCGATGTGTCGTTCAGCGAAGAGACTGCCTTCGTTGTCGTTGAATGGGCGGACAGTGCCGCAGAGGGTACCCGGTGGGATCTCATCGGAGAGGTCGATCCGGAGACGCTGACCATGCACTATGATTCGGGGCTCATGAGAAAACTTACTTATAACAGTGATGGTGATATAGAGGATGAGACCAGGGAGTATGAAGACGGCACCGGAACGATCACCTTTACGAAGGAGGGACCCGGGTTTACCTGGCATGACGACAAGTCGGACAGGGAGGATATGGTGTTCGCGTTCATGCCGGCGGATGAATAAAAAATGAGGCAGGTTCCTGCCCGCTCCCTCCCGGGGCGCGGGCAGGATTTTTTTGTATATACAACAGACCCGCCTATGTTTTTCTTGACATTGTTTTTTAGCTATGGCAATATTACTCCGTGGCTTTTGAGGGGTGCAGAGTCCTGCGTTGTGTTTCCTTTTTTAAGGGTGGAAATGCGGCAGGTCTCTGTTTCATGCCATGATACTACAGGAAGGAAGCGAGAGGATGTACAAAAAGGTAAACCCGGACCTGAATTTTGTTGATCGCGAGCACGCGACGGTGAAGTTCTGGCAGGACAACAACATTTTTGAAAAGAGCATCGAGGAGCGCGAGGGGCGCCCCCTCTATATGTTTTATGACGGACCGCCGACTGCAAACGGCAAGCCCCATATCGGCCATGTGCTGACCCGTGTCATCAAGGACATGGTGCCCCGCTATCGCACGATGAAGGGGTATCAGGTTCCCCGCAAGGCGGGCTGGGACACGCACGGTCTGCCCGTGGAGCTGGAGGTCGAGAAGGCCATCGGCATCGAGGGCAAGGACGAGATCGAGGCCTACGGGATCGAGCCTTTTATCAAAAAGTGCAAGGAAAGTGTCTGGCAGTACAAGGGGATGTGGGAGGATTTCTCCGGCATCGTCGGTTTCTGGGCGGACATGGACAACCCCTATGTCACCTATTATGACGACTATATCGAGTCCGAGTGGTGGGCCCTGCAGGAGATCTGGAAAAAGGGTCTGCTCTACAAGGGCTTCAAGGTCGTGCCCTACTGCCCTCACTGCGGGACGCCTCTGTCCTCCCACGAAGTGGCGCAGGGCTATAAGACGCTGAAAGAGAGGTCCGCGATCGTCCGCTTCAAGGTAAAGGGCGAGGACGCCTTCTTCCTGGCATGGACGACGACCCCCTGGACCCTGGCCTCCAATATCGGTCTGTGTGTAAACCCCGAAGAGACCTATGCGAAGGTGAAGGCGGCCGACGGCAATGTCTACTACATGGCGAAGGCCCTGCTGGACAGCGTATTCGCGCCTGCCGCTCCCGCCCAGGAGGAGAACGGCGGCAAAAAGAATAAGAAGAAAAAGGGCAAAAAACAGGACGGCGGCGATGCGGCCGCGCAGGTAGATGCTGCTGCCGCGCGGGAAGCTGCGAAAAAGGCGGAGGACCTTCCCCCCTATGTGATCCTGGAGGAGATGACCGGAAAGGATCTGGAGTACAGGGAGTATGAGCCCCTCTACCAGTGCGCCGCGGACTCCGTCGCGAAGCAGCATAAGAAGGCCTTCTTTGTCTACTGTGACGACTATGTGACCATGACTGATGGTACCGGCATCGTACACATTGCGCCCGCCTTCGGTGAAGACGACGCGAGGATCGGCCGCAGGTACGATGCGCCCTTCGTCCAGATGGTGGACGACAAGGGTGTCATGAAGCCCGAGACTCCCTTTGCCGGCATGCGCTGCAAGCCCACGCAGGCGGAAATGGATGAGGGCGCGGTCAGCGCGGATCCCGAGGTCCTCAAGGAGCTCGAGGCGCGCGGCATGCTGTTTGCGGCTCCGAAGTTCGAGCACGACTACCCCCACTGCTGGCGCTGCAATACACCGCTCCTTTACTATGCGCGTGAGTCCTGGTTCATCGAGATGACCAAGGTGCGCGATGACCTGGTCCGCAACAACCAGCAGATCAACTGGATCCCCCCCAACATCGGCGAGGGACGTTTCGGCAACTGGCTGGAGAACATCCAGGACTGGGGCATCTCCCGGAACCGCTACTGGGGCACGCCGCTCAACATCTGGGAGTGCCCGGACTGCGGTAAGCAGATCAGCGTCGGCAGCAGGAAAGAGCTCGCGGACCTGACCGGGGATCCGTCTGCGGAGACCACGGAGCTGCACAGGCCCTATGTGGACAACTATTTCATCAAGTGCCCCGAGTGCGGCGGACAGATGAAGCGCGTCCCCGAGGTCATCGACTGCTGGTTTGACTCCGGCGCCATGCCTTTTGCCCAGTATCATTATCCTTTTGAGAACAAGGAGCTCTTTGAAAAGAACTTCCCCGCCTCCTTTATCAGCGAGGCGGTGGACCAGACCCGCGGCTGGTTCTACTCCCTGCACGCGATCTCGACCCTTCTTTTCAACAAGCCCGCCTATAAGAACGTCATTGTCCTGGGTCTCGTCCTGGACAAGGACGGAGAGAAGATGTCCAAGTCCAAGGGCAATGCGGTCGATCCCTTCGACGCCCTGAAGACCCACGGCGCGGACGCCATCCGCTGGTATTTCTACTCCAACAGCGCTCCCTGGCTGCCGAACAAGTTCCACGACAAGGCCGTGCAGGAGGGACAGCGCAAGTTCCTGGGAACGCTCTGGAATACCTATGCCTTCTACACGCTGTATGCCGAGATCGACCAGTTCGACCCCACGAAGTACACGCTGGACTATGCCAGCCTGTCCGTCATGGACAAGTGGCTCCTCTCCCGGATGAACTCCATGGTGAAGAAGACGGACGACAACCTCGACCGCTACCGGATCCCGGAGGCGGCGAATGCCCTGTCCGATTTCGTCGATGAGATGTCCAACTGGTATGTCCGCCGCTGCCGCGACCGCTTCTGGGCCAAGGGCATGGAGCAGGACAAGATCAACGCTTACATGACCCTGTACACGGCACTGGTGGGCGTCTGTAAGGCGGCTGCCCCCATGATCCCCTTCATGACCGAGGAGATCTACCAGAACATCGTCCGGAGCGTGGACAGCAGTGCGCCCGAGAGCATCCATCTGTGCGATTATCCTTCTGTCGATGAATCCATGATCGACCCGGCTCTGGAGAGATCCATGGCGAAGGTCCTCAAGATCGTCGTCATGGGCCGCGCCTGCAGGAACCTGTCCGGGATCAAGAACCGCCAGCCGGTCGCGAAGATGTTCGTCAAGGCGCCCGCCTCCGCTGCGGATGAAGCCGCGGACGGGACCGTTCTGGATACGTATTTCATCGAGATCATCGAGAACGAGCTGAACATCAAGTCCGTGGAGTTCACGGACGATGTCCGCGAATTCACAAGCTATACCTTCAAGCCCCAGCTCCGCACGGTCGGTCCCAAATACGGCAAGCAGCTGGGCGGCATCCGCACTTACCTGGCGGAGCTGGACGGCAATGCCGCGATGGATGAGCTGAACGAGAAGGGATCGCTCACCTTTGATGTGAACGGCACTTCCGTCAGCCTGGAAAAAGAGGACCTCCTCATCGAGATGAGCCAGAAGGAGGGCTACATCTCCCAGGAGGACGGCGGCTACACGGTCGTCCTCGACACCAACCTGACGCCGGAGCTGGTCGAAGAGGGCTTCGTCTACGAGCTCATCAGCAAGATCCAGACCATGCGCAAGGATTCCGGATTCGAGGTCACGGACCGCATTCGCGTCGCCCTCTCCGGAAACGACAGGCTCATGGACGTCCTGCGCAAAAATGAAAAAGCTGTCTCCGACAAGGTGCTCGCCGTCGAAGTGCTGGAGGGCGCTTCCCTCGCGCACGAGAAGGAGTGGGACATCAACGGCGAGAAGGCCGTGATCGGTGTTGAGAAAGTATGATGGTATAAAGTATGATGGTATCTGTTCAGCACCCCGCAGTGCCTCTGTCAGACAGGGATTGCAGGTGCACAGCACCTGCAATAGGGGGGTGCTGAATAGCTGCGAGTGATGAAGAATGTGCGGGACTGCACCGGGGGACAGAACCCCCTGGTGCGCTGCCCCGCAGAGATTTACCCCCGGTACCCAGGCCGCAGCCGCCCGGCAGAAGCCGGACGCGCGAGCTTTGCATTATAAGAGGGAAAGGAAATAGGATTTTTAGGAATGATTAAAAGACCCACTTTTGAATTTGACAAAGATCTTTTTAAGCGGAGCGTGGAATACAACGTACGTACGATGTACCGCCGCACCATGAAGGAAGCGACGGAGCAGCAGGTCTTTCAGGCCTCTGCACTGGCGCTCAAGGACCAGATCATCGACTGCTGGATGCGCACGCAGAAAGCCTTTGACGACCAGGACCCCAAGAGGCTGCTCTACCTGTCCATGGAGTTCCTGATGGGCCGCGCCTTCGGCAACGACGCCATCAACCTGATGGCTTATGAGCCGATCTCCGAAGCGCTGAAGGATCTGGGCTTCAAGATGAATGCCATCGAAGACCAGGAGCCGGATGCCGCTCTGGGCAACGGCGGTCTCGGCCGTCTCGCGGCATGTTTCCTAGATTCCCTTGCCACCCTGAATTATCCTGCCTATGGCTGCGGCATCCGCTACCACTACGGCATGTTCAAGCAGAAGATCGAAAACGGTTACCAGAAGGAGGTCCCCGACAACTGGCTGGAGAACGGAAATCCTCTGGAGCTGCGCAGGCCCGAGTATATCCAGGAGGTACATTTCGGGGGCTATGTCAAGCCCTATCACGATGAAAAGCTCGGCAGGACCGTCTACCGCCACGAGGGCTACAGTGCGGTCAAGGCAGTGCCCTATGACATGCCCGTGATCGGTTACGG
The DNA here is from genome assembly GCA_017513005.1 of Lachnospiraceae bacterium. Lineage (GTDB taxonomy): Bacteria > Bacillota > Clostridia > Lachnospirales > Lachnospiraceae > CAG-791. The sequence continues at coordinate 9,444 of JAFWDM010000106.1, forward strand.
CAATGGTTTTGTCGACACCCTCCGCATCTGGGACGCGCAGCCGGTCGAGAGCTTCAAGCTCGACTCCTTTGACAAGGGCGACTACCAGAAGGCTGTGGAGCAGGAATATCTGGCCAAGACCATCTGCGATGTCCTGTATCCCAACGACGAGAGCTACCAGGGAAAAGAGCTGCGCCTGAAGCAGCAGTATTTCTTTGTCTCCGCCTCCCTGAAGGCCGCGATCCAGAAATATCTGCAGAATCATGACGACATCAAAAAGCTGCATGAAAAGCTCGTCTTCCAGATGAACGACACGCACCCGACGCTGACAGTTCCCGAGCTCATGCGGATCCTGATGGACGAGCACGACCTGACCTGGGATGAGGCATGGAACGTCACAACGAAGTGCGTCGCCTACACCAACCACACGATCATGGCGGAAGCGCTGGAAAAATGGCCGATCGACCTCTTCTCCCAGCTGCTGCCCCGCATCTACAGCATCGTGGAGGAGATCAACCGCCGCTTTGAGCTGAAGATCCACCAGATCTACGACGGCACCGGCGCGGATGTCCACGAGAAGATCCGCAGCATGGGTATCGTCTATGACCACCAGGTCCGCATGGCCAACATGGCGATTGTGGCCGGCTTCTCCGTCAACGGCGTCGCAAGGCTCCACACGGAGATCCTCAAAAACCGCGAGCTGAAGGACTTCTACGAGATGTTCCCGGAGAAGTTCAACAACAAGACCAACGGCATCACCCAGCGCCGTTTCCTTCTGCACGGCAACCCGCTGCTGGCGGACTGGGTCACCGACCACATCGGCGATGAGTGGATCACAGACCTCTCCCGCATGCACGAGCTGATGGTCTATGTGGATGACAAAAAGTCCAGGAAGGAATTCCTGAACATCAAGTACAAGAACAAGGTCCGTCTGGCGGACTACATCCTCGAGCACAACGGCATCGAGGTCGATCCCAGGTCGATCTTTGACGTGCAGGTCAAGCGTCTGCACGAGTATAAGCGCCAGCTTCTCAACATCCTGCATGTGATGTACCTGTACAACAAGCTCAAGGAAGATCCCACCCTGGATATCCCCAAGCACACCTTTATCTTCGGCGCCAAGGCGGCGGCTGGCTACAGGACCGCGAAGCTGACCATCAAGCTGATCAATTCCGTCGCGGACGTCATCAACAACGACGAGTCCATCGACGACAAGCTCAAGGTCGTCTTTATCGAGGATTACAAGGTCTCCAATGCCGAGATCATCATCGCGGCGGCGGATATCTCCGAGCAGATCTCCACGGCCAGTAAAGAGGCATCCGGCACCGGCAACATGAAGTTCATGCTGAATGGTGCTCCGACTCTTGGAACCATGGACGGTGCCAATGTTGAGATCGTTGAAGAAGTCGGCGCAGAGAATGCGTTTATCTTCGGCCTGTCCTCTGAAGAGGTCATCAACTTTGAGAACAACGGCGGCTA
>JAFWDM010000107.1 GCA_017513005.1 Lachnospiraceae bacterium
CTGATAGGGCTTGACATTGACCGTGCCCCAGTAGGGGATGGTGCCATAGGTGGGGATGGCCTTGAGATATTTCTCATAGGTGTACATCAGGTCTTTTTTCTTGGCGCCGACGGCCAGGGCGTACAGGGCGATGTCACGCCAGTTGTACTCCATGTAGCGGGGCTCCATCTTCTTGCCGATCAAAAGTTCATCAAGTTTCGGGACTGCCATTTTAATACCCTCCTTATACATACGATTCTTTCTTATTACGGTTGAGTTCTTCGATTTTCCGTCTGCTGTGTCCTTCGTCCATGCGGAGCACGGGCTTCTGCTTTCCTTCGCTCCTGCGCTGTATGCAGGCTCCTTAGTCCTGCGGTGCCTCTGACAATTGTTTTCGATCAAAGCCCGGCCTTTTTTGGCGGTTCCATAATCACCGCTGCGGGCCTTTGATCATCTCTGTCCATATATACAGCAAAGCCTGTGCCAATATTCCTGTATCTTCAGGAAAATGAATAATTCACATATTTACATTATATTATTATCAATAATACGTGTATAATTGCGGCTTTTGAGCGGGAAGTTCTTTGAAAGGACGGTGAAAGCGCTTTTTGCGGGGGGTATTGCAAGGCTCCGGACCATCGTTTTGTAGAAAAAATACCACACCTGGTTTGGGCAGTCTGATCAAGCGTGTCATTTTTAACACAGATGATTTTCTTTGCTGTGTCATTTTTTCAATATTTCCGGTGGAGTTCTTGTTTTCAGACAGAGTGATTTCTATAATGGAAATGATTGGAATCGCACAGCCGCAGCATGCACCATCTGTATTCTTCTCTGCAGTGCAATCGCAGAGAAGAAAATGCCCGGCATCGTGCCGCTACAGGATGTAACCGGTCCCGGAGTTCATGAATGGGGGATTTTTGCATGGAAGACCATTTCGGCAGCAGGGTTCTGAAAAACCTGTTTCAATACTCGGATGACGGCTTTATCGTGATCGATGAGAAGGGCATCGTGCAGGACATCAACGAGCAGTATGCCTCTTATTTTGCCAAGGACCGGTCGGAGATCATCGGCCACCCGATCGAGGAGACGATCTCGACGACCTCCATGTACGATGTCATGGAAAAGGGCCTGATCGACAACCGCGAGGATGTCTATCTGCAGTCCTATGTCGGGGACGACCTGAACCAGGCGTCGGGCCTGCACCAGGCCCAGGAGATCCGGATCCCGGCCCTGCGTTTCTGTGTCTACGACGAGGACCGGAAGCTTCTGGGGGCCGCCGCCCAGATGAAGTTTCCCGACAGGGCGGAGGAGATCTCCCGCAGGTACAAGGAAGCGGAGCTGGCTTATTATAAGGAGAGCTACCAGGACAATGTCTTTGCAAAGAGCGGTTTTGAAAACATGCTGGGCAAGGATCCCAAGATGGTCCGGGTCAAGCAGATGGGCATGCGGGCGGCGCGCAGCGATTTTCCCGTTCTGATCACGGGCGAGACCGGCACCGGCAAGGAGGTCATGGCCAAGTCCATCCACCTGGCGGGGAACCGCAGGGACAAGCCCTTCGTCGCCATCAACTGCGGTGCCATTCCGGAAAACCTCCTGGAATCAGAACTCTTCGGCTACGAGGGCGGCGCATTCACCGGGGCGAAGCGAGGCGGCAAGCCCGGCAAGTTCGAGCAGGCCAACGGGGGGACCATCTTCCTGGACGAGATCGGCGACATGCCCCTGCACATGCAGGTCAAGCTCCTTCGGGTCCTGCAGGAGCGCGAGATCGACCGCGTCGGCGGCTCCGCCCCCATCCCGGTCGATGTCCGCGTCCTGTCCGCGACCCGCCGCAATCTCCCGGAGATGATGACGCAGGGAACCTTCCGCGAGGACCTCTTCTACCGCCTTGCCGTGGTCAATATCCAGACGGTCCCCCTGCGGGAGTGCCCGGGCGACATCCTCCGGCACGCCTACCACCACCTGGACCGGCTCAACCGCCAGTACCGGACACAGATCATGCTGAGCGAGTCCGCCAAGCACTGCCTCCTGCTCCATCCCTGGCCCGGCAACATCCGCGAGCTCCAGAACGTCCTATCCAGCGCCTACGCCATGTGCGACGGGGACCTCATCGAGCCGGAGAACCTCCCCCAGCGGATCGCACAGCTGACACCGGGCGCCGGCGTCACCGCAACGGGAGCGGCAGGGACCGGCATTGACGCGACAGGCGCCTGGCAGGCTTCTCCTCAGACCGGCCGCCGGAGTCGTGATACCTCGCACGGCACCCGCCGCGGCACCGGTCAGGGCGCAGACTCCCCTGACGCAGCCCTGTCCCTGAAGGAAAAGGTCCGCCGCTATGAAATGGCCCTGATCCGGGAGGCCCTGGACAGCTGCGGCGGCAGCATGGCCGAAGCGGCCCGCCGCCTGCAGGTGGAGCGAAGCCTCCTCTATAAAAAGGTAGAGAAGTTCGGGATGAAATAACTCCGTCGGCATGGCTTGAAATCTGAAATGCCCTATGACAATGCAAGGGGCAATGCAACGCCTTTCGGCGATGCATTGCCCTGCTGCTTCCGGTGCAAAACACGGTGGTACTATAAAACCTCCTGCCTGAGGATAAATTCCCTGAATCTCGGCAGTGTGAAGGACAGCCAGCCATAATCAGGCGACTGGATGATTCCCTTCTTTGTCAATCTCTTTCTATATGTCGAGAAACTGTTCGAGCTCATTTTCAGTCGGTTCCGTATGGTCTCAACTTTTGTAGAAGGTGCATCACACATAGCCGCGACGACCTCCTTGTCCTTCCTGGAAAGCTCGCTCCAGATCTTTTCGTATACATAATCCTCCAGATATGTATCATACTGAGGAAGCAGGTTCTCCAGCGATTTCTTTCCGCCTTCGCGCCACAGCAGATATCCCAAAACCTGAAACGCGAAAGGATATCCCATGGTCGCCTTCGCCATCTCCAGGGCTTCATCCTCGCTCATTTCAAAAACCTCTCTATACTTCTGCATAATCAGCGGAATGCTGAGGGGTTTCAGTTCCACTTTAGGCGCACGGAAGAGGAATGTCAGCGTTTTCTCATTCTGAAGCTCGTAGATATTCTCATACAGGCCTGTCATGATCAGAAATACATTGAGATTTTCTCGCATAAAAATCTGAAACTGACTGGCAAATTCCCTGATCTGCCGGTTAAGAGTCAACTCGTCAATTGTTATGAGGATTCTCCTGCCGCTTTTGGTCAGCTTTTCCAACATTCTGCGCAGAGCTACAACCATGTCCGTTATAGGCGGTTCTCCGTCTATTTCCAGGCCGAATCCAAGGTAGGACAGGTTGATCTTCGCATCTCTGAACATCTCAAATAAATCCTTGCGATTGCTGAGTTCTGCCGTGAGGGTCCTGAGCAGGTCGCGCTCCGGATTGAGATTGACAATGATCCAGCGGCTGTCCGCAGCCAGTGTATTTGCAATCGCGGACATGGCGACTGTTTTTCCCGCTCCTCTCACCCCTGTGATCATGCAGACCTGATAAGAGGGGGTATCCGATTCGAAACTGTCCAGAATTTCATTGCTCTGATAATCGCGCGAAATGTAGCTGACCGGTTCCTTTCCAAAGGAAAGAGAAAATGGATTGCTCTTCTTCATCTGTCCGGCATTCCTCCTGTCATCCATCAAGCCTTTCACAACTTTCCACAACCTCTCTGTCTTTTCATAACTTTCCACGACCTGATGGGCTTTATTATAAGGGATAGATGAGAAAGGAACAAGGTTCACAATGGATCTGTGCCGCGATATCACACACCTGCAAACCGGAAGAGGATGCCGGCTGCGGCCGAGAGGGCGATAAAGGCGATGGGATGGATCTTCGGAAAGGCCTTCTGGCCGGCGAAGATCAGGATGCCCAGCAGGACGGCCTTCCAGATGAAGAGGTCTCCGGGGTTGCGGGAGGCCCAAAAGGCGTCTATGTTGACCAGGGCGACTTTCGCCACGTTCAGGCCGGCGGCCGTGATCATCGCGATCGAGGCGGGGCGCAGCCCGTACAGGGCGTGCTGGACATGTCTGCTGTCCTTGAACTTCTGCAGGAAACCGGAGATGATCAGGATGATGATCAGGGAAGGGGTCGCCAGGGCCAGCGTTGCGATGACGCCTCCTGGATAGCCGGCTGTCTTGAATCCGGCATAGGTCGACATGTTGATGCCGATCGCGCCGGGGGTGGACTCGGAGATGGCGATCATGTCCGCAATGTCCGCGTGCGAGAACCAGTGGGTCTTGTCGGACATCTCATAGAGGAAGGGGAGGGTCGCAAGCCCGCCGCCGATGGAAAAGAGTCCGGTCTTGAAAAACTCGAAGAAGAGGCGCAGGTAGATCATTTCTCCGCCTCCTTTCCGTTTGCCGTCGTATTTCCGGCTTTTCCGTCCCGGAGGCCGCCGATCAGCACGCCGAGGATGCCGGAGATGATGACGAGGACGGCGGCGGGAACCGCCAGAGGCAGCACGCCGGACAGGGCCGTCATCAGAAAGACAGCGAGGTAGAGGACCAGGGTGGTTTTGTCTACGACGGATTTATTCCACAGGCGCAGGACTGCCTGGATGATCAGGACGCATACGCATACACGGATGCCTGCAAAGGCGTTCTGCACGACGGGGAGGTCGGCAAAGCCCTGCAGGAACGTGGCGATGAGCAGGATGATCACGATCGGGGCGCTGACAAAGCCGACTGTCGCGGCGACCGCGCCTGCGATGCCCTTGCGGCGGCAGCCGATAAAGGTGGCCACATTGAGGGCGATCAGGCCCGGCGTGCACTGGCCGATCGCAAAATAGTCCGTCAGGTCCTCCGTCGTCGTCCAGCCCCGGGTCTCGACCAGGTCTCTTTCCAGCAGGGGCAGCATGGCATAGCCGCCGCCGAAATTGACGGCGCCGATTTTAAAAAAAGCGAGATACAGTTCCAGAATTTCTTTCATGGTTTTCTTTCATGGTTTTCTTTCATGTTTTTCTTTCATATAGAAAGTCTGCAGGTCCGGCTGACATCGTCAGACCGGGACCGTGATTTTGCCCTCGACTGCCGTCCAGGCGGCGGTCTTCGGGGAGGCCAGGTAGATCTGGACCTTTGAGGTACCCATGCGGCCCAGGAAGTTGCGGTTATTGGTCGCGACGACGACTTCATTGTCGGTCAGGATCCCGCCGGCCCGCCCGCAGCAGAGGCCGCAGCCGGGGTGGGTGATCATGGCGCCTGCCTCGGCGAGCGTCTCGAGGATCCCCGCTTCCAGGGCTTCGCGGTAGATTTTGCGGCTGGCCGGGGTGACGATGAACTTGACGAAGGGGGCGACTTTCCGCCCTTTGAGGATCTCTGCGGCAGCGGCGAGATCTTCGAGGCGGCCGTTGGTGCAGGAGCCCAGGAAGACCTGGTCGACAGCTTTTCCCGCGATTTCGCTGACAGGATGGATGTTGTCCACCTGCGAGGGGCAGGCGGCGACGGGGACGAAGTCCTCTGCCCGGTAGGTCAGGACGCGGTCATAGACGGCGTCGGGGTCGCCCTTGAGATTCTGCAGGAATGTATCGTTTTTGAAGTCTGCAGGCGCTATGCCGCAGTATTCCGCCGTCTTTTCGTCCGGGGAGAAGAGGCCGCACTTGGCGCCGCACTCGACGGTCATATTGGCCATGGTCATGCGGCTGGCGACGGTCATGGCATCAAAGGTGCTGCCGGCAAACTCCAGCGATTTGTAGGTAGCGCCGTCGGCCCGCAGGTCGCCGAGGATCTGCAGGATGACGTCCTTGGAGGTGACATTTGGGGGAAGGGTCCCGTCCACCTGGACCTTGATGGTTTCCGGGACGCGGATCCAGAGCTTACCGGTCCCCAGGATGCCGGCCATCTCGGTGTAGCCGATGCCGGTGGAGAAGGCACCCACGCAGCCGTAGGTGACGGTGTGGCTGTCGGTGCCGAAGGCGATATCACCTGGCTTCACATAGCCGGCCTCCGTCATCAGCTGGTGGCAGATGCCGTCCGAGCGGTGCACATTTCTGACCCCGTATTTTGCCGCGAAGGCATCTCCTGTGGCAAAATGGCGGGCGTCGTCGAGCTGGCTCGCGGGGACCAGGTGGTCGTAGATGAGGACCATTTTGTCCGGATCCCAGATCTTTGAAAAGCCCATCTCTTCAAACTTGTCTGCGACGAAGGGAATAAAAATGTCGTGCACCATGACGCGGTCGACGTTCACTGTGACGATCTCGCCGGGGGTCACTTTTTCGCGCCCGATATTGCGGGCGATGATTTTTTCTATGAGTGTCTGGCCCATGGTCTGTTCCTTTCTCGGCTCCTTTACGCAAGGGTGGTTTTGCTGTCTTCCTGTCTGACCGGCCATACAACAGATGGTACTTTGTATGGCAAAGAATGTCAGACTTTCCCGTTCAGGCGTTGCATGGCTCTCACCAGGCCGCCCGCTTCCAGGATGTCCAGCAGGTTCTGCGGCAGAGGGGAAATGGGATAGGTCTTATCCTTGTACCGGATGGAATCTCCCGCGCGCACGGTGATCTCCTCGCCCTCCTGCACATCCTTTACCAGGTCGGCGTTCTCGATCAGGAGCAGGCCGTTGTTGATGGCATTGCGGAAAAAGATGCGGGCGTAGGAGGCGGCGATGACACAGCGGATGCCGAGCGCCTTGATGACCTCGGGGGCCTGCTCCCGGGAGGAGCCGCAGCCGAAGTTTTTGCCCGCGACGATGATGTCGCCTTCGCGGATTTGCGCCGCCAGCTCCGGACGAAGCGGGGAGAAGGCGTAGGGGCACATGTCGTTGATGGTTTTCAGAGCCAGATATTCCGTGGGCATGATGATATCCGTGTCGATATCATCCCCCAGGAGCCAGACTTTTCCTGTGAATTGTTCCATAGATCGGTCCTTTCTTTATGCGCGTGTGCAGGCACCCGCGCAGCGCGTATCGGGCGTGTGCGATATGGATGCAATGAGCCATGCCGGCATCACGTAAACGCTGCGCTGATCTCTCCCTTGATGGCGGAGGCGGTGACGGTGGCGGCGGAGCCGAGGTAGACAAAGGAGTCGCGGTGGCCGGCGCGTCCCTTGAAGTTGCGCGTACCGGTGCTGATGAGGGTCTCGCCCTTGCCGATGACGCCCTGACAGCTCCCCCAGCAGACGCTGCAGTTGGGGTTCATGACGATGGCCCCGGCCTCCATAAAGGTATCCAGGATGCCCTCCTTCATGGCTTCGAGGTAGACCTCGCGGCTGGCGGGGACGACGAGGAAGCGGACGGTCGGAGCGACCTTTTTTCCTTTGATGATGGAGGTGCCCAGGCGCAGGTCCTCCAGGCGGCCGTTGTTGCAGGAACCGAGGAAGGCCTCGTTGATCCTGACACCTGTGCATTCGCTGACGGGAGCGATGTTGTCGACGAAATGGGGCTTCGCGACGACCGGGACGATCGTGGACAGGTTGATGTCGTAGACTTTTTCGAATTTTGCGTCCGGATCACTGGCAAAACAGGCCTCGGGTCTGCGGCCGCCGTGTGCGGCGAGGTAGTTCATCGTGATATCGTCGACCTCCATCAGGGCGGTCTTGGCGCCTGCCTCGACGCAGAGGTTGCAGATCGCGATGCGGTCGCTCATGGTCAGGGAGGCCATGCCGGGGCCGGCGAACTCCATGGCGTGATAGTTTGCGCCGTTGGCCCCGATCTGTCCGATGATGGTCAGGATCAGGTCGCGGGCGGTCGCGCCGTTTGAGAGCGCGCCGGTCAGGTTGAAGCGGAGCGTCTCGGGCACCAGGACCCAGGATTTGCCGGTCACCATGCCGTAGAGATAGTCGGTGCAGCCGACGCCGGTGCCGAAGGCACCGAGCGCGCCGTAGGCGCAGGTGTGGGAGTCGGCGCCGAAGATCAGCTGTCCGGGGACGACATGGTTTTCGATCATGATCTGGTGACATACGCCGGCACCCTCGTAAAAGGTGATGCCGTTTTCCTTCGCGAAATCGCGCATTTTTTTCTGCGAGGCCGCTGTTTTGGGACTGTCGCAGGGGACATTGTGGTCCACGATCCAGACGAGCTTTCTGACATCCGCGATGCGGGGGTGTTTGAGCGCATTGTACATGTCGATCGTCAGGTGGGTCGTACCGTCGTTACTCATGAGAAAGTCGAGTTCGACAGTGTGGATATCGTTTGCGTGTACCTCGGGCAGGCCGGCTGCCCGGGCGATGATTTTTTCGGCGATGGTCATTCCCATAAAAAAATACTCCTCTTATCCGGCTGTATCGGATCCTTCCTTCATTCATTGAACCGAGCTGTGTTCTGTACACAGGGTCTGGTCTTCATCGCGCAATACCCGTTCGCGGGTCTTGAATGCAAGATTACACATCCGGTCACACATCCAGGGAGGCGATCAGGCCGCCCTGGTCAAGGATGCCCTGCAGGTGGGCGGGGAGCTTCGTACATGCAAACGTCTGTCCGCCTGCCGTCACGGTGCCCTCGATCATGGACAGTTCGATATCATCCCCGGTGTGTACGTGCTCATACAGATCCTTGCAGACGATGGCGGGGAGACCGATGTTGATACAGTTCCTGTAGAAAATGCGGGCGAAGGATTTCGCCAGTACGGCCTTTACTCCCAGGGCCTTCAGCACGCTCGGAGCCTGTTCGCGCGAGGAGCCGCAGCCGAAATTTTCCGCTGCGACGACGAAGTCGCCGGGCCTGACATTTTTTGCGAAGTCCGCATCGAGCGATTCAAACGTGTGCGGCGCCATCTCTTCGACAGATGGAAACAGCAGATACTGCGAAGCAATGATCTGGTCTGTGTCCACGTCATTATCGAATCTGAATACCTTTCCCATGTTGTTCCTTTCTTTTTGGCAGTATTTCCCTCCACGGGTTCCTGCGCTGCGGGGATGGTCCGTGGTCATCAGTTTCCTATTATAAGCAAATGCAGGCGTTTTGTCATGAAAAAATGCAGGGCATTCCTTCACATCCGGATCTGTGGGGGCCTGCGGAAAGGTCTGTTGAGATAATTCCGCAGGACTGATAAGATATAGGAAAGGGCACACAACAGCAAACTGTAATCTGAAAAGGAGGAAAATATGAAACGTATGATCATCGTCGTCACTGCTATTGCGGCCATCACAGCGATCGCGATCACGACCGTTTCCCTGCCGGAAAGATTTGAGTAAACAGACCGCGGGCACAGAGACAGATCAGGAAGAGAAGGGTATAAAGGCAAAACAAAAAAGGCACCCGGCGCGAATCTTTCCGGGTGTCTTTTTGTTTTTTTCAGGAAATGCCGGTTTTCGGGAAATGCCGGTTTTCAGGAGATGCCGGTTTTTCAGGAAATATCGGCTTTCAGGATATGCGCCGGGTCTGTCCGCCCGGTATTCTCCGGTATTACTGCATCAGGCCGCTTTTCAGCACGAGGTCGCAGTCGACATTTCCTTTGATGCCGGGGATCCTGCCGCGGGAGGTGAACTGCCACAGGTCATACCTGGTGGGCGTCTTGATGGTATTCGCATGGGCCCAGATGTTGGAGCCCGGCTTGTTCGTCCCCCAGTAGGCGTACCAGGTCGAATAGCCGTTCAGCTTCGAGAGGTCATAGTAGCTGTTCAGATAGGCCAGGTTGAAGTAGAAGCCCGCCCTGCGGCCGTCCTGCCTGATGGTGCTGCAGAAGGCCCTGGTCATCTCCGTGATCTGTGACCGCCAGTTGGTCTTTCTGTAGGCTTTTTTCGACATATGGGCCTTCGCCTTGTCCATGGAGTCGTATTCCCAGTCGAAATAGACGGGAAGGTTGAGCTTGTACCCCTTGAGCAGGTTGAGGACATATTTTGCCTCTTCGACGGCCATCTGCTTTGTGTAGGCGTAGCTGAAGAAGTAGATTCCGACTTTCAGACCTGCCGCCTTGGCATTTTTTATATTCTGGTAAAAATATTTGTCGGTGTGCAGCTTTCCGTCGAATTTTCCGTATCCGCAGCGGATAATGACCGCCTTGACGCCGGAATTTCTGACTTTTTTGAAGTCGATGCTGCCCTGCCACTCCGAGATGTCGATCGTATGTGTGTATTTGTTGGAGGCCAGGGTCGAGGAGATCATCCCAAGGAGCTTTCCGTTCGAATCGAAGCGGTAGGTGTTGTTCCCGATCTTCTGTACGCCTGTCAGCAGCATGCCCAGGTGTCCTTTTTTGTTGCAGCTCGCATAATATCGGGATCCGGAAACCGTGAACCAGCCGGTCACCATCTTCCCGTCCGACCGGAAGTAGTACCGCCTGCCACTGATCTTCCGGAACCCGGTGGCGACTGCGCCCGGATAAGGGCTGGACGAAGGATTCAGGAAATAGTAGGCTGAACCGATCTTTACAAGGCCGGTGAGGATCTGCCCCTTGCCCTTGGCGCCCTGCACATAACTGGCATAATATTTTTTTCCGCCGGAGGTGAAGAATCCCACCATGAGGTTGCCGTTGGAATCAAAATAATAGAGCTTCCCGTTGTATCTGACGAAGCCCTTCCGATAGCTGCCGCCTGAAGTCTGCAGGCGGAGCTTCCCGCCGACTGTCTTCCAGGTGGCACTCGAGATGTCTGCTCCGATCGGTGTGTGTGATTCCGTACTGTCGGTCATGAACGCATCGATTCCGGCAGCTGTCCCCGAAGCCTCTGCCTTTCCTGCGGCGGCACGCTCTGCGCCGGTCCGCACGGCCGCTTCTGCGGGCATGCAAAAAACACCTGCAGCAAGTGAGAAAAGCAGGAACCAGGTAAGCAGCCTTCTGAGCTGATTTTTCATACACCCTCCGATTCCCCGGGATCCGCACCGGTTTTATACGGCTGCAGACCCCTTTGCGCGATCACGAAGTTTCATGATCTGTATGCAGTTACAACAATTTGGTGAAAAGGCTTCTGAGTATATAGGAGTATATAGGAAAAGAAACGATCTGTCCATGAAAAAAATGAGGTTTTTTCGTTTTAGTGTTTTCTTTTTTCGGCAAAAAAAGAACACCAGATCCGGGAAGACTCCTCAGAAGTGGTGCTCCTCGTGCGCCGTCAGGGACTCGAACCCTGGACACCCTGATTAAGAGTCAGGTGCTCTACCAACTGAGCTAACAGCGCATTTTCTGTTTTCGTTCCGGAAGAGCTCTCTCCCGAACGCAAGTGTTATTATATGCGATGAGTTTCAGAAATGCAAGCACTTTTTTAAAAAAATATAAACTTTTTTAAACCCTTTTTAAAACCTTTCTCAAACTCGTGCTATAATGGGGAAGATCCTCAGAAACAGCCCCGGCGGCCGGCCTGCTTCCGGCCGGCCGCCTTGCGGGCACACTTGCAGATACAGATGATCCGGAGTATAGGAATGATTTTTGACACACATGCACATTACAATGATGAATCTTTTGAGAATGACCGGGAGGAGATCTTTGCCCGGCTATCACAGGCGGGGATCGGCCGGGTAGTCAATATCGCCTCGGATCTGGCGAGCATCGACGAGTGCCTGGATCTGGCGCACCGGTATCCCTTTATGTACTGCGCGCTGGGGATCCATCCGTCGGACAGTGCGCCTCTGTCGGAGGAGATCCTGGAGGGAATCAGAAAGAAACTGGCGGACCCGCGCGTGGTGGCAGTCGGCGAGATCGGGCTGGATTACTATTGGGATACGCCGGACAGGGAGATCCAGAGGCACTGGTTTGCGGCGCAGCTGGACATGGCCCGGGAGGCCTCCATGCCGGTGGTGATCCATTCCAGGGAGGCCGCGCAGGAGACGATGCAGTTCATGAAGGAACACCATGCAGAGGAAAACGGCGGGGTGGTGCACTGCTACTCCTACAGCCTGGAGCTGGCGCGTGAATTTGTGAAAATGGGCTTCTATATCGGGATCGGCGGCGTCGTCACTTTTAAAAATTCCAAAAAGCTGAAGGAGGTCGCGGCGGGGATCCCGATCGAGCATATCGTCCTGGAGACGGACTGCCCCTATCTGGCACCCGTCCCGTTTCGGGGAAAACGCAACTCCTCCCTCTATCTCCCCTATGTCGCGGAAGCGATCGCCGGGCTCAAGGGCATGGAGACGGAGGAGGTCATCGAGATCACGGAGAAGAATGCCGAGAGGCTCTACAGACTTTGAACCGGATGACAGGGCAGAGACAGATACAATGAAAAATAAGAGAAGGGGAAGGGAACAGATTTGGCAAACTCTTTGAAACTGACATCCCCCGGGGCCACCCGGGCTTTGCTCGCGCAGTTCGGGATCCGCGCGCGCAAAAAATACGGACAGAATTTCCTGACGGACGCAAACATAGTCCGCGGTATCGTAGAGGCGGCGGGCATCGGCGAAGAGGACTGCGTGCTCGAGATCGGGCCCGGGATCGGGACGATGACCCAGGAACTGTCGGAAGCGGCGGGCCGCGTCATCTGTGTGGAGATCGATGAGAACCTGCGGCCGGTCCTGGCACAGACCCTGGAGGACTGCACGAATGTGACGATCCTCTGGCAGGATATCCTCAAAACGGATCTGCGCGCTCTGTCAGAGACCTGGAACGAAGGCAGGCCGCTGAAGGTGGTCGCGAACCTTCCATATTATGTGACTACACCGATCCTCCTGCATCTTCTGGAGGAAAAAGGGTGCTTTTCCAGCATCACGGTCATGGTCCAGAAGGAAGTCGCGGACCGGATCTGCGCGGGACCCGGGAGCCGGGAATACGGGGCGCTTTCTCTTGCGGTGCAGTATTATACCTCCCCGGAGATCGTCCTGAAGGTCCCGCCCTCATGCTTTCTGCCCCGTCCGGCAGTGGAGAGCGCAGTCCTGTTTCTGCAGGCCTATGAAGAGCCCCCTGTGGACGCGGAGGAGGGCTTCCTCTTTGCCCTGGTCCGCGCATCCTTCAACCAGAGGCGCAAGACACTGGCAAACGGCCTGTCCCACGGCTTCAGGTACGGCGACAGGACGCTCACGCGCGCCAGGGTGGAGGAGGCACTCGCTGCCATGGGGCTGCCTGCGGACATCCGGGGCGAGAAGCTGTCGCTGGAGGAGTTCGCGGCGCTCAGCAGGATCCTGGTAAAGTAGGCCCGGCACAGCGGTTACAGTTCACTCCCTGTCCGGGGCGGAATCAAAGCCTCGCATTGCCGTAACGCACAGCGAATCGACCCTGTCTTTTGCGCCTGTGTGCTTTGACATGGACTATAGCAGTGTGCTAAACTTGTTTAGATATACCTTCGGAATAACAGGTCTGAAAAAATGCCTTTGAACGGCCCGGAAACAAGTGTATGAACGATCCCGGGCGGGAGGATTTGCATTGGATAAATATGAACTGAAAGTCAGTATTGATGAGGTTGACCGCCTGATCGATGAGCGGCGGTTCCGGGAGGCCGCTGAGGTCGCCGATACGATCGACTGGACCAGGGTAAAAAGTGTGCACACGATCTGCAGGGTCAGCGACCTGTACAAGATCAATAAACGGTATGCGGACAGCCGCGATCTGCTGATGATCGCGTATGAAAAAAATCCCACAAACAGAAAGATCATCTATTCTCTGTGTGAGCTGGAGCTCAAGCTGAATAATTACATCCATGCCCTGCAGCTCTACAACGCTTTTATCAATGTAGCGCCCAGGGATTCGGACCGCTACCTTCTGCAGTACAAGCTTTATAAAAAACAGGATGTCAATGTGCGGGAACAGATCGCCGTGCTGGAAGAGTTCCTGCAGCATGATTTCCGGGAGAGATGGGCCTATGAGCTCGCCACGCTTTACCTGCGGGCGGAGGAGCCGGAGCGCTGTATCGGCCAGTGTGACGAGATCGTGACATACTTTGGCGACGGACGCTTTGTGATCCGCGCTCTGGAACTGAAAAAATCACTCACACAGCTCACGCCCCAGCAGGAGGAGAGGCTGGAGATCCTCAAGAGCGGCGGGACGATCGCGCCGCCGGCGCCTGCCCCGGAGGCTGAGGAAGCAGAGAACGGGCAGGACCCGGTCCCTTCGGATGATCAGGAAAAGGAAAAGAGCGCAGACTCTGCAGAGGCGGAGGGCGCAGCATCCGCCGAAGCAGAGGACACGGTGCCTGCCCGGGAAGAAACAGCCCAGGTATCCGGCGATACACGCCCCATGCCTGCCCTGTCCCGTGTCCGCCGGGATGCTGCTGCGGGAAATCCGGCAGCGGTGGAACCTGCGGCAGAGGAGCCGGCGTATGCAGAGCCGGATGCCTATGAGAGCGGCAGCGGGGAGACGGATGAAGAGGACGGCGGTGAGCCCGCTGCCACACCCGAGGAATATACGGATGCCCTGCTCCGGGATGTGAATATGGAGGAGACGATCGCCCGGGGCATGCGCGAGATCGATGATTATGACAGTGTGCTGGCCCAGGAGACAAGCGGCCAGTTCACCATGGTCATGGAGGAGGACCCGCCGGAGGAGACCCAGGTGGAGGGCCAGCTCGATCTGGAGCAGATCATGTCCGAATGGGAGAAGATCCGCAAAGAGAGCGAACAGCAGCGGCTCGCCCAGGCGCGCCGCCGTGTGCTCGAGAGATCCGAGGAGGCAAAGCGCCAGCTGTACGGCGAGGATGCCGCCGCGGGTACCGGCCCTGCCGGGGATCCGCAGGACGGCGGGACGGCAGCCGGCGGACGGGCGTCCGGCAGTACCGGTTCGACCCGGTCCTGGAAACGCGAGGATGTGGAAAAAGGTCTGCGGAAGCAGGCTCCAAAATAATAAAAACGGAAAACAGAAAACAGCGTAAACCATATTTCAGCAGGAGAGACCAAGAAAGGGGTTGCTTATGGCTGCAAATGAAAACAGAGTTTTTGTATCAGAGACGGATGCGTATCTGTTCGGAAACGGTACACACTACGACATCTATAAAAAGCTCGGGGCACACCCCTCGGAGGAGAACGGTGAAAAGGGCTTTTTCTTTGCCGTCTGGGCGCCGAATGCCAAAGCGGTCCACGTGATCGGCAATTTCAATGGATGGGACGAGGAGAAGAGCCCCATGAAAAAGCTCAATGACGGCGGAATCTGGACGCTGTTCATTCCCGGAATCGGCGCGGGCGAGATCTACAAGTACTGCATTACTCCTAAAAAAGGAGAGAAGATCTACAAGGCGGATCCTTTCGCCAACGCGTCGGAGCTGCGTCCCGGCACGGCATCAAAGACGGCAGATCTCACGGGTTTCCACTGGACGGACGGCCGCTGGATGAACAAGCGCGGCAAAAAGAATCCCAACCAGCAGCCCCTCGTGATCTATGAGTGCCACATCGGCTCCTGGATGAAGCACCCCGACGGCGGGGACGGCTTTTATACCTACCGGGAGTTTGCGGACCGGATCGTGGAGTACCTGAGGGAGCTTCCCTATACCCATATCGAACTGATCGGTATCTCCGAGCATCCCTTCGACGGGTCCTGGGGCTACCAGGTGACGGGGTACTATGCGCCGACTTCCCGTTACGGCACTCCCAACGACTTCATGTACATGATCAACAAGCTGCACAATGCCGGCATCGGCGTCATCCTTGACTGGGTACCCGCCCATTTCTGCCCCGATGCCCACGGACTTGCGAAGTTCGACGGTGAGTGCATCTTTGAAGATCCGGATCCGCGCCGCGGCGAGCACCCGGACTGGGGCACCCGCATCTTCAACCTGGGCAAGCACGAGGTCAGCAACTTCCTGATCGCCAATGTCTTTTACTGGATCAATGAGTTTCACGTGGACGGCATCCGCGTCGATGCCGTTGCCTCCATGCTGTATCTCGACTACGGCAAAAAGGACGGCCAGTGGCTCCCCAACAAGTACGGCGGGAACGAAAACCTCGATGCCATCGAATTTTTCAAGCATCTCAACTCCGTCATTCATGGCCGTCACCCCGGATTCCTCTCGATCGCAGAGGAATCCACGGCCTGGCCAAAGATCACGGCGAAGCCCGAGGACGGTGGTCTGGGCTTTGATTTCAAGTGGAATATGGGCTGGATGCACGATTTCTGCGAGTACATGAAGCTGGATCCCGTCATGCGCAAGGGCGACCACAACGGGATGACCTTCGCTATGAGCTACAACAGTGCGGAGAACTACATCCTGCCGCTGTCCCACGATGAAGTCGTCCATCTCAAGTGCTCCATGGTGGAGAAAATGCCCGGCTACCGCGTGGACAAGTACTCCAACCTCCGCCTGGGCTACACCTTCATGATGGGCCACTGCGGCAAAAAGCTCCTCTTCATGGGACAGGAGTTCGGCCAGGAGCGCGAGTGGAGCGAAGCGCGCGAGCTCGACTGGTTCCTTCTCTCCGATGAGCAGAACAGAGGTATGAAGTACTATGTCTCCAAGCTTCTCGAGATGTACCGGAACTATAAGTGCCTCTATGAGATCGACAACGACTGGGGCGGCTTTGAGTGGATCAATGCCAACGACGCTGACCGCAGCATCTATTCCTTCCTGCGCAAGGCCCCGTCCAGCCGCAAGGGCCTCGTATTCGTGCTGAACATGACTCCCGTCAAATATGAGGGATACCGCGTGGGTGTCCCGGTGAAAAAGCGCTACAAGCTCATCCTCAACAGCACGGATAAGCAGTTCGGCGGCTTCGGCGATACCCCTGTGCCGGAGGTCCTCCGTGCCAGGAAGGGCCTGTGCGACTTCCGCGACCAGTACATCGAGTTCGACCTGCCCGCCTACGGCGGACTGGTATTCGAGTTCCAGTATTGAGAAAAGCGCACCGGTATTGCGGAATGAATCCGGATGCCGGGACAGGTGTTCCGGTCAGGAAGATGTGTTCCGGTTTTGAAAAAGGAGAAACAACCATGGTACTTCACGAATCTGCAGAAGACTATTTGGAGACCATACTGATCCTGTATGAGAGGAACGGCCAGGTGCGGTCGATCGACATCGTCAACGAGATGAATTTTTCCAAGCCCAGTATCAGCATCGCGATGAAAAAGCTCCGGGAGAGCGGTTTCATCCGGATGGATATAAACGGGCTCATCACGCTGACGGACCAGGGAAGGGAAGTTGCTGAACGCATCTACTCCCGGCACAAGCTTCTGACGAAGGTGCTCGAGGCGATCGGTGTCGATCCGCAGAAGGCTGCGGAGGAGGCCTGTAAGATCGAGCATGATATCGATGATCAGACCTATGAGAAAATAAACGATTTTTATCAGTCTTATCAGAAGAAGAACAGTTAAGGCGCTGTTACTGAATAACTTCCGAAAATCTGCAGACAGTGCCTGAAGAAAGGACAGACATGATCAGGATCACTATGAAGGACGGCGGCGTGATCGACCTCGAGCTCGACGCAAAGGCCGCGCCCATTACGGTCGAAAACTTTTTGAAACTCGTCAACGACAAATATTATGATGGTACGATTTTCCACCGGGTCATCCCCGGTTTCATGATCCAGGGCGGTGACCCCCAGGGCACCGGCATGGGCGGCCCCGGCTGGACGATTAAAGGAGAGTTCAGTGCCAACGGTGTCGATAACCCCATCAAACACAAGAGGGGCGTCATCAGCATGGCGCGCGCCATGGATCCGGACAGCGCCGGCAGCCAGTTTTTCATCATGCACGCGGACGCAGACTATCTGGACGGCCAGTATGCGGCCTTCGGCCATGTCGTGCGCGGCATGGATGTCGTCGACCGGATCGCCGCGACCCCGACCAACCGCTGGGGCGGCGACCGTCCCTATGAGGACCAGGTCATGGAGAGTATCCGCGTCGTGGAGGAGTGAGAAAAACGTATAGATGCCCGGAAGAGATCGGGAAACCGTTTTTTCATTGACTGTGTATACTGCATGTTGTGCAGTGCGTGTACGTGTATAGGAACGGATGCGAAAAGCGCTGCAGCAGATGCCGCAAGACATTTGCCGCAGCGCTTTTGCTGCTGTCACGTCCCCTGATACGCTTTGTGCAAAAAAGCCGAAAAAGTCACTTGACAGGGCGTGGTTAGTTATAGATAATAGTTAATGTCATCTAACTGCCTTGGGGAAAAGGCTTGCCGTATGGCAGGCCTTTTTACAGCCATGTGGGTTAGCTGAATATAACAAAAGGCATTCCTGTTAAATGCGATTGTAAGGAGGAGATATGCACAGAAAGATGACGAGATTCCTGTCTCTGTTCCTCTCCGCGGCCATGATGATGGGTTCTCTGAGCCTGCCTGCCGCTGCGGCGGAATCTTCACCTGCCTATGCAGAGACGGCAGCAGAAGCGGTGGAGGAGGAACAATACGCCGCGCAGGAAGAGGCGGAAGCTGACCCTGCAAAGAGTGCAGAGGCGGAGGAGCCCCTGGATACTGCAGAGGAGACGGCTGAAACGCCGGATCCCGCCGGTGAAGCGCCTGCGGAGGAGGCGGCGGATGAGGAGGACGCTGCTGCGGCAGACGAGCCGGAAGAGCCTGTTTCCGAGGCGGAGGAGTCTTCTCCCGAGGCGGAGGAGCCCGCTTTTGAGGCGGAGGAGCCCGCACCGGAATCCGGGGACGAAACGGAGCCGGTGGAGACGGATCCTGCAGCTGCCCGGACAGATCGGAAAGCAGATTCTGCCGATGCCCCGGCAGAAGGGGAAGCTGTTCCTGCGGAAACCGCAGTAACCACGGAAGATGCGGCAGGGACTGCAGAGGAAGCGGTCACAGACACAGCGGTAGATGCCGCCGGGACATCGGAGATCCCCCTTACCGGGCAGGGGTATGTTTTGATGAACATTCCCTATGCCGATTTCTATGCGGCAGAGGGAGTCGATGATGTCGACGCGGTGTCGTCCTCGACAAAGGCAAAGCCCCGCACCTGGAGGCTTGCGGCGGGATCCTATCACGTCCATGCGGACGGCAGCGATATCAGCGGGATCACATATCCTGTATTTGTGGAGGACCTGTCCGTCCTGGAAGGCCTGACAAGGATCACGGATGACAGCTCCGTGGAAATCACAGTGACAAACCGGGGACAGACCACGACCGAGACCTATTCCGGAAAAGATGCCCTGTTTGAGGCGCCTGACTACGCCTTTTACGTGCTCGGCGGGGAACCTGCAGCCAGCAAAAAGCTGACGGTCGCGGGCGATGGATCCTTCTCTTTCGGGGCGGTCAGCAGGGATGCGCAGACTGTGCAGGGTGTGACCGGAGAAGTCACCTACAACGGCAGGCACACAGACATCGAGATCCCCCTGGACGGGACAGACGGCATTTCGCAGGGGGACATGGTTTCGGCTGTAGTCCTGACGGATGCGGATGGAAACAGGTATGGCATGCGCCATGTTTATAACATCTGGAGGGCGACGGAGCTGGGCTGGAATGACGATGAACTGGACCTGTACGGAAAAACCATCGTTAACATCCGCTATATCACCCAGGAGGCGGTGATCGATTATCCCGTGGAGATCGCGCTCAAGAACAGAGTGTCCGGCGCAGAGGCGGCATTTGACGGGCTTGAGAAGGTGGTCGTGACCGGCCTGCCGGCGGATATTGAAAACCCGAAGGCGACCGTATCGAGCGTCGTCGGACGCGGAGAGACACCGGTCGTGATCGCAGACGGCGCGGATGTGGCGGACGGCGTGATCGTTACGGCGCAGGCGGCTGTTGCCGGCACCCAATATACGGTCAAGGTCGTGAGCGATAATTATGCGGATGTAAGTGTTAGTGCCACCGCCTATGCCAGGGAAGATATGAGCGCAGTCACGCTGGGCGGGGTCCAGTATTACTATGCCGATACGGCGGAGGATGATCCGGAGTTTACTTCCTATCACTTCAGTGTGACGACAGGAAGAGGGTCCAGTGCGGTGACGACAGACTATGCCTATCTGCGCGCGGACCTCACCCGGGTCGCGGGGACAGACTTCTTCTATATTGCGCAGCCCGGTGCGACTCCGCTTACCGGCACTTTGTACGGATTTGAAAACGGCAGCGGCAGCGCATCCGACTACAGGACCGTGTACGGCGGCCTGGGAGTCAACACGGACACGGATCCTGCCTACGATGCGGTGACGAGCGCGACCGGCTTCAGCGGGTTCCACGCCAAGGATATCCCTTCACTGGTGACATTCGGCACAGATGCGGACGGCGAAAAGGCCATCACCGGCCTGACCCTGGGACGCAGCACAAAGACGGTCGACGCGACAGCGTATGTGGAGGCAGGCATCCTGCAGGCAGCAGGGAGGGAACTGACGGCTGACCAGAAGGCAGCCCTGGATCTCACGCTGAAGGTCAATCCGATGGATGCGCCTGCAGAGTCGGAGATCGCTGTGCGGCCTGCAGACGCATCTTTCGCGGCGTGCAGGTATGGCGCGGCGGAATTTGTGATCGTTCCGGATGATACTGTCGAGGGATATGTCTGGAGCGAATACTGGAACAGCGTCTATGCGGCGACCATCAGTGACGGGAAAAATACTGTCGGCGCGGTTCACTGGATCGATCTCTATGGAGAGGCGGCTGTCAGCGGCCACCACTACAACAGGCTGGAGATCGCACTGAACGACGGGGTGAGCAAAGGCTCCAATGAGGCGGACGTCAGCCGCTACGCGGCCTTTTTCGACGGCGGTTACATAAAAGCCGGCACCTATACCATCAAGGTGTATGCGGAGGGCTACACACCTCTGACAGCGGAGGTCGCTGTCGACAGGGGCCTCGTACTCAAAGACAAGACCGTCGTGTACAAGGGACAGGCGGTCGGAATCGAGGCGTCCGCTCCGGCAGAGATCGACGGAGAGGTCGTCTACAGCTGGTACAGTGACAGGGGATGCACAGCCCCTCTGAACGGACAGCCCAAAGACGCAGGTACCTACTATGTCAGGGCAGTCGCAGCGGACATGGTGACCTCCAACGTGGCGAAGCTGACGATCAGCAAGGCGGCGCAGGCGTTTACGGCGAAGGCCGCGGCGGCGACGGTGCAGGCCGGCAGGACGACAAAGATCACGGCGTCCGGCGCAAAAGAGACCGCAAAGTATACCTATACATCCTCGGACAAGTCTGTCGCGACAGTTTCCTCCGACGGAACCGTGACAGGGAAAAAGGCGGGTACCGTCACGATCACGGTCACGACCCCTGAAACGAAAAACTACAAAAAGGGAACAAAGACCGTCAAAGTCACGGTGCAGGCGGCTCTGAAAAAACCCGGCAACTGCCATTTTGTCAAGTGGAACAATAAAAAATATACCAGCTGCCAGATCGCCTGGAAGAAGGTGGCCGGGGCGGACGGGTACCAGACACTTCTGAGCTGGACCGACGGAAGCCACGCCTCCTCGAAGATCCTCAAAGCCAATGTGCTGAGCCAGAACTGTGCGGTTGCGGCCAACCACGTCAGCCAGCTCAAGGTCAGGGCCTTTGTGAACACTGCCGGCGGCCGTGTGTATGGTCCCTGGTCCAACGTTGAATACATCACACCTTCTCCGGCTGCCACTTTCCGTTTCAAGAATGTCAGCACAGCCTCTCAGCTGAAGGCAAAAATCAGCTGGAACATTATTTACGGCTGCAACGGATACAATGTTTTCGTGACCACCAACCCGAACGGGACCTGGTACTGGAACCAGTCGACCTCTGTCAAGGCGAATGCGACCAGCGCCACGATCACCAAATACCGCGGCTCCAAGCTCAAAAAGAATACGACCTACTACGTCCGGATCGTCACCAGAAGGAAACGCAACGGCGTATTCTGCACAGTACCCATGCCCGCGAAAAACACGTATATCGGCAGCTTTACGATCAAGTAAAAAAAGGAACTGCCTGGCGATACCGCACACAGACAGGCAGGATATACAGGGTATTCTTTATCAGGTCCTGAATCCTGCCATACTGCGAAAAGGAAGGCAGAGGCTTTAAAATGATCTGACGGGCGCAGCGCAGCCAGGAGTTTCGGCTGTGCTGCGCTCCGTGTGTGCCCGTAAAGGAATGCAGTCAGGCGCAGTGGTTTCCCTGCAGGAGAGTGTTTGAAACATGGAAATAATGAGAGTTATAAAAATTCCCAAACCGATTCGTTCCCTGATGAACTTCTGGCCGGCAGTGCTGGTCCTGGTTCTGGTATCGCTGTCCCTTCCGG
The DNA here is from genome assembly GCA_017513005.1 of Lachnospiraceae bacterium. Classification (GTDB taxonomy): domain Bacteria; phylum Bacillota; class Clostridia; order Lachnospirales; family Lachnospiraceae; genus CAG-791. Next base: position 21,895 of record JAFWDM010000107.1, read on the forward strand.
GGACTGTCCCGGTTCTGAACAGGATCCCTGCGAAGCTGACGATGCCGGCCGCAGAACCGTCCTCTCCGAAACCGGCCCTGCCTGCTCCCCCGGCGGCGCAGGAGGAGGAGCCTGCCGCCGATTCGGGCAGCACCTATACAGACGGTGTCTATAAAGGATCCGCCAGGGGATACGGCGGGATGATCACCGTGCAGGTCACTGTGGCGGACAAAAAGATCGCGGAGGTCTCTGTCCTGAGCGCCCCGGGAGAGACGGGGAGCTTTCTCTCCAAGGCCAAGGGAGTCATCGACCGCGTGATCCGGGCCCAGACCTGGGAGGTGGACGTGGTCTCCGGGGCGACCTACAGCTCCCGGGGGATCCTGGGGGCGGTCCGGAATGCCCTCACGGGAGAGACCGTGGAGAACGCAAAGCCCCCCGCGCAGCCGAAGCCGAAGGCCCCTCTCACACAGCAGCCTTTTGATGACACTGGGGTGTGGAAGGACGGCACCTATATCGGAAGCGCGATGGGATTCGGCGGGACCATCAAGGTGGAGGTCACGATCAAAGGCGGCAGGATGGATGCGATCAGGGTCCTGCAGCACGGCGGAGAGACGGATTCCTACTTTAACAAGGCAAAGCGGGTGATCGCAAAGATCCTCTCTGCGGGGACCCCCAACGTAGACACCATCTCCGGGGCGACCTACAGCTCCAACGGCATCATCAATGCGGTCAAAAACGCCCTGAAAAAAGCGGCCGGCGGCAGCGGGGACTCCGCGCAGGAGGACGCCGGAGATTCCAAAAGTCCCGCGAAAACGCCGGCAAAGGCCCCTGCGCGGGATGACACGGAGGAACCGGATCTGACAGAAGGCTTCAAAGACGGCACCTTTACCGTGGATGTTGAGTGTACGGACGGCAGGATCTTTGACTATACGATCCGCCTCACGATGGTCGTGAAAAACGGAAAGATCCAGTCGATCCGGGCGGAGAACATAGAGGACAGGTCTGACAGACCCGACATGAACAGGACCTATCTCGGCTATGCGGTCAGCGGCCGCACGGTGGAAGGAAAGACTTACAGGGGCGTGATCAGTCAGATCCTGGCCGGGCAGACCACGAAAGGGGTGGATATTGTCAGCGGCGCGACCTACTCCTCTGAAGCGATCCTGCGGGGGGCCAAAAAGCTGCTCGCACAGGCCGCAAACGACAAAAAGCAGGCAGGCGGGAATGGCGGGGACGAAGATGAGAAAGAACAGGAGTCCGGGAAAAAGCCGACCCGCGGGGAAGAGGGATCCGGGACGGAAGCAGAACGGGAACCCCTGGATGAACCGGAACCGGAAAACGGCCTGAAAGACGGCACCTACTCCCTGGAGGGAATCTGTACGGACGATCCTTCCGATCCGCTTTTTGACTATACCGTCCTGGTGACGATGAAAGTGGAAAACGGGGAGATCCTTTCGATCACGGCTGAGATCAAGGAAGACCGCTCCGAAGATCCCGATACGAACGCGGTCTATTTCCGCTACGCAACAGAGGGAAGAACCCGCAAGGGGGTGGAATACACAAGTGTGATCGCCCAAATTCTGGATAAGCAGTCTACTGCGGACATTGATGTCGTCAGCGGCGCGACTTATTCCTCCCGGACCATCCTCAGCACCGTGAATAAATTGCTGTGGCAGGCGGCGAAGACGTCTTCCGGGGATCCGGGAGAGGAAGAGAGCGGACCCGGCGGGGAGACAGAGCCCTCCGGGGAAGGCAGTACCGGCGGAGAAACAGAGCCCTCCGGGGAAGGCAGTACCGGCGGAGAGACAGAGCCCTCCGGGGAAGGCAGTACCGGCGGAGAAACAGAGCCCTCCGGGGAAAGCAAAACCGGCGAAGAGGCTGAGCCCTCCGGGGAAGGCAAAACCAGCGGAGAAACAGAGCCCTCCGGGGAAGGCAGCACCGGCGGGGAGACAGAGCCCTCCGGGGAAGGTAAAACCGGCGGAGAAACAGAGCCCTCCGGGGAAGGAAGCACAGGCGGGGAGACAGATTCCTCCGGGGAAGGCAAAACCGGCGGGGAAGCGGAGCCTTCCGGGGAAGGTAAAACCGGCGGGGAAACAGAGCCCTCCGGGGAAGGCGGAACCGGGCAGAACGAAAAAGAGGAGACGGAGAAACAGTACAAGGACGGAACATATTCGGCGAAAGCCCACTGCATCGACGATCCCGACGATCCGTTTTTCTCCTATACGGTCAAGGTTACGGTCACAGTCAAGGATGGAAAGATCGCAGACATCAGGGCTGAGCGGGTCGATGATGAATCCGAGGATCCGGAGGAAAATGCCCGCTATATGAACTACGCCGTGAAAGGCAGGACGAAAAAGGGGAAGACCTATAAGGGGATCCCGGAGCAGGCGATCGATGCCCAGAGTGCCTCCGGGCTCGATACAGTCAGCGGAGCCACTTATTCCTCCAAAGCCATCATCAAAGCGCTGAAGGAGGCAGTAGAGGATGCAAAATAAAGTACAGGAAAGCCGGGGGTACAGGGCGATGTTTTATAACGGGGACGGAAAATGAAATACATGAATTTTATCACCAGGGCTTTGTGCCTTGTGATCCTGCTGGTGACGCTCAGCCAGTACCAGGTGCGGGCGGCCAGGAAGGCACAGGAGGAAGCGGAAAACGCAGCGACGATCGCAGAGGTCGAAGCCTACAACAGAGAGGTGGAAAAAAAGATCGCAGAGGCGGAAGGGAAGAGCGCCTCTCCCTATGCCGACGGAACCTATGAGGGCAGTGCGGATGGATTCGGAGGTCCGATCCGGGTGGAGGTGACCATCGAAGGCGGAGATCTCACGGCGGTCAATGTGCTGGAAGCGTCCTCCGAGGACCCTGCATATTTTTCACAGGCAGAGGCGGTTCTCGGCGAGATCCTCTCGACCCAGGGCGTGGCGGTAGAGACGGTCAGCGGGGCCACGTTCTCTTCCCGGGGCCTGATTGATGCTGCGACGGACGCGCTTCGTAAAGCCGCGGCACAGTGAAGCGGCACTGGCGGAGCCGTCCGGCTCCGCCGGCCTGTACCGCGCCGGAACAAAGGCTGTATGCACAGCCGCGGCACGCACAATGAACCGTTATGACTGCACTATAGTAGTAGAAAGGCGGCAGGAGTATGCCTTTTTTTGGAGATATGACAACAAAGCAGCTTTCTGCCGGGCAGGAAAGAAAGCGCAGGAACCGCAGGCGGAGCCTCACGAGGGCGGCTATCCAGCTGCTCTTTTTTGTGAGCATGCCGGGCGCCTATGTGGCGGGCTTTAACGGAATCAAGTATATATTCCGGCAGCTCAGCAGCGGAGGCCTGCTGGAGTGGAACAGCTTTGTGACAGCCCTGGCCGGTCTGGGGGTCTTTACGATCATTTTCGGCCGGTTTTTCTGCGGATATATCTGTGCCTTCGGCTCCCTCGGGGATTTTGTCTACTGGCTGTCCGGCCTGTTTCAGAAAAAGATCCTGAAGAAAAAGAAGCAGGTCTCGATCCCGCAGACAGTCCTGCCGTGGCTGCAGAAGCTGAAATACGTCAACCTCGCATTTATTCTGATCGTAACGGCAATGGGCTGGAGCGGGGCACTTCAGGGCACGAGCGCCTGGGATGTTTTTTCCCGGCTGACTGCATTCCGGCTCCCGGACAGGTCTTTCGGGATCGGCATCCTGTGCCTGGCCGTGATCCTGGTCGGCATGGGCGTCCAGAGCAGGTTTTTCTGTCAGTTTCTGTGCCCCATGGGCGCTTTTTTCGCGACCCTTCCGATCCTTCCGTTCATGGCGCTCCGCAGAGATCCTGCAAACTGCCTGAAGGGGTGCAATGCCTGCCGGAATACCTGCCCGGCAGGTCTGAAGCTGGAGCCGGACGGACTGCGCAGCGGAGAATGCCTCTCCTGCGAAAAGTGCATCGGGATCTGCCCGAAAAACAACCTGCACTATCCGGCGGGAAGACTCTTCAAAAAGGAGGTCCTGTACATCCTGTTTCGTGCTGCCGTGTTTTTTGTGCTCGGGGCGTGGACGGGGCTCTGCCGCTTCCTGTAAAGCGGGTACAGTTCAGACTCGCCTGAAGCCTCGAAGTATTTTTCGCGAAAAACCCGGGTGCGACGGCGCGAACACACTTGCTTGCAAGTGTGTTGCACACAGTATGGCGTATTAGAATCGCCGCACGCAACGTTACATGTTGTTACGTGTCCACGCCCTTCAAGGGAGCGTGGACAGTAAGGTATAGCGAAAAGCTGCCGCCCCGCGCCGGCTTATGATTTGACATGAGGTCTGCAGAACGTATATCATAGGGAGACGCCGTCTGAAACGGCCGAAGCAGAATGACCGATACTTTTGCAGATGGGAGAAAAGATGAGAAGACCCGCTGAAAGAAATGAAAAAAAGAGCACGCAGATCTCTTCTGGCAGTGCTGTCAGCAGATGCGCCGCGGTCCTTCTGGCCGCCCTGGTCGCGGTGAGCACTGCGGCCTGCGGAGGGCAGAGCGCCTTCGGGACGAAGACAGATGCCCGGCGCGCGGATGCCGGCGAAGGCAGCTCCACAGCGGAGGCGGTCCCGGCCGGGCAGCAGGAAGGCGCTTCTGCGGCGGGAACCGCTTCTGCGGAACAGACTGCGCAGCCGGCTGAGGACATCGAGATCCCCGAGGAGCCCTATGTCCGCGATGACGGCGGCGTATCCATGAATGTCTTCGCGATGGATACCTACATGACCTTACTGGCGTACGGTGAGAGCAGTGACGGAGATGAAGACGGCACCGCACAGGCAGAGCGGGCGGTCCGCGCGGCGGCAGAGGAGATCCACAGCCTCGATGAGATGCTGTCGACCGGAAATCCCGACAGCGAGATCTCAAAGCTGAATGTTGCGGGCGGCGGTTCTGCGTCTAATGTGGTGATAAAGCTGATCAGACGCTCGCAGCAGCTGCGCAGGGAGACGGGCGGCCTGTTTGAGATCGCTATCTATCCTGTCATGAAGCTGTGGGGGTTCCCGACCCAGGACTACCACGTACCGGAAAAAGAAGACCTCGACAAGGCCCTGAAGCTCGCCGATGCCTCCGCGATCACGATCGGGCAGGCGGGAACAGAAGCGAAGGATGCAAAAAAAGCCGTTTCTGCAGATACTGAGGGTACTGCCGCCGGTACGGCAGCGGCGGAAACAGGAGCGGCAGGCCGGGCTGGCACCGCTGCCGGGACAAAAGCGGAAGCCTCCGGCGCAGCCGTTTCGGCGGTCCCTGCTGCCGGTGCAGAAGCGGCGGCCTCGGGCGCATCGAAGGGAAATGATACGACTGTCTCCTTCGGCATTCCCGGCATGGAGATCGACCTGGGCGGTATCGCCAAGGGCTATACCAGCAGCCGCGTGATGGAGATCTTCAAGGAGCAGGGCATCAAACACGGTCTCGTCAGCCTGGGCGGCAATGTGCAGGCCCTGGGCAGCAAGGCGGACGGAAAGCCCTGGCGCGTGGCCATCCAGAATCCGGAGAGCGACCTGGATTACCTCGGGATCCTGGACATAGAGGGAAAATGTGTCATTACGTCCGGCGGGTATGAGCGGTTCTTTATCGAGGACGGGGTCCGCTATCACCATATTATCGATCCCCGCACCGGCTATCCCGCCGACAGCGGCCTGCTCTCGGCGACCATTATCAGCGAGGACGGCACCCTGGCGGACGGACTCTCCACTTCCCTCTTTATCATGGGAAAAGAGGAGGCTGAGAAATACTGGCGCGCTCATCCCGGCACCTTTGACTACATTCTCGAGGATACGGACGGGACCCTGTATGTGACGAAGGGGGCCGCCGGTCTCCTCACGACAGAGGCAAAGACAGTCGTCGTGCAGTAAAGACCTGTCGTTTCATGACGCGGGAATTCCCGTATGTCTTTTCTTCCGACTACTTTGTCAAAAAGTGTCAAAAAGCCTCAGCGGTGCAGGGGCCTCCACAGGTGCCTGTATGTTTTACAGGCACAAAAGTATAGAGGCGGATCAGTACGGGCGGGGGAATCGATCAGGGCAGGCGTAATTCGACAAAAAAGGCAGGTGTGTCACACATCTGCCTTTTTTTTGCCGGAAAACGCCGGCCCTTTCTTATATGTCGAAAATGCCCTTTCTTTTTTGCCGGAAAAACCTGCCTTTTTAGCTCAAAACGGCTGCCCTTTCTTTGTTGACTTTACCACTGTGACGTATTAACATTAAATAGATTCTGTACAAACGGTACGAAACGTACCTGCTGCCGGAGTACGCAGAGAGGGGGATCCGGGCCCAGCGCGCAGCGCTGGGGAGACAGACGGGATCCGTCAGGGAAGGCAGCCGGCGGAAGGAAACAGAGTGAGAGTGGGAGGTATGAAAAAATGGAAAACAAGACACGTACTGTACGGGTGACGATCGCGGCCTTCGCCGCGGTGCTCATCTTCCTGGTCATTGCGGCTTTTGTGACCACGCCGGAGGGCGTCCAGCAGAGCTTCTGGTCGCTCATCCCGCCCATCATCGCCATTGTGCTGGCCCTGGTGACAAAGGAAGTCTACAGTTCGCTCTTCATCGGGATCCTGACAGGGTCGCTCCTGTATTCGGGCTTCAGCTTTGAGGGCACGCTGAATCATATTTTTACGGACGGCATCATCACGTCCCTGGCGGATGCCTGGAATGTGGGCATCCTGATCTTCCTGGTGATCCTGGGCATGATCGTGCAGCTGATGAACCGCACCGGCGGCAGCGCGGCGTTCGGGGAATGGGCCTCCAGGCGGATCCAGACCCGCAAGGGCGCCCAGCTGGCGACGATCGCGCTCGGCGTCCTGATCTTTATCGACGACTATTTCAACTGCCTGACGGTCGGCAGTGTCATGCGGCCCGTCACGGACAAGCACAATGTATCCCGTGCCAAGCTGGCCTATCTGATCGACGCCACGGCGGCACCGGTCTGCATCATCGCCCCGATCTCCAGCTGGGCGGCGGCGGTCGCAGGCTTTGTCGAGGGCGAAAACGGCCTGTCTCTTTTTATCCGGACGATCCCCTACAACTATTACGCACTTCTGACCATCGCCATGATGATCATGCTCGTGCTGATGAACATCAACTATGGTCCCATGGCGGCACATGAGTACAACGCCGTGTACAGGGATGACCTGTATACAACGCCGGACCGCCCTTACGCGAACGCGGAAGAGGAGGAGGGGAGAAAAGGGCATATCTCCGATATGCTGGTGCCCATCTTCTCGCTGATCATCTGCTGCGTGATCGGTATGATCTATACCGGAGGCTTCTTTACAGGGACGAGTTTTATCGATGCGTTTGCGGGCAGCGATGCCTCTGTGGGCCTCGTGCTGGGGTCCTTCGGCGGCCTCGTGATCACCATGGTCTTCTACCTGGTCCGCAACTCACTGCCCTTTGAGGAGATCATGGCCTGCCTGCCGGACGGCTTCAAACAGATGGTGCCCGCCATCCTGATCCTGACCCTGGCCTGGACCCTCAACGGGACCACAGCAAGTCTGGGAGCCAAGGAGTTCGTCGCCGCCTTCGTCGACAGCAACGCGAGGAGCTTCGCCATGTTCCTGCCCTGCATCATCTTCCTGATCGCCGTCTTTTTGTCCTTTGCGACCGGAACCTCCTGGGGCACCTTCGGTATCCTGATCCCGATCGTCGTGGCCTGTTTCCAGATGACGGATCCCAAGATGATGATCATCGCGATGAGCGCCTGCATGGCCGGCTCCGTCTGCGGCGACCACTGCTCGCCGATCTCCGACACGACCATCATGTCCAGTGCCGGTGCCCAGTGCAACCATATCAACCACGTCTCGACCCAGATGCCCTACGCGCTGACCTGCGCGGCTGTCTCCGCCGTGACCTACATCGTCGCCGGCGTCATGGAAGGGGGCATGCACAACGCGAACCCGGTCTTCCCTCTGGTGATCGGCCTGCTTCTGCTGTTCGCTGTCATGTTCATCTTCAAGATCGCGGGCGGAAACGGAAATGACGCCCCTGCCGGGGAGTGATGATCCTGCCGTCGTGGGATATGCACGCAAAAGGGATAACCTCCTGCGCTTTTACAGAAGCTCTGTCAGCTCCGCGAGAGACGGCACGATCAGATCGGGACGGTAGGGATACCGGTCCAGATCCTCCATCTGTGTCTCTCCGGTGAGCACCATGACCGACAAGGCCTTCGTGCCGTTCGCGATCGCGATATCGGTGTAAATGCGGTCGCCGACAAAGGCGAGCTCCTCCTCCGCAAATCCCGTGTGCCGGATGATATAGTCCAGGGTGTGGCGCGAGGGCTTCCCGTAGAAATCGGGGAAACGCCCCGTGGACTGCTCGACAAGCTTCGCGATCGATCCGCAGTCCGGAATGTAATCCAGCACACCGTTGTCGTCCACGGGGCAGTTGTAGTCCATGTTGACACCGTAGTAGGCGGCGCCGTGCCGCAGGTATTTGCAGGCCCTCGAGATCTTCTCGTAGGTCAGGGTGGTATCAAAGCCCAGGATGACCACATCCGGTCTTTCGTGTGCGGGGGCGGCATCTTCCGAACCGGCCGGATCAAAGATCTTCAGCCCCGCCTGCCGGAAGGCCTCGACCAGATTCGGCGTCCCCACGATAAAGAAACTGTCCTCTCCATGGATCTGCCGCATCTCCTCCACGATGACCTGCGTGGACAGGAAAACCTGTGCGGGATCCGCGGGGATCCCCAGCCTGTCCAGCTTCCGGACATAGTCCAGATGGTTGGCGGAGGAGTTGTTCGTGAAATAGCAGTAACTGCGGCCGGTCTCCTCCAGCTTTTTCAAAAACGGCTTTGTGAACGGAAAGAGACGGCTGCTCAGGTAGATGGTTCCGTCCATATCCAGCACAAAACATTTCACTTTCTGCAGGCGTGAAGCCGCCTGCGCGCTGTAGTCGTTGTTGTTTTTCATCCTGTGTCCTGCTCTCCTGGTACATGCGGAAAAGAAAGTACTTGCAATTGACCGCTTAGATGGAATATAATTACATTTGTGCTTTGGCACAGTGATAGATGGAGACGTATCGAAGCGGTCATAACGAGCTCGACTCGAAATCGAGTTGTCGGTTAGTCCCGGCACGTGGGTTCGAATCCCACCGTCTCCGCGATTTGAGAGACCCGCGTAAACGCTGAGGATGCTGAAAATCCGGTGTTTACGCGGGTTTTTGCATTTCATGGACGTTACAATTTGTTTCACAGAGTCAACTTTTCTGCACATAGGAGAATACTGTGCAGCACGAAATGCAACACGCGGCGGTCAGGCTCTTTGTTAATTCAGATGTCTTCACTGTTCCGCTCCCGGCATTTGATAATACCATCCTAACACGTAGGAATACGTGTGCCAATGAGAATGTTACGTATCAACACGTATTTGCTTCAAATGACTCTGGAACATCAAAGCCTTCCCCGATACGCGGATGGCTTTGAGGTCTCCCGGCCTGTTGCATCAGGCCGGGCAGTTTTGTATTATATTGGTATCTGTTCAGCACCCCGCGCCTCTGTCAGCCCGGAATTGCAGGTGCATAGCACCTGCAATATGGGGGTGCTGAATAGTTACTTAAATTGTGGGTAAGGGGGCACCGGCTCTAAGGGCGTGGACGTAAGAGATGTGCCGTTCGGGGGCTTCCGGCCGGTTCGCACTGGTTTCGCGGGCGTGGATACGGGAGAGGACCGGCGTATACCTATATGCGCAGTGAAACAGCGCACTGCACCTTTACCGAACAGAGATCGAAGTATCAGACAGCATTGGAAGGGAGGACGGGATGAAAACAAAAAAAGACATCAGAAAGGCTGCTGCAGGTATCTTTTGTACAGCAGCCCTGGCACTGGCGCTTGCGGGCTGCGGGGATACGGCAGTGATGGGCTCGGTGGTCAATGACGAGACGGGCGGCTTTGACGTGACTGCGGAAAATGCCTACGGCACCACGTGTTCCGGAAGTGTTTCGATCGCGGAGGGTGAATGCCTGGTGGTGAGCCCCATGCTCGAGAAGGGACATCTTCTCCTGACCGTCGCTCCGGAGGAAGAGTTAAATGCCGCGATTGAGGACGAGCCTGGCAAAACCCTGCAGGATGTCGGGACAGAGGATTTCAGCACGGACCACAGTGTGCAGTTCACTGTGGATGGCAAGGCCATGAGCGCCTATGCGCTGGAACCCGGTGCATATGAAGTGCTCGTCACGGCAGAGAAGGAGAAAACCACCGGGACGATGGCGGTCCTGCCGCGGAGCATCGAGGAGCTGCAGGCAGAGGATGCGTCATTGGCGGAAGCTATCCGGGAACTGCCCATAGGATCCGCTCTGCCGGCGACGGAGATCCAGGACCTGACCGCGGGTGCCGGCGCTACAGGCGCAGAGGCCGCTCCCGAAGGAGGGGAAGCGCCGCAGGCGGGTGCATCGCAGGCGGGTGCATCGCAGGAGGCAGCAGTGGTGGAGGACGGCCAGAATCCCGTCATGAACTTTGTCGGTCCCTACGTCTGGTACAGGGCGAATGCCCTGGTGGAAGCGGCCGGTACCGATGAGGCAAAGATCACGGTCGACTGGGCGAGCAGCGCAGCGGAGAACACCGAGTGGGTCATGAGCGGAAAGTTCGACCCCGAAAAGCTCACGGTCGAATACAGCAACTGTGTCAGGACCGATTACGTCTATAACGAAAACGGAGAGATCGAGTCACAGACGGTCGTCTTCGAGAACGGGACCGGCAGCATCACTTTCCGGGAGGGAAGTCCCCTCACCTTTGTATGGGAGATCGATCAGGAACAGTTCAACGACGAGGCCGTGTTTGAGTGGCACTTTGAGGCGCCGTGATTTCGGCGCTTTCGTTCACCAGCTCCAGGAACAGGTCTGCGGCTGTCTCCAGGATCCGGTCATTAAAGTCGTATCCGGTCGTGTGCAGGCCGGGATAGTCCACGCCGTTCCCGATGTAGAACATGGCACCGGGACACTCTTTTAAATAATATCCGAAATCTTCCGAAGCCCGCCAGAGCTCCCGCATGGGAATGGCGGGCTTTTTCTTTATGCGGCAAAGCCTCTGTGCGGCATCCAGCACCCGGTCCAGGCACGCATCGTGATTGCGCGTCTCCGGGAAGTAATCGTGGATGCTGTGCGACAGTTCCAGTCCGCAGGAGGAAGCTGTTTCTCCGGAAAAATCCAGGACGGCTTTCTCCATTTCGCGCAGGTCCTCCTCGGCCTCCGCCCGCAGCGTCATGCAGATCTCCCCCTCTCCCGGGGAGATCCCGAAGTCTCCGCTGCCGAGCCGGATTCCGGTAATGGTGCACAGGCACATGCCGTGCGCCTTTTCTTTTTTCCCTGTCCTCCCTGTTCTCCCGGTCAGTCTCTGTGCAAACAGCACGATCCGGGCCAGCGCCTGCGCGGGATTGTTCCCCTTTTCCGGAGCGCTCGCGTGAGAGGTCCTGCCTGTCAGCCGGATCCGCAGCCCCTCCGAAGCGGGCTGGGTCAGCCCGCGGCGATAGACGATGGACCCCTCCGGGTACCCGCCGAGATTGTGGAAGGCATAGATCTCTCCGATTCCCTTCTCGCGGATCAGATCCCGGCACAAAAGGGCACCTGCGCCTGTCTCTTCGCCCGGCTGGAAGAGCAGATAGATATCCCGGTCGGTTTCTATATTGTCCAGCTCCAGGGCCAGCCCGCACAGCGCCGCGCAGTGCCCGTCGTGCCCGCATTTGTGGGAGATCCCCTCATGCAGGGAGCCATAGGGCAGGTCGAGCGTCTCCGGAATCGGCAGCGCGTCCATGTCCGCCCGGAAGGCGATGGGAGGAAGAGCTCCGGAACCGCTTCCCCGCTTGCGGGCATAGAACTGCCCGCTGCGCCTGTGGATCGTGAGAGAGGTGTTTTTCTGCAGAAAATCCACGATGATCCCGGCAGTTTCTCTTTCCTGCATGGATAATTCCGGGTGCCGGTGCAGCTCGTGGCGGAGGTTGGTGATTTTTTTGATATTCTCTGAGTTCATTTCTTGATCGAGTCGATTTTTGGAAAATACTTATGAAATAACTGAAATAACGACAGCTTATGTAAAGGCGGTAAGGCAATTACGGTAAGATGATTATATGTAAAGATGCGGCTGCTTACAAGGGAAGGACCGGGGGCAGAAAAACCCCGTGATTGGCAAAACGGGACGTATTGGCAAAACAGGACGGATTGACAAAACAGAATGTCGCAGTACTATTTATTGTTATAGCTGTTATAGCCTTGCGATGGATGGGAAAATGTCACATACCGTCACGTTGGATTGCGCGTCAATGTATGCTATGATGGGCAGAAGCGGAGGAATCCGCTGCACCGGTCCGGTATCTATGGGCGAACTGTCCTGAATCGCTTTCAAAAGCGCAGATTTGCAGAATGGAGGAGGAAATGGGGATTTGTCTGAACAGTAAAATGCCATTTGACAATTATGCTAAAATGGCTGCATCCGCCTATTTTGTGGACAAGTCTCTCCTTCTTCAGGAGCTGATTCCCATCGTAGAGGATCCGATGGCGGTCCTGCAGGGGAATGATCTGTCCCGGGGCGGAGATATTCGATATGTCTGCATAACAAGACCGCGTCGTTTCGGGAAAACCGTTATGGCCCATATGATCGCCTCTTTTTTCGGAAAGAATACGAAGAGCCGTGAACTTTTTGCCAATCTGGCAATTGGAAGTCATCCTCGCTTTGATGCGCATGCAGGCAGACACAATGTGATTTTTCTTTCGCTGAATGAAATGCCGAGAAACTGCAGGTCCTACGAGCGTTTCATTGACCGCGTACAGGACAGGCTTCTATATGATTTAAAGGAGAGTTTTCCCGATGTTCCTGTCACGGATGACATTCCTGTGTGGGATGCCATGCGACTTATTTATGAACAGAATGAGGATGCAAGGTTTATCTTTGTCCTGGATGAATGGGATTTTATTTTTCACAGGAACTTTATCACGGAACAGGACCGCATTGATTATGTCACTTTTCTCAGTAATCTGCTCAAGGATCAGCCCTATGTAGAAATGGCATACATGACAGGTATTTTACCGATCGCAAAGTATTCCAGCGGTTCCGAGCTGAATATGTTCTGTGAATATACAATGGCAAACGAAGAAAAGTTTTCTGACTGTTTCGGATTTACAGAGGAGGAAGTCGATCGCTTATATGCCATCTATGAAAGGCAGATAAAAGGGGCACGGTCCTGCGCTGCGCAGGGCTCAGGTAAGGCGGATATCTGCCGGAAAACCTCCTGCAGGGAGGAGGAGACAGGCAGTGCAGACAGAGAAAAAAATGCTCTGAAGAAACAGCGTGTGACGCGGGAGGGGCTGCGCATATGGTATGACGGATACCATACAAAAGCAGGCATCAGGGTCTATAATCCCCGCAGTGTCGTCTATGCGCTCTCCAACAACAACCTGGGCAGTTACTGGACCAGCTCCGGACCTTACGACGAGATTTTTTTCTATACGGAAAAAAATATTGATGCGGTGCGGGATGATCTGGCACTTATGATCGCCGGCACACCTGTCCGGGCCAATGTGCGGGAATATGCGGCGTCCTCCATGGAACTGGTCACAAGGGATGAGATCTTCTCGGCCATGGTTGTCTACGGATTTCTCAACTATGACGATGGATTTATTTCCATCCCTAACAAAGAGCTCATGGACAAGTTTGAAGACATGGTCAAAAAGGAGAAATCTCTGGGATATATTCATCGACTGGCCGCATCCTCACAGCGGATGCTTTTTGCGACACTGCAGGGTGACACCGGGACGATGGAGACCATCCTCTCCTATGTTCATGATACGGAGAGTCCTCTTCTCATGTACAGCCATGAGACGGAACTTTCCGTGGTGGTCAACCTGGCTTATCTGTCCGCCAGGGACACATACAGGGTGGAGCGCGAAGACGAAGCCGGAACAGGCTTCGTGGATTTCATTTTTTACCCCCGCAGGCCTTCTGACGACTGTATTATTCTGGAACTTAAAGTAGATGATACACCGCGGAACGCGATCAGACAGATTAAGGAAAAGAAATATGCGCTGGCCTTTAAAGGAAAAACAGCAGAACCCGCACCCTATACGGGACGGATCCTGGCGGTCGGCATAGGCTACAGCAAAAAAGATAAAGTACATCACTGTCTGGTAGAAGAGCTGCCGGACTGACGTATGGCGGAACACGCTTTTACCCGGGGCCGGGGACGGCCTTTATAAGTGGTATAGGAATTTATAAGTGCCACAATGGCTGAAAAAACGTGCATAAAGGATTGAAAAAAGATTAAAAACAGGGAGGCGGACTATGTTACGTATCGGTATGCTCACCAGCGGCGGCGACTGCCAGGCTCTGAACGCGGCGATGCGCGGCGTCTATAAGGCGGTCACGCAGAACGCGAAGGAGCCGGTGGAATTTTACGGTTTTGAGGACGGGTACAAGGGGCTGATCTACAGCCACTTCCGGCTCCTGGACGGCAGGGACTTCAAGGGGATCCTGACGCGCGGCGGCACGATCCTGGGAACGAGCAGGTGCCCGTTCAAGACGATCCGCATCCCCGATGAGAATGGTGTCGACAAGGTCGCGGCGATGAAGCAGACCTACTACAAGCTGCAGCTCGACTGCCTGGTCATAGGAGGCGGCAACGGCTCTACGAAGACGGCGAACCTTCTCAGCCAGGAGGGGCTCAACGTCGTGACGCTTCCCAAGACGATCGACAACGATCTGTACGGGACCGACATGACCTTCGGCTTCCACAGCGCCCTGGATATCGCGACGAAGTGCATCGATGATATCCACACGACGGCATCCTCCCACGGGCGCGTCTTTATCGTGGAGATCATGGGCCACAAGGTCGGCTGGCTCCCGCTGCACGCAGGGGTCGCGGGCGGCGCTGACATCATCCTGCTGCCGGAGATCCCCTATGACATCGACAAGGTCATCAAGGCGATCGAGGCGAGGGACCAGGGCGGCAGCCGGTTCACGGTGCTCGCCGTGGCGGAGGGCGCGATCTCGAAAGAGGACGCGAAGCTCAGCAAAAAGGCGTACAAGAAAAAAATGGCGAGCTACGAGTACCCCTCCGTGTCCTTAGATCGCCGACAGGATCCAGAAGGCCACCGGCCGGGAGGTGCGCGTGACAGTGCCGGGCCACACCCAGCGGGGCGGCGCACCGGATGCCTACGACCGCGTCTTCTCCACCCAGGTCGGGGCGGAGGCCGGGAAGCTGATCCTGAAAAAGCAGTACGGCTTCATGGTGTCCGTCATCAACGGGGAGATCACGAAGGTGCCTCTTGGCGAGGTCGCGGGCAAGCTCAAGGCGGTCGATCCGAATGCCCAGATCATCAAACAGGCGAAGCTGATCGGGATCTCCTTCGGCGACTGAGGACAGTAGAGTCCTGCCTGGCAGCTGCAGTCCGTTTACATTTTTCATGTTTTTTGCTTTTTCATGTATTTTACTTTTTCATGTTTCAGCTCACATGATGCAGCTTTTATGATTTATACTCTTTAACGCTATTGCCTGCCGCTGTTGAAATATAATTGTACGTCATCGCTAATGATCCGGACATACACATCGGCAAACAAATGCGTTACTGAGTATAGCTTTCATGTTTCAGCTCACATGATGCGTCTTTTATGTTTTGAACAGAGGGCATCACTATGCCGGACCAGGAATATCTTGCGCTGTACCGCAAATACCGCCCGAACGACTTTGACGACGTGCGGGGACGGGATGTGATCGTGCGCACACTGAAAAATCAGATCATCTCGGGAAGGATCGGCCACAGCTACCTCTTCTGCGGGACGAGGGGCACGGGCAAAACGACGATCGCCCGTATTTTTGCGCGCGCCGTGAACTGTGAGGACCAGCATGACGGAAATCCCTGCGGGAAATGCCCCACCTGCCTTGCGATCCAGGCGGAGGCGAACCTGAATGTCACGGAGCTCGACGCGGCGTCCAACAACAGCGTCGACGACATCCGCGCGATCGTCGACCAGGTGGAGTACTCCCCGACGCAGGGCCGCTACCGTGTCTTTATCATAGACGAAGTGCATATGCTGTCCAATGCGGCCTTCAATGCGCTGCTCAAGACACTGGAGGAACCGCCGTCCTATGCGATCTTTATCCTGGCGACGACGGAGCCCAACAAGCTTCCGATCACCATTCTGTCCCGCTGCCAGAGGTATGACTTCGGCAGACTTTCGACGGACGTGATCAAAGGGAGGCTGCGGGAGGTGGCAGACCAGGAGTCCATCGAGGTCGAGGACAAAGCCCTGCGCTATATGGCGGGGGCTGCGGACGGATCCCTTCGCGACGGGCTAAGTCTCCTCGACCAGTGCAATGCGTTTAATCTCGGAAGTGCGGGAGGCCTGCTCACGTATGAGCGTACCCTGGAGATCCTGGGCGCCGTCGACACGAGTGTGTTCGGCAGTCTGTACAGGAGCATCCATGATGGCAGAGTGGCGGACGCCCTCGCGGTCCTGGACGAGATCCTGCTGCAGGGACGGGAACTCATGCAGTTCGTCACGGATTTTACCTGGTACCTGCGCAACCTGATGCTTCTGAAGGCCTCCGAGGATACGGCGCGCGCCCTCGATCTCTCCGCAGACAGCCTGCAGCAGATGATCGCGGAAGCCCGCATGTCGGAGATGGAGGAGATCATGCGCTGCATACGCGTATTCTCCGCCCTGCCCGACCTCATCCGCTATTCGCCGAACCGGAGGATCCTGACCGAAATGACGATCATCCGCGCCTGCCGCACCGCCATGGACGACGGCGCACAGGAAAACGGCGGTATCGGCGCTCCCCTGCTGGAGAAGATCAAGACCCGGATCGGCGAGGTGGAGGCGCGCCTGTACCGGAACGAGACGGAGATTGACAGGATCGAGCGATCGGGAGGCGGGGCCGGAGGCTTTGGCTCCGGGGCGGCGGGAGGACACGCTTCCGGTTATAACGCAGGTGCCCGGAGCGGGGCCGCATATCCCGGATCCGGGGGCGCGGACCCGGCTGCAGAAACGGCAGGAGCAGCAGGGGCGGAAGGCCCCGGGCCCGGAGGCAGCTCTGCGCAGGCTGCGGCAGGGGGCCGTCCGGCCGCTGTCCCGCAGGAACTTCCGCCCGCCCTCCCCGACGAGATAAAAAACATCGTCGCGAACTGGTCAAAATATGCGGCGAATGCAGAGGCGGGATCGAGACGGCTGGCGCTCACCCACGCACGTCTGAGCCTGGGAGATCACGGCCAGCTCCTGATCGTTTTTGAAAACAAGTACGGGAATCCCTACCTCTACAACGGGACGGAGGGCGACGAGGCCTCAAAAAACCGTGTCGATGCCGACCGCCGCGAGCTGCAGCAGTACCTCCAGGACCAGGTCGGCAAGGCGGTGGAAATCGAATACCGGGTACTTGACAGAGGCGGCCGGATAACAGACAATTATGTGGATTTGCTCTCTCTCGTCGAACCGGACATGATCCGGATGCCGATCGAGACAGAAGATTTTTGATCCTGTTTCTCAGAAAAAATAGAACGGAGGAAAAGAGATGGCAAGAAGAGGCGGATTTGGCGGCGGCATGGGTATGCCCGGCAACATGAATAACCTGATGAAGCAGGCCCAGCGCATGCAGCGCCAGATGGAAGAGAACAAAAAGGCGCTCGAGGAGAAGGAATTCAAGGCAACTGCGGGCGGCGGTGCTGTTGAAGTCGTCATGACCGGCGCGCACCAGATGCAGGCCATCACGATCGACCCGGATGCCGTGGATCCCGAGGACATCGAGACTCTGCAGGATATGATCATCGTCGCTGTGAACGATGTCCTGGGCCAGATCACAGAGGAAAGCAGCAAGCTGATGGGCGGCATGGGATTCTGAAAAATACAGGGGATCCCGAAATAGTGTATGGGATTTCGGGAAAATGCGTGGAATTTCAAAAAGGTGCATGAGTTTCTGGAAAGTACATGGAATACCGAAAAAGGAAAATAAGTGGATCTATATTCTGGATATATCAATAAACTGATCGAGGAACTTGCGGCGCTGCCGGGTATCGGCAATAAAACGGCCCAGCGTCTGGCTTTTCACATCATCGGCATGTCCCCGGCCCGGGTGAACCGGCTGGCGGAGACGATCCGCAGCGCAAAGGAGCATGTGACCTTCTGCAAAGTGTGTCAGAACCTGACGGATGAGGAGATCTGCCCGATCTGCAAAAATCCCGCGCGGGATGCAAGTACGATCATGGTTGTGGAAAACCCCCGGGACCTCGCCGCCTATGAGCGGACGGGACGGTTCCAGGGGCTCTATCATGTGCTCCACGGTGCGATCTCTCCCATGCTGGGCATCGGACCCGCGGACATCCGCCTGAAGGAGCTCATGGAGCGCCTGCGCAGCGAGGAAGTCAGGGAAGTCATCATCGCCACCAACTCCAGCCTGGAGGGGGAGACGACGGCCATGTACATCAGCAAACTGATCAAACCCGCCGGCATACGGGTCACCCGGATCGCGAGCGGCGTGCCCGTTGGCGGTGATCTGGAAAACATCGATGAAGTGACCCTGCTGCGGGCTCTTGAAGGCAGGACCGAGCTCTGATCTCTCTTTAACAGACCATTAGGCCATAGACTATTAAAATCGAGACGGCTGAGACAGAAAGGCTTCCGGGTCCTGAGGCAGAGAGTTTGTCAGACGTCTGAACCAGAAAGGCTTCCGGGTCCTGAGACAGAGAGTTTGTCAGACGTCTGAACCAGAA
>JAFWDM010000108.1 GCA_017513005.1 Lachnospiraceae bacterium
CCTTTTTGCGCGCGTATCCCACGACTGAAGTCACGGGTATTGCGCGATGAAGAATAAAAAGACCCGCAGCTGCACAGAGATCTCCTCTGTGCAGCTGCGGGTCGTATAGTTGCAGTCTGTAACCGCAATTGCGGTCAGCGAAAGCAGGACCTGTCCGGATCAGTCGTCTGCGCCCTCAGCGACAGCCGCCGCGCGGGCTGCGACTTCCTTGGCCTGGACGTCCGCAGGGGTCTGCTCATAGCGGGCAAACGCATACTCGTAATCACCGCGTCCGCCGGTCATGGAACGGAGGACCGTGCAATAGTCAAACAGCTCGGACATAGGGACTTCCGCCTCGACGACCTGCTTACCGTTGCCGATGGGGTTCATGCCCAGGACTCTGCCGCGGCGCTTATTGAGGTCGCCCATGACATCGCCGGTGTAGGAATCCGGGATCGTGACCTTCAGGGAAACGATGGGCTCCAGAAGGACGGGGCCTGCCTCCATGATGCCCTTCTTGACCGCCTGGCTGGCAGCCGTCTTGAATGCCATTTCGGAGGAGTCTACCGGGTGGTAGGATCCGTCGTACAGGGTCGCCTTGAGGCCGACAACGGGATATGCGGCGAGCGGTCCCTTCTGGACGGTTTCCGCAATACCCTTCTCGACTGCGGGGAAGTAGTTCTTCGGCACGCTGCCGCCGACGACTTCCTCATCAAACTCATAGGCTTCCTCCAGATTCCCGGAGGGAGCGAATTTGATCTTGACATGACCGTACTGACCGTGTCCGCCGGACTGCTTTTTGTACTTGGAATCGACATCGGAATTCTTGCGGATGGTCTCACGGTATGCAACCTTGGGATCCGTGGTCTCGATCTCGACCTTGTATTCGTTCTTGAGCATGCTCTTGACGACTTCAAGCTGCATATCGCCGACGCCGTAGATCAGCGTCTGGCGGTTCTCGGAGTCGTTCACCATCTTGAAGGTGAGGTCCTCGGAGGAGATCTTCGCCATCGCCTGCGCGATCTTGTCGATATCGTTCTTGTTCTTCGCGTTGTAGCGGATGTAGGTATAAGGAGTGGAGATATCCATCTGCGGATACTCGATCGGCTCTGCCTTCGTGGAGAGGGTATCCCCGGTCTTGGCATCGCCGAGCTTGGCGACCGCGCCGATATCGCCGGCATGGAGCTCAGCGATCTCACTGGTCTTGTTGCCCACCATGATATAGAGCTTGCCCAGACGCATCTCGGACTCAAGGGAGGAATCATAGACGGTCTCGTCGGTCTTGAAGACACCGGAGCGGATCTTGATCAGGCTGTAGCGGCCGATGAAGGGATCCACGATGGTCTTGAAGATAAAGGCGGACTTGGCCTGTGCGTCGTCGAAAGCAGCCACGAACTCCTCACCGCTCTTCATATTCTTTCCGGCGACCTTGCGGGCGGAAGGAGCGGGAAGGTAGGAGACGATGTCATCGAGCACCGTGTAAACGCCGAAGCACTGGGTGCTGGCACCGCACTCCACGGGCACGACGGAGCAGTCCTGGATGTTGGCCTTGACGGCATCGGCGATCTCCTCGACGGTGAACTCGTCGCCGCCGAAATAGCGCTCCATGAATTCCTCGTTGGTCTCTGCCACGGTCTCCATGAGAGCTTCGCGGTAGGTCTCGAGGTTGTCTGCGCAGTCATCCGGAACAGGGCACTCGGAAGCGTCCTTGGGGCCCCACTTGAAGCCCTTCTGGGAGATGACATTGACAGCGCCTACGTGCTTGCCGCCCTCTTCGATCGCAAAATTGAAGGGAACGATCTTCGGTCCGTACAGCTCCTTCAGAGCATCGACCGTGTTCGGATAGGAGGTGTGCTCCAGATCCATATCAGAGATGTAGAACATCCTCGGAATATTATATTTCTCACAGAGATCCCATGCACGCTCTGCGCCGACTTCGACGCCGGCCTTGCCCGATACGACGATGACCGCCGCATCCGCGACACTGATGGCCTCTTCCACTTCGCCGACGAAATCGAAATAACCGGGGGTATCCAGGATGTTGATCTTGCATCCCTTCCACTCAATGGGGATCAGTGACGTCTTGATCGAAAAGCCTCTCTTCTGCTCCTCCTTCGTGTAATCGGAGACGGAGTTTCCGTCCTCGACCTTTCCCATCCTGGTCGTGATACCGGACAGAAGGCACATCGCCTCTGCCAGGGTCGTCTTTCCTGCACCGCCATGGCCCAGCAGAACGACATTTCTGATTTGATCGGTTGCATAAACTTTCATTGACAGACCTCCACTACATATATTTGTCTTTCTCAAACACCGGAAAGTGTCGCCCTACGGACGTAAATCCGGTGTTTTTGCCAAAAAAAAGCACTTTCTTTTGACAAAACCTCTACTATTCTACTAAAAACCATCATTCTTTACAAGTGGTTTCAGAAAAAGAATCGGGACGCTCCCAATGTCCGGTTATGCCCGCTTGACTCGCTGTTTTGTTCACATGCTGATAAACCCGAGCACGTTAGCGAGGGAGCTGACCAGGATGAGGATGACAAAGACCGGGCAGACATACTGGATCATGAACTCAAAGACCGTCCTGCGCCGGAAGGAGTGGCCCTCCTGCAGCACTTCCTCGACTGCGGCCGCCAGCGTCATCCGCCTTCTGATGAAGAGGCAGATGCAGAAAGCTGCGATCGGCATCATGACGGAATTGGTGATAAAATCAAAGAAATCCAGAAACTGCATGCCGAAGACCGTCACATTTCCGAGGGGACCGTACCCCAGGCAGGAGAGGGAGCCCAGAGCCAGCATGACTGCCCCGAACAGGAGGGTGCAGACCGTGCGGTTCCAGCCGAATTCATCACTGATGGTCGCGACAGCGGTCTCCGTCAGGGCGATGGAGCTGGTGAGCGCGGCAAAGAGGACGAGGGCAAAGAAAAGGATCCCGATCCCCTGGCCGAATCCCATACTGGAGAAGATCTTGGGCATCGTGATGAACATCAGGGACGGTCCGGCGCCCAGCGCCTCCGGGTCTCCGCCGGAAAAGGCAAAGACGGCAGGGATGATCATGAGGCCGGCTAAAATGGCGATCCCGGTATCAAAGATCTCGACCTGCACTGTGGCCAGCTCGATCCCGGTGTCCTTTTTCATATAGGATCCGAATGTGATCAGGATCCCCATCGCGATGGACAGGGAATAAAACATCTGTCCCATGGCGGAGATCACGGTCATCCAGGAGAAATCACGGAGATTCGGAATGAGAAAATACTTCACCCCGGCCAGGGCACCCGGCCTGGTCATAGAGTAGATGCTGATCAGAATGGCGAGTACGATGAGGACAGGCATCATGATACTGGATACACGCTCGATTCCGTTCTCCACCCCCAGCAGTATGATCACCAGATTCAGAAGGACAAAGACGACAAACCAGGTCTCGGGACGGAAACTGTCCGTGATAAAGCCCGTAAAAAAGCCGTCCCCGGCAAGTCCCTGCACATTCCCCCGGCAGTATTCAAACAGATATTTGCAGACCCAGCCGCCGATCACCGAATAATAGGGGCAGATGAGCATGGGGATCAGGGCGTTGATCCACCCGCCGAAACGGGTCCCCGCACTCTCGCCGTAGGCGCGGAAGGCGCCGACCGGACTTTTGCCGGTCGCCCGGCCGATGGCAGTCTCCGCGATGATCATCGTATAGCCGAAGGTCAGTGCCAGCAGGATATAGACCAGCAGAAAGATCCCTCCGCCGTATTTCGCTGCCAGATAGGGAAAACGCCAGATATTGCCCAGCCCGACGGACGCGCCCGCCGCAGACAATACATAGCCCAGTTTTCCCGAAAAACCCTGTCGCTGTGTCTGTGTTTCCATGAGTCGATCCCTTCTTTCCTGTTGTTTCTTTCCTGTTGTTTCTTTCCTGTTGTTTCTTTCCTGTTGTTTCTTTCCTGTTGTTTCTTTCCTGTTGTTTCTTTCCTGTTGTTTCTTTCCTGTGTTTACTTTCCTGCTGCTTCTTTCCTGTCGTCATACAGCTTATGCCGATGGCGCAGGCCGATATCATATAGCATAAATAATACCTGCTGCCTGTTTACACCTGCTGCCTGTTGAAAAGACCGGATGATAACACAGGTGCTTCATTTCAGAAGTCAGGACAGCCTGTTTACCATATCATATTCTCACCTGATTGTCATGTGCTTGTCATACATTTGCGCCTGAATATACAGGAAACAGATTTCCGGTAACCGGATCTGCAAAAACCTGACCTGCAGTAAGCGGATCTGCAGAAACCTGATTTACAAAAACCGCCCGGTGCCGGAACAGGATCTGCTGCAGGGCGGTCCGTCACAGGCTCGCATAAAAACAGCAGAGAAGCTGCCGCCTCTCTGCTGCTTTTAAGTCTCTATGCACTTTTTTGCAGGTTTTCAGCATCCTGCAGACCGCTTTGTGAGGATCAGATCAGGAAATTGCTGTTCACAAAGCCCTTAAGATCCAGCCTGGGACTATAGACATAAGCGTAGAAGGGATCATAGGAATTTCCCGTGGCAACACCATCCCCGACGATCTGGACCATGTCGTCGTTATAGAGCTGTCCGATAATATTGCTGTCATTATAGGCAGGAGCGGTACGGATCGCAAGATAGCCTACCTTGATCCCGGCAACTCTCTTCCAGGGTCCGCCTGCAGACGACGGATGCATGCCCTGGTCTCCGCTGATGTCCTTCATGGGTTCGCCGTAGCGCCCGCCGGCAAGTCCGGTGCCTCCTCCTGTGACGTCTCCCAGTTCCTCTGCACCCATTTTTTTGATTTCTTCTGCCATGTTCTTTCTCCTTTCTTAAAATAATCATTTTGATGAAAAAATGATCCGCTTCTTTTTTTCGTTTGTCTGTAAATACATACGCAGGCCATAGATCGATTTCCACGGACAAAATCATAAAACAGACCAAACAGACCAAAACCGGCTAAAATCATAAAACAGGCCGGATCATGTCAAAAATCATGCCCGGACTGCGGAGCCCGGGATATCCAGCCTCTGTCTGGCGACCAGGTCCGCAAAGAATCCGTTCTTTGCAATCAGGTCCTCGTAGGTGCCTTCCTCGACGATCGCGCCCTTGTCCATCACCAGGATCCTGTCGCAGTTGCGGATCGTGGACAGGCGGTGGGCGATCACGATCCGGGTGCATTTGAGGCTGTCCAGCGATTCAGACACCTGTTTCTGGGTCACATTATCCAGTGCGCTCGTCGCCTCGTCCAGGATCAGGATCTTCAGCCCCGGGGCGACGGCCCGTGCGATCATCAGCCGCTGTTTCTGCCCGCCGGAGATACCGCCCTGTCCCTCGGAAATGACCGTCTGCATCCCCATGGGCATATCACGGATATCCTGGTCAATGCCCGCGATCCCTGCCGCCTCCCAGGCCTCCTGCAGGGTCAGATTCGGCGCGGAGATCGTAATATTGGAATAGATATCCCCCTGGAAAAGCTGTCCGTTCTGGGTGACGACGCCCATCTTTTTGCGCAGGGACCTGGGATCAATGGTCGAAAGATCCCTTCCGTCGTAGAAGATCGCGCCTTTTTCCGGTGTTTCGAAGCCCAGAAGGAGCCGCACCAGTGTGGATTTTCCGCAGCCGGTCCTGCCGA
Source organism: Lachnospiraceae bacterium (assembly GCA_017513005.1). Lineage (GTDB taxonomy): Bacteria > Bacillota > Clostridia > Lachnospirales > Lachnospiraceae > CAG-791. The sequence goes on from JAFWDM010000108.1 coordinate 5,596, forward strand.
CAATGGCGATGTATTCGCCGGAGTGGATCTTCAGGGACAGGTCTTCCAGAACATAGGGCGCGTCCTTTTCATAGCGGAAGGCGACATGATTGATCTCGATATTTCCCGAGATGTGTGTGACGACCTCCTTTTCCGCCATCACTTCCGGCTCCTGCTTCAGGATGGGTTCCGCCATCTCCAGGACCGGCGTGATGGACGCGACCGTGATGGCGATGCCTGCAAAGGCGGAAAAAGCCCCCATCACCCTGCCGTAGGCCGCGCTGAAAGCAAAGTATTCCGATGCGGAAATACCGGATCGCACGGACAGATAATAGAGCATGATATTCCCGACCAGCGTGATCGCCAGCATGATCACACTGTTCAGCTTAAGAAACAGCGGAGGATTATAGGAGAGCTGCGCCTCCTCCGAATACTGGCGCGCCCAACGAGCAAACATCCGCTTTTCCGCCCCGGCCAGACGGATCTTCTGGATCCCGCTGACCATCGCAAAGCTCATGCCCTGGTTCCTCGCGCTGATCTGCATCTGCTTTTTGGAGATCGGCATCTGCAGCCGGGATGTAATGAGTCCCATGGCCGTCGTGACCAGGATGATCCCCAGAGAGGGCCAGACCAGCATGGGCGTAAACCGGAAGATCTGCGAGATATACAGGAGCGACATGAAAGAAGCCAGCCCCGTCGACATGACATTGCTCAGCAGCATGCTGCAGAGCGAATTCACGGAGGAGGCCCGGCTGGACAGCTCACCGGAGGAGAATCTCCGGAAAAAGCTCAGGGGCAGCGAGAGGATCCGCATCATGACAGAGGCCTCGACCGCCAGCGAAGTCTTGAGATTGATCCGCTCATTCAAAAGAGAATCCACCGCCCGCAGCATTCCCGCCGAGAAGGAGGAGGCCAGAAGAAAGACACTCATGCCGTATAAAAGAGCCACGTTTCTGTGCTCCAGGACCGGGCCGGTGATGACCTGATAGACCTTCGGCTCGATCATTCCCACCAGAGTCACCACGAAGGATCCCAGGAAGATCATGATCCAGTCTCCGTAGGAGATGCAGTTTTTCATATACAGCAGCAGGTCCGGGATCCCCAGCTTTTTCATGGGGAGCGGCCTGTAAAAACAAAGGGCTTCCGGAGAAAGGAGCTGCGCCGTCTTTTTGTTTACGTGTACGCGTTTTCCCGAATCCGGATGCACAAACCAGTATCCGAACAGGGTCCCAGGCAGGAGGGCGACCAGCCTGCCGTCCTCTTTGAGAGCGCCCAGCATGGGGCCGTAGGCGTCCCTGTACCAGTACTCCTGCAGGCGCACATTCCGCGTCATCAGCCCCAGGGGCCGCAGCATATACTCCAGCTGCTCCTCGACGCCCTGCACATCCTCCGGGATCTCCGGCGCCTTGCAGTGATAATATTTTAAGATCTCGTCCAGAGCCTCTTTTGTGACAAGATGCGCATCCTTAAGCCGCGTCGCCGCATTGTTTCCGAGTACGGATTCCGCCAGCTGCAGGAAAGAATCCTCCAGAACGTCTTCGTCCAGACGCATCCTCTCCCGGATCTGTTCGTCGAACCATCCCATAGTTAATTCTTCCTTATCAGGATCCCCGCCCCAGCAGGGAGCCCTTTCTCCACCGATGTTGTAAAAAGCGTGTGCGGGCCGCTGTCACTCACTCGTGATCAGTTCCGTATACCTGCCTCCCCGGGCATAGAGGTCGTCATGGGTCCCTCTCTCGACCACTCTCCCCTTTTCCAGGACGATGATCTCATCACAGTCCCGGATCGTAGAGAGACGGTGGGCGACAACGATACAGGTGATCCCCCTGTCCCGGATCGCGCGCACCAGATCGTATTCCGTGCGGGCATCCAGGGCGCTGGTCGCCTCGTCCAGAATGATGATCGAAGGATCCTGGGCCAGGACACGTGCGATCTCCAGCCGCTGCCGCTGTCCTCCCGAGAGGTCATTTCCGTTTTCCGTCAGTTTCCCCTGATAACCGCCGGGGCGCTGTACGATATCGTCGTGGATCTGGGCGTCCCGCGCCGCCAGGATGATCTCAAAATCCTGAATAGATTCATCCCACATCCTGATATTATTGGCGATCGTATCCTCAAAAAGGGTGATATCCTGGTCCACGACAGCGAGAGAGCCCGTAAAAATGCTCCTGGGGATCTCCTGAATGTGTTTTCCGTCAAAAAGGATCTCTCCGCTCCAGGGCTGGTAGAGTCCCGCGATCAGTTTGCTGATCGTCGATTTTCCGCAGCCGCTGCTCCCCACGATCGCGACCCGGCTTCCGGGTGCAAGGATCATGGAAAAATCCTTCACGACCGGTTCAGCGAGCCTGGAGTATCCGAACGTGATGTTCTTTACCTCCACGGATCCCTTCAGCTTGGAATAATCCAGGTCGGTCCGGATCTCTTCGTCTCTGATGACAGGATCGTCCGGATACTGCATCACGTCCTCGACCCGCTCCATATCCGTCCGCATCAGCTGGATCATCCGGCCGGCACTGATCATCATGGAGACAGGCCCCATGAAGGAGGTCAGAAACTGCTGGAACACCACGACCATGCCGAGTGTAAAGTTCCCCCGTATGGCAAACAGCACACCCATGAAAAGGACAACATAATTGGACGCCGTCCCGATAAAGGCGGGTATGATCCCGTAGAGCGTCTGGATCCTGAACGAACGGACCTTCTGGGTATTGACGGAAGCCTGGTACCCCGCCCACCTGCCGAAAAACCCGTTCTCCGCCCCGGAGGACTTGATCGTCTCCGCCATGCTGATCCCGGCCAGCGTCGTAGACGCCAGCTTGCCCGCGTCCCGCTGCTGCACGCGGTTCAGGTTGACCTGTTTTTTCCCGATGTAACGGGCGGCTATGATATTAAAAAAACTCGAGACAAGCCCGACCAGGGTCAGAACCGGACTGTAGCGCAGCATCAGGACCAGATAAAAGAACATCATGATCGTGTTCAGGGTCAGCGGCGCTGCCGTCTGTATGAGCGTGGAGGCGATCGTGGCGTTGGTCATCTGCCTCTGGAGGATATCTCCCGCCATACGCTGGGAAAAAAAGTCAAGAGGCAGCCGGAGCACCTTCCACATATAGGAGGAACTGCCCATCACAGCCATCTTGCCGTTGATCCTCAGAGAATAGATCGTCTGCGCCCAGGACACGATCAGCTGGATGACGCACAGGGCAGCCATCAGCCCGATAAAGGGATAGAGCCAGGAAGGATTCCTTCCGGTGAGCAGCCGGTCATAGAAGATCCTGGACATGACCGGGTTGATGATCCCGAACAGATAGGAGATGAGGCTGGTCAGCACGACGAAGACGACGGCGGCTCCTGCACCCCTGAGCCGTTTTCTGGCAAAATCCAGGGTGGACTTGGGTTTGCCGGAAGGGACGAAGGACTCTCCCGGCGCAAAGAGCAGGCAGATGCCGGTGAAGGATTGTCAAACTCCTCCATCGTGACCTTCACCGTTCCCCTGGCAGGGTCGTTCAGGACCGCATATTTTCCCTGGAACCCGCACAGTACCACAAAATGATTGAAATTCCAGTGCACGATGCAGGGGAATGTCCCCTCCTTTCGCAGCATCTCCGGCTCCATGCGGTAGCCGTCCGCTTCGAGACCGTAGCTCCGGCCTGCCAGAAGGACATTTTTCGCATTGGATCCGTCCCTGGAAACCCCGCAGTCCAGCCTGACCTGCTCGAGGGGGATCCACTTTCTGTAATAAGCCAGGACCATGGCCAGGCAGGCAGCACCACATTCCAGCGCTTCCATCTGCATGATCACCGGCACTTTCGCCACGCTCCCTTTGCGGGGCTGGACATTTTTTTCACGATTCAAAGACATAGATCTGCTCCGGGGCGCACAGAGGGCGAAGCGCCTTATGACAGCCCGTGCCTGCAGGCGCAAAGCCCCTGCAAAAAGGCAGCTGAACAATGATGTGTAATAAGTAATAAAGCGTAATGATTAATTCGCAATGACTAATTCAGAAGGAACTCGATCGGGTGAATGGACTCCGTGACGATGCGGGCATCATACACCCCGTCCCGCAGGTCAAACGGCGCCGTGCAGGTGATCACCCCTGTCTTTTCCTGAAAGACGTAATCGATCTTTCCTTCTTTTCCGGAGATACGGATCACCATGCCGGGGCGCACAGGAGCCTCCTTCTGCTCCCCGTCCGTCTGCTCCGTCTCCACAGGGATCTCCACTGTCACCGTTCCCCCGCTGGCTGTGGCCTGCACCGGCATCGTCGTTTCCACACGACCGACCGATGAGCAGACCAAAAGCCCTCCCAGCAGCGCGATCACGGCCGCCAGGACCATCCAGATCGCGGGACTGGTGACCCGCATGTAATCCTCCAGCTGTTCCGGGGAGGAGATCCTGTCAATGCTCTTTTTCCGGAATAACCGGTTATCCATCCTCTGCCTCCTGATGCCTGCAAATATCGCTGCCGCGGCCATCTGTCCGGATGCGCTTCAGGCATCCGGACAGACAGCTGCAGACAGTCATTTTCTTCTTCCGTTCTTTTTGCCTTTTCCGCCGCTGCCGCGGCCGGACAGGCAGACACTTTCATCCAACGTTTCCGCTCGTCCGCCTCTTTCACGCGCTGCCGCGGCCGGACAGGCAGATACTTTCATCCAACGTTTTTTTCGTCCGGCTGTTTCAGCCGCTGCCGCGGTCGTACAGACCTTTCAGGCAGCCAGAATGATCACGCCAGGTAAGGGTTGGACGGTTTAAAGAGATACTTCTCTGAGAGGTCGCTGACCCGTGCCGCGCCGCACATCTTCATGGTATCGACCAGTTCGGCCCCCAGCTTCTCCGTGTAGACCGTGACGCCTTCCGCGCCGCCGCCGTATACGGCCGTGACGTAGGGACGCGCGATGAGGACGCCGTCCGCACCCAGACAGAGCGCCTTGAAGATATCGACGCCCGTGCGGATCCCGCCGTCCACAAAGATCTTCATGCTGCCGCCCACAGCCTGGGCGATCTCATACAGGACCTCCGCCGATGCCGGGCACTGATCGAGGACACGGCCGCCGTGGTTGGAGACGACGATGCCCGCAGCGCCCGCCGCCTGGGCCTTTCTGGCTGCCTCCACGGTCATGATCCCCTTGATCAGGAAGGGCTTTCCTGCCGCGTGGATGATATCCGCCAGTTCCTCTTCGGTCTTGCTGCCGGCGGGCGGTGTGAGGTTCTGCAAAAAAGGAAGTCCCGCAGCGTCAATATCCATCGCGACCGCAAAGCTCCCGGAGGACCGGACAAGGTCGAATTTTTCGCGGAGTGTATCTATATCCCAGGGCTTGACAGTCGGGATACCGAAGCCGCCCTTTGCACTGATCGCCGCGCAGGCACTCTCCATGACCCTGGGGTTGGTCCCGTCGCCTGTAAAAGCGGCGATCCCTGCGTCCGCGCAGGCGGAGACGAGGATGTCATTGTAGGCCAGGTCATCAAGCTGGTCGCCGTAATGCAGGTTGACGGCGCCGACAGGTCCCGCGAAGAAGGGATACTTCATCGTATGTCCGAAGAAGTCCATGGAAGTGTCCGGGGTCCCGTTTTTTGCGATCGTATCCAGGTTGATCCGGATCCTCTTCCAGGCGTCATAGTTGCGGATCGCCGTGTCTCCCACGCCCTTGGCACCGGGGCCGGGCATGGTCGCGCCGCAGGCCCTGCCGTTGCAGACAGGACAGGCCTTGCAGTAGGGTCCGATACAGGTGCGCGCGTTTGTCAGAATATCCTGATAGGTCATTGTCAGTTCCTCCCTCTCCTTTCAGGTTTACAGGTCAGTTTTTAAACAGGGTGCCGATGATCCCGCGGCCCAGGCTGGCCCCCAGGTTTCCGCCCAGGGTCTTTCCGAATCTGCCGCCGAAGGTGCTGCCCAGGGCTTTGCCGGCTTCGCGCCCCACTGTCCCCGCGACTGTGCTGGAGACCGTCTTTGCGGCGCGTTTTTTTGCGCTTTGCGCCTTCTGTGCCTCGCGGGCTTCCTCTTTTGCCTTCGCGGCCTCCGCCTTCGCCTGCTCCTTAGCGGCGATCGCGTCCGCCTTTGCCTGCTCCGCCAGCTGCGCCTCTTCGAACCCCAGGCGCTCCAGGATCTCATAGGCGGATTCCGGATCGTAGGCCCGGGAATACTTCGTATACAGGAGACTGCCCTTGACCAGCTGGTCGCGCTCCGCGTCGGAGATCGTGCCCATCCGGCTCTGCGGCGGCAGGACATATGCCTTTTCGACGATCGTCGGAATACCGCCTTCGTCCAGGCATGAGATCAGGGCTTCGCCGGTTCCCAGCGCCAGCAGGGTATCCTCCGTGTCAAATGCCGGGTTCTCCCGGAAGGACTGCGCTGCCGCGCGGACGGCTTTCTGCTCCGCCGGTGTATAGGCGCGGAGGGCATGCTGGACGCGGTTGCCCAGCTGGGCCAGGACCCCGTCCGGAATATCTCTGGGGTTCTGTGTGCAGAAATAGACCCCGACCCCTCTGGACCGGATCAGCTTGACGACCTGCTCGATCTTCTCCAGAAATGCCTTCGAAGCATCCTTGAACAGAAGATGCGCCTCGTCGAAGAAAAAGACCAGCTTGGGTCTGTCGAGATCCCCGACCTCCGGCATCATCTCGAACAATTCCGACAAAAGCCAGAGCAGGAAGGAGGAGTAGAGGCGCCCGTTGCTGAAGAGGCTCCCGGAATCGAGGATATTGATCATCCCCTTTCCGCCTGTTCCGACCTGCATGAAGTCCTCGATGTTGAGGGCGGTCTCTCCGAAGAATATGTCGCCCCCCTGGCTCTCCAGGGCGACCAGGGCGCGCAGGATGGCCCCGATCGAAGCGCTGCTCATGCGGCCGTACTGGTCGGTGAAGTCCCTGGCGTGCTCCTGCACATAGTTCAGCATGGACTTGAGGTCCTTGGTATCGACCAGAAGAAGCCCCCGGTCGTCCGCGATCTTGAAGACGATACTGAGGATATCGCTCTGCAGGTCGTTCAGCTGCAGGATCCTGGCCATCAGGAGCGGCCCCATCTCGGAGACCGTCGTCCGCAGTGGGATCCCGTTTTTCCCGTAGATATCCCAGAGCGTGACCGGGCATCCCTCATAGGAGAAGCCATACTGAGAGAGTCCGAAGCGCGCGATGCGCGCCTGCATGTCCTCCGAATCCGCACCTGGCGCGTACAGGCCTGCCAGATCGCCCTTGATATCCGCCATGAAGACAGGGACGCCCAGCGCACTGAAGGACTCCGCCATGACACGCGTCGTCACAGTCTTGCCGGTACCTGTCGCTCCCGCCACCAGCCCGTGGCGGTTCGCCATCCGCGGCAGAAGGAAGATCCCCTCTCCGGCATCGTTATTTGCAATCCAGATCCTACCGTCTCGAAGCATGCCTTACCTCCTTATCCTGCATACGGTCATAACCATCCCTGTTTTGACACATCAGTTGTTATTATTACATCCCCGCGGGCAATATCCCGGAATAAAGGCAGGAATGATACACACGAATATCCTGCCTTATGCAGTCACAGGTCCCCGGGTACAAGGACCGCCTTATAGGGGTCGAGCATTTCCGTCTCGGGATAGGGGGCCAGACAGACATCCCCGACGCGTCCGTTGGTCACCCACCGGACCCCCAGGCCGTCCATGTACTGCCACTGCCCTTCCAGGAACTGCCACCCGGTCACAGGCCTGCCGCAGTCAAACCAGAACCGCAGCCCGTCCCGCTCATACCAACCCCGGTAGACGTAAAAACGGATGATCCGGTAGATCTCCCTGTAGGTCGGACCATCATAGTGCAGACCGTCGGGAGAGCCGAAGCTGTCCCGGATCCTGTCGGCGGCATCGATATAATGGACCCCGCGGAGGTTGGCCTGCGCATAGGCGTTGAACTCGTCGATCCGGGAGTTTCTCGCATTGTGGCTGCCGTTTTCCCGGACCGGCGTGACGGAGACAAAAAAGGTGCGGGCACCGCGTCTTTTCCATTCCGCCGCCTTCTCGTTCATATAGTCGACATAGCTTCCCATGTTCCCGAGATCATTGACCCCCATCAGGATCACGACGTCCGTGTCCCGCCCGATCAGGTCTTCCACGGCCGGGACGCCCGATTCCCTCATCCAGCTGTATCCCATGCTGTTTTTGGCGGACCAGTATTCATTCTCCTCTCCGCCGACATACATCTGCATCCCCACCGTGCGGGAATCCCCGATAAAGATGGTCCGTCTCTGAGAAGGGACAGAGGTCTGCGCAAGGGGCGCCGCTCCGGAAAGAGCGTACACTGCGCCCGGATCAGCCACAGAACCGGAACTGTCCTCTTCCGAAAAAGATTTGCTCTGCGAAAAAGGTACGGCATCCGGCAAAAGAGCCGTCTGCATCTCCTCCCGGTTTTTATTCTTTATGTCTGCAGAGTGCTCCCCTAAAGCAGCCTGGTGGTCCGGGTCGGTAAAGCCGATGTAATGGGACAGACCGGGAAACAGGGTCCGGCCGCCCGGCGTCTGCATCTTCTCTGCAGAAGCCGGAAAACGGATCGTAAAATCATACAGCCCCGGCGGTACCGGAAGCGGACCCGTCCCCCGCTGAGCGGAAGCAGCCCATAAGTCCGCAGCTGTATCATCTCCGGGGTCTGTCACATATTCTTCGCCGGAGCCTGCTGCACCAGTGCTGCTCCCTTCCGGCACGGATGCTTCGGAATCTCCGGCAGCCGTATCCTTCCTCTCGCGCAGGTATGTCTGCAGAGAAGGAAGGCCGGGATGGAAGGAAGTGCCTTCTCTCTCTTCCGGCTCTTCCCCTTCCGGGCCGCGCTCCATAGCATGGGCGCTCACGGCGGGAAATCCATCCGGTCCCGGTCTGCCGCCGGAGGCGGACGCCTCTATCGTCCCGCTGCTCTGTAAAGAAGCCAGCATCCTCTCAAGGGCACTGCCGTCCCAGACAGAGGCAGCCGCCTGCAGCTTTTTCAGAATGTCCTTTTTGTCTCTTTCCGCAGTCCGACCGGCGGCATCGCGCACAGCGGCCCGGATCGCGTCCGCGCGGGGCGAGTAGGGGGACAGGTCCGCTGTGGCGGGGGCCTGTCCGGCATACCACAGGACCGCCTCCTGCGTCATTTCTTCAAAAAACGGCAGCAGGTCTTCCGGTACCTCGGGGATCTCCCCGTTCGCTTCTGAAGGAAAGGCATCGGGGTCCAGATGCCAGTTGCGGAAGACCTCTTCCTCGCCGGCTTTTCCGGGATCCGTGCTTTCCCTTTCGTTTTCTGCGTCCTCTTCCGATCGAACAGGACCGATCTGCATGCCGGCCCTGTCAGGACCGGCAGATCCCTTTATAAATGCGGAGACCGGCAGAACTGCGTTCCCCAGACAGAGGATCCCCGCCATGCCCGCGGCTGTCATCCGCAGTACATGGCGGCAGGCATGCGCCGTCTCGTTCTCTTTTTCAATAGTCACAATTTTTTGCAAGATTCAATTCAACCTAATCTAATCCGGTTCCATGATGCTGCGATCATCCGTCAGATTTTACGTCTTTGGTCTACTCTGCAGGCGCCTTCCTGCAGTCATAAATACAGTGTCCGATGTCTTTCCAGAGCAGCAGATACTTTTTCCGGCACATTTCGTCCAGTTCGGAATCCTCCCTGACCATGACATAGCGGCTGCTGAAACTGCCGCTTGCGATGGACTGTCTCATGTATTTGTCCGTGCATATATTCAGAGAGAGGTAGTCGGGCAGGACAAACGAGGTCTGGATATGGGCATCCTCCGTGACCTTGGCGACCGTGTTTTCCCAATAGGGATCCAGGGAGGCAGGGGTCCCGAAAACAGGGTTCTCTTCATCGAGCTTCCGATAGGGCAGGAGACCGGTGAGTTCTTTTTTATAGGCCGCCAGCTGCGTCCCGGAGATACTGGCTTCATTGATCTGCGGCAGGGCAAAAGCGGAGGGCATCATCATCAGATACAGGCCGACAAGCGCGATCACAGCCGCCGCGTTGATCCAGGGGAGCACACGGCCGAAGGCGATCAGAAAGAGCGTATAGGCGATCGTGATCGCCAGCAGCATCCTGTGCAGCTGGTAGGCCTTGTAGAGGAGGATCGTCGCCTCATAGATCATGGCTCCCGCTGCCAGCAGCAGAAAACAGACTGCGGCAGACCCGTCTTTTTTCCGCGCTGCCAGCGCGTGGATCCATAAGACCAGCAAAAGCAGCCATTCAAAATAGAACAGGAAGGCTACGCCCCCCGCCCAGCGGTACTCCTTTACCAGATCGACCGCGGACCGCACGCTGTCCAGGTTGATACGGACCATGCTGAACAGGATCCCGCGGACCTGTCCGGTCCGGATGATCTCGGTCAGCCGCACCGCGGGGGCGATCTCGAAGTATTCCGCAATATATCCCATGAAGAAATACATCAGGATCACGGTGCCGAACATCACCGCCAGGATCAGGAGGGACAGGATGAAACGCCGGATCTCCCCGATCCGCGGGTGCCGGAAGATCAGCAGATAGAGCGGGATCAGGAACAGGGCCGCAAAATACGGCCGCATGACCCCGAAGAAAAAGGTCAGCGCCACCATCCCTGCGAGGGCCGCTCCCTTCTTCCACCCGGCTGCATCCGGTTTTTTCAGGTACCATATGACCAGGCCCATGAAGACAACGATATAAAAATGATAACTCGCCTCCGCCATCCCGGACCAGGTATAGCGCGCCGCGATCAGCTGCGTCAGAAAGAAGGCCGCCAGAAGGACCGCATCCCTTTTCCCCGGACGCACCAGGGCGACCAGAACCAGGTTCGCCAGCACGGCCAGGATGATATTGCACAGATAGATATAATTGTGCGAAGAACATCCCGTCAGAAAAGAGAGCAGGTAATAGGGGATATAAGTAAAGAGATTGTATGGACCAAAGGGTACGTTCCCGGATATGATCTCATTGAATCCCGTCATTCCCTGCGGGACACCGTAGTGGCGCATCGTGCGGATCACGCGAAAATACCCGTTCTCATCGTTCCAGGTCGTGTTCCAGGCATCCAGCCGGAGCGGGTCCGTCCCGGAGACAAGACCGATGATCCATCCGGCTATGACCGGTGCGAACACGATCAGGATCCAGAGAAGAACGTTTCCGATCTTTACTGTCCTGCCGGTCCTCCCGCTTTGTTCAATATTGATCTTTTCATGATCCATCGCATGGCCCCTCTCATTTTTGCATTCAGACTTTATTATAGGACACTTTTGGGATTTCGTCACGTATTAGTGGCCTGTCCCGGATTATTTCATGCAAAAAGAAGCCGCCGGAAACGGAACCTCCGGCGGTCTTCTTCATCCGTATCTTCTGCATATACCGCAGGGGCGGTTCCCCGGGCATCTATGTCTTTTTGCACAGCGGGATCAGTCCCCCGGGCTCTTTGTCTTTGCTCATACCTCCCTGCGCACCGGCCGGGTCAGTCGTTGGTGTAGTTATCAAAATACCCCTGTACGAGGACAACGGGCGTGCCCTTGTCGCCGGATCCGCTGGTCAGGTCGCACAGAGACCCGATCAGGTCGGTCAGCTGGCGGGGAGTCGTGCCCTGGGAAGCCATATTGCCCTTGAGGTCGCCGTCTTTTTTGCGGATGCTCTCGGAGATCGCCTCACGGAGCGCATCGCCGGAGAGGTGCTTGAAATCATTGTCTGCGAGATATTTGAGCTTCAGTTCGTTGGGCGTACCGATCAGTCCGTCCGTAAAAAAGGGGGAGACGACCGGATCAGCCAGCTCCCAGATCTTTCCCTGGGGATCCTTGAAGGCGCCGTCTCCGTAGACCATAACTTCGACGTGTCTGCCCGTCCGGTCCAGGATCTTCTTCTGGATATCAAGGACCAGATCCTTGCTGTCGCGGGGGAAGAGCTTGATCATATCTTCTGTGGACTTATTGGAGCCCAGAAGCCCGTACAGCTCATTGCAGCCGCTTCCGTCGACCGGTGCGGTCATGATCTCATCCAGGCTGCACACCACCTTGGCGCCTGCCTCCAGGAGGATCCTCTTTGTGCGCCTGCGGGTATGGATATCGCAGTTGAGGACATGATCCGCATAGGGCAGGACGGCTTCCGGATGATTGGCGAAGATGATCTGGGCCTCCGCGCCGCAGGACCTGATCAGGTCTCCGTAGTATTCCACATAGTCGACGCCGGTGAACTCATGGCGGTTGACACCGAAGAGCTCACGGTATTTCTCCAGCGTCAGCACATCACTGTAGGGATTGACGCCGGCCGCGTCGATCTTATCGAGACTGACCAGCTCATTTCCGACTTCATCGGAAGGATAACTCAGCATCAGGACGACTTTTTTTGCGCCCATGGCGATGCCGCGCAGGCAGATGGCAAAACGGTTGCGGGAAAGGATCGGGAAGATCACACCGATCGTCCCGCCGCCCAGCTTGGCCTTCACATCCGCGGCGATATTCTGCACGCTGCAGTAGTTGCCCTGTGAACGGGCGACGATGGACTCCGTCACTGCGATGACATCCCTGTCACGCAGGGAAAAGCCTTCGCTCTGTGCCGCTCCGAGGACACTGTCTACAACGATCTCGCTCAGATCATCACCCTTGCGGATGATCGGGCAGCGGATGCCCCTTGCTACTGTTCCAACTCTGCGCTCTGTACTTCCCATAATAATCTCCTGTTTCCTGAAAAGACTAACTATCCGGTTCAGTATCTGGATCGATCTGATGAAAGGCACCGTCAAAGGCACTGTTTCTTTCAAACAATTCAGTATTGTATCAAATGAAAGTGTGATTGAAAAGAATAATTATGAAATTAACAGGAAAAAATACCATCCTCCCTGCTTCTGCCCCTCCCTTTATACATCCTTTATTCAGAATATCACAGCAGGTCCGTCACAGGATCTCCCCCAGTGCATCACGGCAGACCTCCATCCTGGCTTCATACTGCGTGTAAAAATCAATATCAGAAAGCCAGGGATGGAAAAAGAAGATCTGCAGGATATATCTGCGCACGGATTCCTGGCTCTTAATGGTCAGGCGCTCCATCGCCGCCTGTGCCCGCTTCTTAAAATCATGCCAGTCCTGTACAAAGGCTTCGTAGCGCGGCAGATCCTCCAGTCCCAGCCAGTCCCGGACCCGGACGGGGGTCTTGTCCCTGTGGGTACATTCGTCCTTCTGACAGATATAGACGAACCCCTCCTCCGTATAATATCGTCCCAGCGGATACAGGCGGCAGAGACCGGGCCGGAAGGAATGGATCGTGCAGCGCCCGGCTGCAGAAAGGAAGGGACAATGGTCCCCGCCATCTTCCGCTCCCGCTTCCGTTCGCACAGGAAGCAGAGGCTGCGCATGGTGCTGCATCAGATTCGGCAGTATGAGGCCGTCGACGAGCCGGATCTCGATCTCTCGCTCCAGCATCTCCTGAAATGTCTTTCCGGTCCCCCTGCAGAGCATAAACATATCATAGGGATCCAGAATGATCGTATCCCCGGTATTGCGGCAGCATGCCGAACACCCCGCACAATCCCCGCACCCCACCGGCGCCGGATCCTCCGGCCCGTAAAAATGCCCGTCAAAGATATCCGTAATATCTCCTTCTCTCAGCATGTTTTTTCCTTTGTCTCCCATGGAAAAACCTGTGCGGCGCATGGAATATGCTGCCGCACAGGTCTATAAGGCGCATGAACCCGGAAACGCCCGCCCGGGACCCGGATACGGATTTCCGCTATCTCTTCAGTGTTTTACACAGACCGGCGGGGGAATCCTGCTCCGATCACTTATAATTCACGATCTTTCCGAAGTCTTCCGTCAGAGCCGCACCGCCGATCAGACCGCCGTCGATATCCGGCTGCGCGAACAGTTCGGGTGCGGAGGAACCCTTGACAGAGCCTCCGTACTGGATGCGGATCTTGTCTGCAGTATCGGTATCATAGATCTCGGCGATGAGGGCGCGGATGGCATGGCAGACTTCCTGGGCCTGCTCTGTGGTCGCGACCTTGCCTGTACCGATCGCCCAGATCGGCTCATAGGCGATGACCATCGTGGCTGCCTGCTCGGCTGTGATGCCCACCAAGTCGCTCTTGAGCTGCAGGCGGATCCAGTCGATGGTCACGCCCGTCTCACGCTGCTCGAGGGTCTCGCCGCAGCAGAGGATCGGGATGAGGCCGTACTCGAAAGCCTTGTGCACTTTCCTGTTCAGGAAAGCATCGTCTTCTTTATAGTATTCTCTTCTCTCGGAATGCCCGATGATGACATACTTGACACCTGCATCCTTGAGCATTGCACCGGAGACCTCGCCGGTAAAGGCGCCGCTGTCCTTGTCGGAGAGATTCTCCGCGCCGACCTCGACATTGGAGCCCTTGACCGCTTCCACGACGGGAATGATATCGATGGCGGGCACGCAGTAGACGACATCCACGTCATCGTTCTTCACCAGGGGGGGCAGCAGCTCGACGAGCGCCTTTGCCTCGGTGGGCGTCTTGTTCATTTTCCAGTTTCCGGCTACGATCGTTCTTCTTGCCATAATAATTCTCCCTTTCGACGCACTTTTGCGCTGACACGCTTCTGCGTCCGAGCCGGCATGGTATGCCGTATTATTTGTCATCAGCTGCCGCGACACCGGGAAGGTCCTTGCCTTCGAGGAACTCCAGGGAAGCGCCGCCGCCGGTGGAGATGTGGCTCATC
>JAFWDM010000109.1 GCA_017513005.1 Lachnospiraceae bacterium
CAATAAGACGTCCTCGGCCATCCGCATCACCCGCTTCCCCAGCGGCATCGTCGTCACCTGCCAGAACGAGCGCTCCCAGTTCCAGAACAAGGACAAGGCCATGCAGATGCTCAAGGCCAAGCTCTATATGCTGAAAAAGGAAGAAGAAGAGGCCAAACTCGCCGGCATCCGCGGCGAGGTCAAGGACATTGCCTGGGGCAGCCAGATCCGGTCCTACGTTCTGCAGCCCTACACCCTGGTCAAGGACACCCGGACCCAGGAGGAGACCTCCAACACCGGCGCCGTCCTCGACGGCGACATCGACCGCTTCATCAACGCCTACCTGCGCATGGGCGCCAACAAGGCAGGCAGAAGCGCGGAAATGTAAGGCGTTATGATCATTTACCATGACAGACGAATGGCTTGATTTTATCGCTGACTGCAGAAGAGGAATTGAGCACTTCTATGATATTGTCGAAGGACCGATGGCAAATGATACCATCTGGGATTACGTGGAGGATTTTTTCAGAGGGGCGATCTCGAGAGCGGCATTCTGGGAACTGGCAAAATTCCGTCATCCTACGCATCAGATCGTGTTTTGTAAAGTATATACAAGGCTGATCCTTGACACGATGGAACCGGATGAGGATTACATTCATGCTCTGATTCGTATTTACAATGATGAAATCTGTGAAAAACTGGATCTGTATGACTGCGGTGCATACTATGAGCCCTCTTATGTGATTGCCAGAGCTTATAAGGAGGGGGGATTTTGACAGTACCTGTTTTCACTGAACTGATGCCTCGCTGCATCCCGCAGCGAGTAAAGTCCGTATAAACCGCAGCCGGAGGTAATACTGTACATATGGGATCATTTCCTGCAACAGAAAAACTGTTTGACACCAATGCATACGCAGTGGAATTTGACGCGAAAGTACTTTCCGCCTCACTTCTGGATCAAAAAAAGCAAGATTCCCTGCAGACCTGGGAACTTATCCTGGACAGAACCCTCTTCTTCCCGGAGGAGGGAGGTCAGACACCGGACACGGGAGAGATCAACGGTTGTCCGGTCACAGATGTACAATTGGATGGTGATGTGATCCGACATGCTGTCTGCGTCCCGGAGCAGGTCTCATTTTCTCCAGGCAGTACCATACACGGAAAGATCGATTTCGCCCACCGCTTCTCCAACATGCAGAACCACTCCGGGGAGCACATCCTCTCAGGGCTTGCCCACAGCCGGTTCGGATGCGACAACGTCGGCTTTCATCTGAGCGACAATACCGTCACCCTGGATTTCAACAGACCGCTGACGGATACGGACATCCTCTGGATGGAAACAGCTGCCAACCGTGTCGTCTGGGACAACAGGGAGATCCGCGGCTGGTATCCGGATCCGGAGGAGCTGGAGACCATCGAGTACCGCAGCAAAAAGGAGATCGACGGTCCGCTCAGGCTGGTGGAGATCCCCGGTGTGGATATGTGCGCCTGTTGCGCGCCGCATGTGAAGCGGACCGGCGAGATCGGCCTCATCAAGATCATCCGGACTCTCCGGGAACGGGACGGCATCCGCCTGACGATCCTGTGCGGGGAGCGTGCCCTGGCTTATCTCCAGGCGCAGCAGCAGGAGGTCGAAGAGGTATCCCACCTGACTAACATGCCGCGGGAAAAGATCGGCGCCGGCGTCTCCAGGATCCTGGAGGACAACGAAAAGCTCCGCCAGAGGTCCTCGGATCTGGAGGCTCAGGTCACAAAGGCCCTTGCGGCGGCTGTGCCAGAGGGACAGGAGGACGTCTTTCTCTTTGCGGACGGCATCGGGAACCTTGCCCAGCGCAGGCTCGTCAACGATCTTTGCGCGGCGCATCCCGGATACTGCGGCGTTTTTATCGGTACGGATACGGACGGATACCGCTATATCATCGGGGCGGGGGAGGATGCCGCCGACGCGGGCAAGAGCGCTGCCGGCGCGGGAATGAATACTAATGCCGGGAAGAATACGGCTGATGCGGAAACGAATGCCGCCGACGCAGGAAAGAACTTCGGCGGTGCCGGGAAAAAAGCCGGCGCGGTTACTGCCGCAAAGAAAAAAGATGCCCGCGTTCTGAATGCCTGCCTCCACAAAGCCTGCGGCGCACGAGGCGGGGGAAAGCCAGCCATGGTGCAGGGGTCTGTACGCGCAGCACAGGCACAGATCCTGACGACCCTGGAAAAGGCCCTGCATGAGGTGGAGGGGGACTGACAGGGAAAGGCTCCGCATGAATGGGTCGGGACTGACAGGGAAAGGCTCCGCATGAATGGGTCGGGACTGACGGCGAAAAGTCCTGCGGGAAGCAGGGCAGGAACAGACTGCAGGACTGCGCACGAATGGGGCGGGACTGACAGAAAAGACAGAAAGGAGAGAGAATGGAAAGTATACTGATTTATGTGATACTGATCATGATCGTGGTCTTTCGATTCCTTCGCAGCGGCGGTGCAAAGCCGGGCAGTGACAGGAGGCCTTCCGGTACCCAGACGCCCCCGGTCACAGCAGGCGGCAAAAGGCCTGCGGCGCGCAGGCCCCTGAGTACGGGAAGAGGCCCTCTCGCCTCAGACGGACACCGCATGTCCGGAGAGGAAGATGTCTCCTGCAGACGGTTTGGCCACCGGCATGAAGAGTTCGATACCCCCCGCTATATCCCGCATGACGATCCCGAGGACGGGTTTATCGTTCTCAACGGCGTCAAGATGCGGCTGAGTGAAGCTGACCGGTACGAAGATCGAATCTGAAAAAAAGAAAACAAAGAGCAGAAAACAGAAAACAGAAAACAGGCGCGGGCTAAAAAAGAGGGCCCGTGCCTGTTTTTTACTGTTTCTTTTTTACTGTTTCTTTTTTAACTATTCCTTTTTTAACTATTCCTTTTTGCCAGGGAACCGGAAGCGCGATAAAGGCATGACATCCTGTGAGGTTTTCATTTTGCATCTTATGCCTGGAGACACGCTATAGCATTCCGCAGGGAACCATCGGGTCGGGACCTGCAGCAGAAACCTTCTACGGGGATGCGTGCGAAAGGTGACAAAAAGAACCGTCCCTTATGGCACCTTTTGTCATCGCAAAAAACCTTCTCCGGGGATGTGTGCGAAAGGTGACAAAAAGAACCGTCCCCTTTGTCACCCTTTGTCAGCGCTTATTGGATCTGCGCCAGATGTTCATTCGCTCCGCCTCGCTGATCAGGGCTTCCCGGTAGAAGGGGTGGGCGATCTCGACGAGCATCTCCGCGCGCTCCCAGGTGGACCGGCCCTCCAGATTGACAGCCCCGTACTCGGTGACGATAAAATATACCTGGGACCGGGGGGAGGTCACGATCTCGCCGCAGAAATGGGGGAGGATGTTGCTCTGCATCCTGCCGTCGCGGTCTGTGTAGGTGGAGGCGAGGCAGAGAAAGGCCCTGCCGCCCCGGGAGGCTGACGCCCCCAGCAGGAAATCCAGCTGTCCGCCGGTGCCGCTGATCTGGCGTAGGCCCGTGCTCTCCGAGGAGACCTGGCCGAACAGGTCGACGTTCAGGCACTCATTGATGGACACCATGTTGTCGATCTGCCCGATGACGCCGGGGTCATTGACATACTGCAGCGGGCAGAAGCCCACGCCGGGATTTTCGTCCAGCCAGTCATAGAGTCTGTCCGTCCCCAGCGCGGCGCCCGTGATCCCCTTGCCGGGGAAAATGGTTTTGTGCTTGTTCGTGAGCTTGCCGGCGTCGTGCAGATCCACATAGGCATCCGTGCACAGCTCCGTGTGCATGCCCAGGTCCCGCAGGTCTGACTGCGCCAGCATCTTGCCGACGAGCGACGGCATGCTCCCGATCCCGAACTGGAGGGTCGCCCCGTCGGGAATATAGGGAAAGATGTGTTCCGCGATCCGCCGGTCGATGTCTGTGGGAGTGCCGATGTCCACCTGCGGGAGGGGAGGGTGCTCTCCCTCCACGATATAGTCGACCTCGGAGATATGGATGCAGTCGCCGAACCCGCCGCACACCCGGGGGAGGCGCTCGTTGACCTCCACGATGACGATGTCCGCCTGGTCCACGATCCCCTTGGCCGTCCCTGTGGCACCGGAAAAGCTGAAATACCCGTGGCGGTCCATGGGCGTCACGCAGACCATCGCCACGTTCACGGTCAGAAAATGCTCGTAATAGGGCACGACATTGTGAAATACCATGGGGATATAGCTGCAGAGCCCACGGTCGCTCAGCCGGCGCTCATAGGCGGAGCAGTGCCAGCTGTGGTATACGAAGTGTGCGCGGTCCGGATCGCACTCCACGATCTGGATGGGGCCGTTCATGAGGTTGCCGCGTACTTTGACGTCTCTCAGCTCCTCCTTCCGGTCGGCCAGGGCCTGGTCCAGCAGGGTCGGAAAGCCGAGCGTCATCGTGTAGTCGACCCAGTCCCCGCTCCTGACACAGCGCACAGCCTCCTGCGGGGTGCGGAGTTTTTCCTGATACATCCGGGAAATATTCATGGTACTGCTCCTCCTGTCTGCAGCAGGTTCTGCTGCAGCTGCTCGGCTTACAGGTGTCCTGCGGGACGCCATATATCACAGACTTGTCCCCGGTCCGTAACCCCCCGGGGCCCT
This sequence comes from Lachnospiraceae bacterium, assembly GCA_017513005.1. Lineage (GTDB taxonomy): Bacteria > Bacillota > Clostridia > Lachnospirales > Lachnospiraceae > CAG-791. The sequence continues at coordinate 4,586 of JAFWDM010000109.1, forward strand.
GCCTGCCGCTCTGCGGAAAGCAGGGCCCGCCGGCAAAAAAGCGGTTCCTTACCAGACGAGGACTGCGCCTGCCGGCAAAAAAGCGGTTCCTTACCAGACAAGGACCGTGTCCTCCGGCGCCAGGTACATGGTGTCGCCCTCTTTCACATCGAAGGCCTCGCGGAACTCCTCGAACTGCTGGACGGCGACATTGGTCCGCAGATAGTGCAGGGGGTGGGGATCCTGCGTGACACTGCTGTATTCTGTCTCGCGGGTATTGATCCTGCGCCAGATGGTGGCAAAAGCGGTGAAGAAGGCCTTGTAGTCGAAATCCTCCTCCTCCTTCGCGATCCGGAGCATGGCCTTCATGCCTGCCATGTCGGCGATGGCTTCGGTCTGTACATTGGTGCCGATCGCGTTCTGCCCTTCCCAGACAGTGATCGAATCATAGTAGGAGGCGAGTCTGGAGGCTCTCTCCTTAAAAGCGGTGTAGTCCTCCTCCGTCCACCAGTTTGCGTAGTTGCCGTCTTTGTCATACTGTGCGCCGTTCGTGTCAAAGGCGTGGCTGATCTCGTGACCGATCACGATCCCGATGCCGCCCAGCAGTTCCTCTCTGGAGATCCCCTCGTAATAGAAAGGCGCATCGAGGATCCCGAGGATCAGGTTGATGGAATTCTCCTGCGGGTTGTAGTAGGCGTTCGTCTCCAGGATATCAAATTCCCAGATGTCTTTGTCGACGGTCCCGTTGGTGTGGGACCGGTCCAGATTCTCCTGGAACAGGTCGATCTCCCTCATGCAGTCAAAGAAGGACAGGCCGGTCAGGTGGAGCGTGCTGTAGTCGATCCACTTGTCCGGATAGACCGCGTTGATCCGGATGTTGTCCAGCTTTTCGATCGCCTTCGCCTTCGTCTCCTCCGAGAGCCAGTCCTCCTCGGAAAGCATCGTGCGGTAGGTGTCGATCACGTCCCTGCAGATCTGCGTGATCTGCTCCTTCTGCTCCTGCGCGTCGTACCGCTCGAGGTAGGCCCTGTCCATAGGTGTGGAAAGTGCGTTTCTGACGATATCATAGGCGACCTTCCGGTCGTCCAGGCGCCCGGTGGAGCCGCTTTTCATGTTTGCCGCCTCCACGTACACGTCATAGGCACTGCTGTCGAGGGCGGGAGCACTTCCGAGGACCAGCCGGACAAGCATGTAGGTCTTCATGGCCTCCAGATTTTCTTCCGTATACAGCTCATTCATGCGTTTGACGACTTCCGGCTGGGGGACGATATATTTCTCTGCCGCATCGTATCCGCGCGAGGCGATCTCCCGGACCAGCGGAAAGACAGGGGAGAGGTCAGCCAGTTCCTGCGGTGTATAGATGTTATTGATCCTGTCTATGTAATCCGCCTGCATGGTATCGGCGCTGGTGAGGGAGACCTCCGCCAGCCTGGACTCCAGCCCGATCAGGGTATCGAACATTTCCGCGGCTTCCTCCTCCGTGTATCCGAGGCGGGGAAGCAGGGCCTTTGCCTCATAGAGACCCGCATTGAAGGCGCGCTCGCCCATCTCCGTGCGGTTTTTGTATTCCGCGGCGTCATCCAGGGTGAAACCGTCGTTCCAGATCTGGGTGATGTAGTGCGAAGAGTCTGCCAGATCCGTCATATTGTTTACATTGATGAACACGGGTGCAAAAAAGCTGCGCTCCGGATCACAGATAAAATCGGAAAGCGCCTCCAGGCTGTCGATGCCCTGGATGTCCTGCACGATTCCCAGAATGGGATCCATGCCTGCCGCGTCCCTGGAATCCCAGTCCAGGATCGCTCCGTACAGGGACTGGACCAGCTCGGCGTCATGTCCGGTGAGCGTCTCATCCTCCAGAACCTCCCGGGCCTTTTTCTCCACTTCGTCCTGTACTTCCGCAAATGCGTTGTAACTGCGGTAGCCGGCTGGCAGCTCCGTCTGCAGGAGCCAGTCGTGATTGACATAGAGATGGAAATCCTCCGCCGGGGACAGGGACATGTTTTCTGTGATGTTTGCCTTCAGATCGGAGTCGATCCAGGGCTTTCCGCCGGTCGTCACCAGGTCAGCCGGCGCGGCGGCAGTGGTCCCCGCCTCGGCTGCTGCAGTGGCCCCTGTTTCAGCGGCCGAGGTGTTTCCGGCTTCTGCCGCAGCGGTGGTTCCTGCCTCTCCCGCAGTGGTCCCTGCCTCCGCTGCTGCAGTACTGCCGGAGGCGGAGAGATCCTCCCCTGTCCCTGCAGACCCCTCTTTGGCACCAGCGGCCGACGGGGAAGCAGCAGGGGATGTACCACAGGCCGCCAGCTGGATGCAGACACTACTGCCGCCAGGAGCAGGCTTATGATTTTTCTTTTCATATAATAAATACCTCCTGTTCTGGACAGATCTCTTCTGTCCGGTATTGTCATGATCCCTGTAAAAAGGGATCAGTGCCCCGGTGGTCCGCAGCGCGGTGCACGGCAGTTTTGCCGTTCAGCCTACCCTATTATAGCATATGATTTCTTTCATTTTCTCTCCTGACCGAACATGCTATAATAAAAGGCATGGCGGATCGCAGGAATACGTCCCGGGGCGAAGAAGGCGGTCTGCAGACCTTTTGTTACAAAACAGCAGCTGTGAAGAAACCGCTTCGTGCGGACCGGATATTTGAAAAAATATACGAAAGGAGCACCCATGCTCAAGAGCCATGAAAAATTCCACTCCGCCAACGGAAAACGTCTGATTCTGGTCGCAGATGACGAACTGATCAACCGGGAACTGCTGGGCCTGGTCCTGCAGAACGATTATGAAGTGATCTATGCAGAGGACGGCCGGGAAACGCTGGAAAAAATGCGGCAGACGCGTGAACAGCTCTCCCTCGTTCTGATGGATCTGAAGATGCCGGTCATGGGCGGACTGGAAGTCCTGCGGAGGGTGCGGCAGGAGCCGGAACTGGCGGTGATCCCGATCATTGTCCTGACCTCCGATCAGGATGCGGAGATCGAGAGCCTGTCGCTGGGCGCGATCGATTTCATACCCAAGCCCTATCCCCAGGCAGGCGTCATGCTGGCGCGCATCCTCCGTACCATCGAGCTCTCGGAGAACAGGCAGATCATCAATTCCACGGAGCGGGATCCGCTGACAGGACTGTACAACCGCGAATATTTCTACCGCTATGCCGAGCAGTTTGACCATCACCACAAGGAGACGGAGATGGACGCCGTCGTCGTGGACATCAACCATTTCCACATGATCAACGAGCGCTTCGGCACGGTCTACGGGGATAGTGTCCTGCGCAGGATCGGCGAGAAGATGCGCGAGATGGTGCAGGAAAACGGCGGGATCGTCTGCCGCCGGGAGGCGGACACCTTCATGGTCTACTGTCCTCACGGCAAGGACTACAAGGCGATCCTGGAGAACGCGGCCATCGGACTGCGGGAGGACGGCTCGGTCAATACCCGGGTCCGGCTGCGCATGGGCGTTTACGCCAAAGCGGACAAGAGCCTGGATATCCAGCGGCGCTTCGACCGGGCCAAAATGGCGGCCGA
>JAFWDM010000110.1 GCA_017513005.1 Lachnospiraceae bacterium
ATCATTATAATTGATATAAAATCATAAGTCCGAGGGGGGTAGTATGGGGCAGATTGCATCGGATTTTTATCAGAGATTCGGACGGATCGACGCGATGGAGATCCCGTTTGAGGTACAGGAACTTCTGCAGATGGCGTCGGTCGAAGTGCAGGAGGAGTATGCAGGCTGGCTTGCGGAAGGCTCCTCCGGTGAGGAACAGGAAAGCTATATTCCCGGAGATGTGCTGCTGGCGCTTTTGCGGGACCGTGCCTTTTTCGCAGAGCTCCTCATGATGCGGGATGCCGGGGAATATGTGGTCCTGAGCGGTGTCACGATCGGCATGACCTCGGCCCATATCGAAAAAATGGGGCTGACGCCGGAGGACGCCGCGGAGAATATTGCCCGTTTTCTGGAAAACGAAGAGAGCTTTTATGACAGCATCCGGAGCGCAATGGCGGGAAGGCATGGCCGCGTATCCGGTCTCTGCGTATTCTCCAACGGATGGTTCGGTGTGGAAACGGAAACACCCTCTGACCAGAGCTGGATGGAAAGGGCGGCAGAAGAAGGGGAGGAGATCCACGATTCCTTTGCGGCACAGGACGCGGACGCCTATGAACCTGCAGAGAGCTATCTGTTCTCCGACGAAGGGGACCTTGTCGCGACGCCGGATCTGCGCTACGACATAGACGCATGGATGGATTTCGTGGATCTGTTTTCCGCCATCCATGAGGAAGCCGCGGCGACAGACAAGCAGCATGCCTTCACAGAGGAAGAGGACAGCGAAGAAAACAGTGGTGAAAACAGCTTAGACGATCTGGAGGACCTCGGAAAAGGCTATATCGTTTTTTCGAAAGAGGTACGTGAGGCCATGCAGGAGGGGCGCCCTGTCGTCGTGATCGAGAGCGCGGCCACCTTCGGCGGCATGATCTATCCCGGGATCTCGGATTTTGCCTTCTGGATGCAGAAGACGGTCCGGGACAACGGGGCGGCGCCGGCCTTCGCGGCGATCCTGCACGGGAAGATCCATATGGGGCTGGAGGACGATGAGATCCGCTACCTGGAGAAAAAGCGCGGATCGATCTACAAGGCGTCGGCCAGGGATATCCCGATTCTCCTGGCCATGCACGCGGACGGCTGTATGACGATCGCCGCGGCCGTCCAGATCGCTGCCCTTGTGGGGCTCAGGATCGCCTGCGGCAGCGGCATCGGCGGAGCCCAGATCGGCGCGGAAAAGACCATGGACATCTCGACAGATCTGCAGTCTGTCGCCCAGAATAAAGTGATGGTCGTCTGTTCAGGTACGAAACCGATCCTGGACCTGAACCTCACGATGGAATACCTGGAGACAGCGGGCGTTCCGGTCATCGGCTACAGGACGGACCGCATGCCCGAATATATGGTCCGCGGCAGCGGGTTCCGCCTCACCTACCGTATGGATACGCCGGAGGAGCTGGCGGAGGTCATGCGCATCAAGACAAAGATGAACATTCCCGGCGGAATTCTGGTGGTCAATCCCATTCCCAGAGCTTTTGAGCTGGACCACGAAAAGATCAACAGAGCGGTCGACGCCGCGATGCGCGACGTGGAGAACAAACACATCATGGGAAAAGCCATCACCGGCTATATGATGGGCCGTATTCGGGAATACCTGGGCGACAAGAGCGTGGAATCCCAGAAGGCCTTTCTGATCAACAACGCCGCCCTGGCAGCCAAGATCGCCCGGTCCCTCTGCGGCTGAGTCAGGCGGCAGGTCCGCCGTTTTTACGGTCAGGCAGCAATCAGCAGGCGGCCGGTCAGACGTTTTAGAGCCGGGCAGACGACCGGCAGCTGTTCTGGACTCAGACAGCAGGTTGACAGCCGCTGCATGATCGGCTGCTCTGACAAAAAAAGAACAATCTCAATCACTCTGACGGGAAGCATGCGTTTCGACCCGGAAGAGTCGTGAGTATCTCCCGGTTTTTCGGGTTTATCTGTCTCGTTTTCGGATATAGGACTGTTTTGGCAGGCACAGTTATACGATTAACTGACAGATAACCGGCGAGGGTATGGATCCACAGACTCCTTCTGCGTCCTGCGCAGGAAGGAGTCTTTTTTATGAAAAAGATCGCGGTCTACGGAAAAGGCGGAATCGGGAAATCCACAACCACGAGCCATCTGGCCGCGGCGTTTGCGGTCATGGGAAAGCGCGTGATCCAGATCGGCTGTGATCCGAAGGCGGACTCCACCTTCAACCTTCTGGGAGGACAGCCCCTTCGGCCGGTCATGCAGTACCTGCGGGAGGAGGACGAAGAGCCTGAAACCGTGGAGGAGATCTCCAGAGTCGGGTTCGGCGGCGTTCTCTGCATTGAGACCGGGGGGCCTACACCGGGACTGGGCTGTGCCGGCCGCGGGATCATCGCGACTTTTCAGCTTCTGGAGGATCTGCGGCTCTTCGAGACCTGGAAACCGGATGTCGTCCTCTATGATGTGCTGGGGGATGTCGTATGCGGCGGCTTTGCGGCGCCGATCCGCGAGGGCTATGCCGAGGAGGTGCTGATCGTGACTTCGGGGGAAAAGATGGCCCTGTATGCGGCAAACAACATTGCCGAGGCTGTCGAGAACTTCGCTGACCGCAGCTATGCCCGCCTGCGTGGAATCATTCTCAACCACAGAAACGTTGTCGATGAGAATGAAAAGGTCCGTGCCTTTGCGCAGTCCCGGGGCCTGCCGGTCATCGGAGAGATCCCCCGGAGCGATGAGATCACGCGGTTTGAGGACCGGGGGATGACGACGATCGAAGGCGATCCCTCCCTCCCTGTGAGCCGGACCTTTTTTGAGATCGCGGAAAAACTGCTGCAGGAGTAGAAGATGCTGACTTTTCTCGATTGCGGAAAGACTGCTGCAGGAATAGAGGATGCTGACTTTTCGCGATCGCGGTAAAACTGCTGCAGGAGTGATGAATGATTCCTTTTTTGCGATTGCCGAAGGATCCTGCAGGAGTGAGACGATCTTTTTCCGCTCAGAAGGCGGGCCACAGAATTCCGCAGGAAGTTTTCAGAGGATGATACAGAGGATGGATGCACTTTTTTACACTGCCGCAGAGCTCGCGGCAAGGGGAAGCGGCAGCATTCCCCGGGAGCTTGTCTCCAATACCCATCTGATCTACAGTTCACCCGCAGCACTGGCCTTTAATTCGCCGGGCGCCGAGGGGTATGGGGTGAAGCGAGCCGGGCTGGCGGTTCCGGGTTCCGTGATGCTCATCGTTTCTCCGGGATGCTGCGGGCGGAATACTTCCGCGATCAGCAGTCTGCCGGGCTATGAGGACCGTTTTTTTTACCTCACGATGGATCAGACAGATCTGGTGACGGGCCGGCACCTGAAGAAGATCCCCGGCGCGGTCAGGGAGATCTGCCGCGGCCTCGAAGATAGCGGGAAAAGGCCCAGGGTCGTCATGATCTGCATCACCTGTGTGGACGCCCTGCTGGGGACGGACATGGAGCGTGTCTGCCGGCGGGCGCAGGAGCAGGTGCCCGGCGTGCGGGTCCGCCCCTGCTATATGTATACCCTCACCCGCGAGGGACGCAGACCGCCGATGGTGCATGTGCGCCAGTCGATCTACGAGCTTTTACAGCCCCGGAAAAAAAAAGCCTCCAGCGTGAATCTTCTGGGCTTTTTCGCTCCCGTGGAGGGGGCAGAGCCGGAGAAAGGCCTGCCTGGCCGGGCGAATGGTTCTGCGGCAGAAAGCCTGCCTGCCCGGACAGATGGATCTGCGGCAGAGCAGGGAAGTGAGATCTACGCGCTTCTGCGGCAGGCCGGGGTCCGGACGATCCGGCAGATCGGCACCTGCAGGGATTATGAAGCCTTCCAGTGTATGGCAGAGGCCAATTTCAATCTGGTCCTTCACCCGGAGGCGAGGCCGGCGGCCTATGATCTCCAGGAACGTCTGGGGATCCCTTTTATCGAACTGCGGCGCTTCTACCAGATCGACCGGATCCGGGCGCAATATGCCGCCCTGGGAAAGGTCCTGCAGACCGCATTTGACGATGAAAAGTGGGAGAAGGAGGCGGAAGACGCCGTCCGCTCATTCCGGGCACTGTATCCGGATGCAGTCTTTTCCATCGGGGAGGCCATGAACGGGGACCCCTTTGAACTGGCCTGCGCGCTTGCAAGAGAGGGCTTTTCGGTCAGCGAAGTATTCGGAACGGTCACAGAGGAAAACTTTGTGTGGATCCGGATCCTGGCATCTCTGTGCCCGGAAACACGCATCTACTCCAACCTCCACCCTTCGATGCTGCAGTACTGTCCGCCGGAACAGACAGGGAATCCTTCGCCGGTGAGGGCTGCAGGAGATACACCGCAGCAGACAGGGAATTCTTCGCCGGTGAGGGCTGCAGGAGATACACCGAAGCAGACAGGGACTTCTTCGCCAGTGAGGGGTCCCGGAGATACGCAGGAAGACAGACGGGAGACGGCAGCTTCACAAAACCGTATTAGTGTGCCCACGATCACGATCGGCAGGGACGCCGGCTGGTATCATCCGGACCTTCCGAATGTGCAGTGGAATACGGACAGACAGCCCTTTGGATACCGCGCGGTTACAGGATTATTCAATGCGCTCAAAAGCGCGCTGGAGACGGGCAGCCGGGGGACTTATGCCTCTACGGTATCTCTGCACGGAGAGGCAGCAGACCAGCTGCCGGCAAAGCTGCCCGGAAAACCGCAGGAGGATTCTCCGGAAAACATGTCAGAAATACTGCGGGAGGATTCTCCGGAGAAGATGTCTGGAAAACTGCAGGATGATTCTCGGGAGAAGCCATCGGTAAAACAGCAGGCGGATCCTGTGCAGGCAGTTCATTCACTGCAGACTCCTCCTCCCCGCGGGTTCCGACGTTTTACCACCCCCTTTGCACCGGACCAGTCTGGAGCGGTCTCCGTCCTCTATGACATGGGCGGACTCTGTGTCGTCTGTGACGCGGGCGGCTGTACCGGAAACATCTGCGGATTCGACGAGCCCCGCTGGTTCAGGTCGAAGAGCGCGGTCTTCAGTGCAGGCCTTCGGGAGATGGATGCGATCCTGGGGCGCGACGATCTCCTGGTAAAAAAACTTGCGGAGGCCGCCGGACAGATCCCCGCGGATTTTGCAGCCATTATCGGGACCCCTGTTCCCGCAGTTATCGGGACCGACTACCGGGCTCTTTGCCGCATGGCGGAAAAAAAGACCGGCCTGCCGGTCCTGGGGATCGCGACCAACGGCATGGACTACTATGACAGGGGGATCGAAAAGACCTCGCTCGCCCTGCTGGATTCTTTTTGCAGACGCTCCGGAAAACATGCAAAGCTGCATCCGGCCGACGAAGACAGAAAGCTGAAAACCGGCAGCGCGGCAGAGAAAAAAGAGCGGATCATCGGAATCTGGGGCTATTCCCCTCTGGACTTTGCAGGGATCCTGACAGGAGATTCTCTCCGTGCATGGAGCCGCGCACAGGGGTACGACACTATGATCTGCTGTGGAGCCGGGACCGATATTTCTCTGCTGCGCCGGATTCCGGAGGCGGAAAAAAATATCGTACTGTCCCCGGCAGGCACTGCCCCCGCACAATGGCTTGCGAAAGAATACGGGATCCCCTGGGAATACGGAGTTCCGGATACAAAAGGGCTTCTGTCTTCTCTGCCGGGAGGTAAACAGCTGCTGTCCGAAGCGGGAGAGAGGAAAGAATATTCCCGGGGGCGGAAGATCCTCGTGGTCCATCAGCAGGTACTGGCCCGCCGCCTGGCGGACCTTCTGCAGAAAAACGGGTTTCAGGCGGACGCGGCCTCTTTCTTTTTGATGCACAAGGACCTGCTGCAGCCGGCAGACATGCAGCTGCGGGAGGAGACAGACCTTCGGAAACTCGTAGAGGAAAGAAAGTATGACATCGTGATCGCGGACAGAGCCATGGGGCAGATCCTGGCGGGCCTGCCCGTCCGCCTCGTCCATCTTCCGCACTTCGCGGTATCCGGAAAAGCTGACTGAAAGGAAAGGGACAGCTCTGTGAAGGTCCGGGCAGGAAAAGGAAGTGCAGAGAAAGACAAAATACTACGGGAAAGAGCAGTATCAATCAGAAAAAAGGGGCAGGCAGGGAAGATAAGGAAGGATAAGGAAAGATAAGGAAAGGCGGGGCGACGATGGAAAACAAGGTGACTGTACGTTTTCGTGTTTACGGGATCGTCCAGGGCGTGGGTTTTCGGCCGACTGTCGCAAGACATGCCGCTGAAGCAGGAATCTGCGGCAGTGTCTGCAACAAGGGTCCCTATGTAGAGATCTTTGCGCAGGGACGGCGGGACCAGATCGATACCTTCCGCGGTCTGCTCTCGGGCCGGCCCCCGCGGCGGGCTGTCATCCTGAAAATCGATGAGACAGTTCCCGTACAGGCGGACAGTTTTACAGAATACAGAGGGTGGGAGGAGCCGGATCTGCAGGAGCAGGGAGAGAAAAAGGGTCTGAAGGAGACGGGAAAAGAGGCCGTCGGGGCAGGAAATCCGGACCTCCGGGTTTTTGACAGCTTTTCCATCATAGAGAGCGAAAAGACGAGTGGGGAGATCTTTATTTCTCCGGATATCGCGATCTGTGAGGATTGTATCCGGGAGCTCTACGACCCCGAAGACCGCCGCTACCTGCATCCCTTCATCAACTGTACCTGCTGCGGTCCGCGTCTGACGATCCTGGATGCGCTTCCCTATGACAGAGAACGCACCAGCATGAAGATGTTCCCCATGTGCAGATCCTGTGCGGAGGAGTACCACAGTCCTTCCTCCCGCAGATATGATGCACAGCCGGTGTGCTGCAATCAATGCGGCCCGCAGGTTTACCTGCTCCCTGTGCGCGGCAGGGAGGACCGCCAATGGCTCACGGTCGAAGGGTCAACATTCAACCTGCTCCCTGTGCGCGGCAGGGAGGATGGGAATCTGTCTGCCGCCGGGCAGGAGGATTCGGCGGCAAAGGCGGTCAGCCCCGGGCAGGAGGGCCCGGCGGTAAAGGCGGTCAGCCCCGGGCAGGAGGACCCGGCGGCAAAGCCAGTCGACCACGGGCAGGCAGGCCCGCAGGACAGCGATACGGCGTGCATTTCGGGGAAGAAGATCCGGGGGCGGGCTGCGATCACGGCAGCCAGGCGGACGATCCTGGAGGGAGGCATCGTCGCCGTAAAGGGGATCGGCGGCTTCCATCTGTGCTGTGATGCTTCGAACGAAGATGCCGTTCACCTTCTGCGTGTCCGCAAACATCGCCCGGCCAAGCCTTTTGCCGTCATGATGAAGAATGAAGAGACGGTCCGCAGGGAGTGCCTCTTCAATGAGGAGCAGAGGCAGATCCTGACGGGACACCAGAAACCGATCCTGCTTCTGGACAGGAGGAGGGAAAAAAGCAGTAAGCTGGCCCCCTCTGTCGCACCCGGCAATCCGAAGGTCGGCGTCATGCTGCCATACGCCCCGCTGCAGCTCCTGCTGTTTGCATACGACGACGGTCTGGCCATGCCTGACTGCCTGATCATGACCAGTGGAAATGTATCCGGCGCGCCCATCTGCCGGGACGATCAGGATGCGCTGGCGGAGCTGTCCGGCTTCTGTGACTGTATCCTGTCCCATGACAGGCTGATCCGGATCCGGGCCGATGACACTGTGATGGATTTTCACAGGGGACACCCCTACATGATCCGCCGCTCCCGCGGCTATGCGCCGCTCCCGGTCCTGCTATCGGAATGGAATAAAGGCGGTGTCCGAAAGACCGGGATCAGCGCTGTTCTGGCAGTCGGCGGAGAACTGAAAAACACCTTCTGTATATCGACCGGAAATCTGTATTATTTATCTCCCTATATCGGCGATCTGGAAGACCTGCGCACTGTTTGTGCGCTCCGGGAGACGATCGGACGGATGGAGACGCTCCTGGAGGTCTCCCCGCAGGCGGTGGTCTGCGACCTGCATCCGAAATATCATTCCACGGAAGTGGCTGAAGAGATCGCGCGCCAGCGGCAGATCCCACTTTACCGGATCCAGCATCACTACGCCCATGTGCTTTCCTGTATGGCGGAGAATGACTGTCCCGTACCTGTGATCGGTGCAGCCTTTGACGGGACAGGATACGGGACGGACGGAACGATCTGGGGAGGAGAGATCCTCGTCGCGGACCCTTCCGGTTTTTCCAGAGAATACAGCATCGCCCCCTTTACACAGACCGGCGGGGACAGCGCCGCAAGGCAGGGCTGGCGCATTGCGGCATCGCTCCTGTGGGACTACTGTAAAAAACGGAAAAATGTCCCGGACCGGCTTCCCGGCCAAAAAACGGAGGATCAGGAAACCGGAGAACGGATGCAGGAGAGGGAGAATGAATATTTCAGGATCATAGAAAGACTCGGGATCTGCGACCTGCCAAATGCAAAGGTTCAGCGCCTGATGACAGAGAGAAAGATCCAGGCTGTTTCCTCGACCAGCGCCGGCCGGCTCTTTGATGCCGTCAGTGCCATGCTCGGGATCTGCCTTGCATCCACTTATGAAGGGGAGGCATCGATCGAACTCGAATTTGCCGCACAGAGATTTTTAGAAAAGATGAAGGAGAAGGAAAGCGCCGGTGACGCGCTCGCAGACGGTTTTTTGCAGCCACTGGATCTTGTAAAAATGACCGGACAGAATAGCAGCCACTCTGAGATACCGGATTCTGCAGAAGGTCCCTGGCAGAATAACAGGCATTTTGAGATGCCGGGCTCTGCAGAAAACGTGGAGCAGAGCAGCATGCGTCTTCAGATGCCGGGTTCTGCAGAGAACATGGGGCAGAGCAGCATACGTCTTCAGCTGCCGGATTTCCCGCAGGACAGCCGCCAGCTCCCTACAGACAGTCTTTTTGCTTCTCTTCTTGAAAAAAGACTGGAGGGAGAAGATCCGGAAGCACTGGCTTTTGCCTTCCATGCGGCGCTCGCTGCGCTCATCGCGCAGGCAGTCGTGCGGACTTCCGAGCGGACCGGGATCCGCAGGGCAGCGCTGACGGGAGGGTGTTTTCAGAACAGGCTCCTTTTGTCCATGACACAGGAACGACTGGAACAGTCGGGGATGGAGGTACTCATCCATCACCTGGTACCGCCCAATGACGGAGGAATCGCCCTGGGCCAGGCCGTGGCAGCGGCTGCGATGGCAGAAACCTGAAGTGAAAAATAAAAACGGAGGATGATGAAATGTGTGTAGGTTTATCGGCGAGAGTTGTCCGGATGCAGAAAAACGGTACTGCTCTTGTGGATGCGTCCGGAGCCAGAAGAGAGGTCTCCGCGCAGCTTCTGGAGGATCTGATGCCCGGAGACTATGTGATGGTCCATGCCGGCGCGGCGATCGCGAAGATCACGCAGGAGGACGATGAGGAGACGGGAGAGATCCTCGAAGCCCTGCTGTGAGAAAACTGTAAGAAAAGCTTTTTGCAGAGAGGAAACTGCAGAGGAGAGTTTATCGATTATGAGAGAAGGAAAAACAGAGGTGATCCGGCGGGCCAGAGAGATCCTGGACAATTACCGGGGAAAAGAGATCCGGATCATGGAAGTGTGCGGAACATATACGCACGAGATCTTCCGGCAGGGGATCCGCAGGATCCTTCCGCCCTCGATCCGTCTGATCTCCGGGCCGGGATGCCCCGTATGCGTGACACCGGTCGATTATATTGACGAAGCAGTCTGTCTGGCGCTGGAGCACGGTGCGACGATCTGCACTTTCGGCGATCTGGTCCGTGTACCGGGATCAGGACGGAGCCTTATGGATGCGCGCGGGCAGGGCGCAAGGATCCGGGTCGTCTATGCGCCGCAGGATGCGGCGGCATACGCGCGGAACCATGGGGACGAGCAGGTGGTCTTCCTTTCTGTGGGCTTTGAGACGACCACACCCTCCGTCTGTCTCGCCGTGCAGGAGGCGGAGGCGGAAGGACTTGTCAATTTTTCCATACTTACGGCAAACAAGACCATGCCTGCCGCCTATGAGGCGATGCGCGGCAGTACGGATGCCTTCCTCTATCCGGGGCATGTACATGCGATCACCGGGACAGCCGTCTGCGAAGAACTGGCTGCGCGCGGTACCAGCGGAGTCGTCGCCGGCTTTACAGCGAGGGAACTGCTGACAGCCCTTGCAGTGATCGTAAAGAGGACGGAAGAGGGGAGCCCGTTTTTTGAAAACTGCTATCCGCGTGTTGTCCGGCCGGAAGGATCTCCTGCCGCCCGGCGGCTCATGGACCAGATGCTGGAGCCCTGCGACGCACGCTGGAGAGGGATCGGCATCCTGCCGGATTCCGGCGTAAAGCTCCGGGAAAAATACGCGGCCTTTGACGCGCGGGTCCGCTTTGCGCTTCCGGCCATGGAAGGCAGGGAAAATCCGGCCTGCCGCTGCGGCGAAGTACTGCAGGGAAAGTGCCTTCCCGCCGACTGCGGTGTGTTCGGCACCGGATGCACACCGGAACACCCGGTGGGCGCCTGCATGGTCTCCGGGGAGGGGGCCTGCTCCGCCTTCTACCTCTACGGCGGATGAAAAGGAAAAGCAGCCGGTTCTTGCCGCTGCACAAACAGCACAGACTGATGCAGCATTGACTTATTCAGAGAGGAACACAGATATGCAGGAAACAGTGACACTCGCCCACGGCGCCGGGGGAAAGCAGACATCGGAACTGATCGAAAAGGTATTTCGGGCGCACTTTGAGAATCCGCATTTTACACCGGACGACGCCGCCGTTCTGGAGGTGCCGGCCGGAAAACTTGCCATGTCGACAGACGGATTTATCGTGTCCCCCGCCTTTTTTCCCGGCGGGAATATCGGCAAACTCTCCATCTGCGGGACGGTCAATGATCTCGCCTGCATGGGCGCACAGCCCCTCTATATGACCTGCGCCTTCGTCGTAGAGGAGGGCTTTCCGATGGCGGATCTGGAAAAGATCGCCGCCTCCATGGAAGAAACCGCTGCGCAGGCAGGTGTCTGCATCGTCGCGGGAGATACAAAGGTCGCCGGAAAAGGACAGGTCGACGGCGTCTTTATCACGACGACTGCGGTCGGCCGCGTCCTGGACGGTGTACAGACCGGCGGGGCGCTCGCCCGTCCCGGCGATGCCGTCATTGTCACGGGAGATATCGGGCGCCATGGCTGTACCATCCTTTTGTCGAGGGATGATTTCGGAATCGAGGCGGATGTCACAAGTGACTGTGCACCCCTCTGGGAGGCAGTGAAAAACGCGCTGACAGCGGCTCCGGGGATCCACGTGATCCGCGACGCGACCCGCGGCGGCGTCGGGACAGTCCTCTATGAGATCGCAGGACAGAGCCGCGTCGGCTTTTCTCTCGAAGCGCAGAAGATCCCCGTGCAGGAGAGCGTGCGGGGAGTCTGCGGCATGCTGGGCCTGGAACCCCTCTATCTCGCCTGTGAGGGACGCCTCGTGATCATCACTGCGCCGGAAGATAAGGATACTGTACTGGAGGCACTCCGGAAAAGTCCCCATACCGAGGGAGCAGTCTGCATCGGCACAGTCACAGCCGACCACCCGGGCCGCGTCATCCTCAATACGGAGATCGGCGCCCAGACCATCCTGCCCCAGCCGGGAAACGAACTATTACCGAGGATATGCTGAAAACAGCGAGGTTATTTATGGATACACGTGTTGCTGTCATCGCGATCATCGTGGAAAACCCGGATTCCGCAGAGGGCGTCAACAGCCTGCTGCACACCTACCGCCGCTATGTGATCGGCAGAATGGGCATCCCCTATCGCGAAAAAGGAATCAATATCATCAGCGTCGCGGTCGATGCACCCGAACCCGAGATCACAGCGCTCACGGGGAAGATCGGACGCCTGGACGGCGTGAGCACGAAGACGGCGTATTCGAAGAAATGACAAAGGGTGACAAAGGGTGACAAAGGGTGACAAAGGGGACGGTTCTTTTTGTCACACTGGCAGAAGCATCTGCTGACAAAAAGAACCGTCCCCTTTGTCACCTGTCCCCTTTGTCACCTGGAAATCATAAGAGAGCGAAAGAGAGCTGATAAATGATCAAGATCGCATTCTACGGAAAAGGCGGGATCGGCAAATCCACGACCGTTTCAAACGTATCTGCGGCGCTCGCACAGGCGGGACTGCGGGTCCTGCAGGTCGGCTGCGACCCGAAGGCAGATTCGACGAGGTTTCTGACGGGCGGACAGTCCGGAGCTTTTTCTGTTGAGGACTTTTTTCTGCAGAGGGAGGAAGGGCCGCGTACAGTCATGGAATGGATCCGGAGCAGGGAGCCCTTTGGACCCGGAGATGTGGTCCGGGAGGGGTTTGCCGGTGTGCTCTGTACCGAGACCGGAGGACCTCTTCCCGGACAGGGCTGTGCGGGGCGGGCTGTCATCACAGCACTGGAAAAGCTCAGGGAGATCGGCGTCTATGAAGCCTTTGCGCCGGACGTCGTGCTCTACGATGTGCTGGGAGACGTGGTCTGCGGAGGCTTTGCCATGCCCATGCGCAGAGGCTATGCGGATGAAGTGTATATCCTTACTTCCGGAGAATCCATGGCCCTCTTCGCAGCTGCCAATATCGGAAAAGCTCTGGAAGGATTCCAAAACCGCGGATATGCCCGCACAGGCGGGATCATCCTGAACTGCAGGAATGTATCCGGAGAGGAGGAAAATGCCGCCAGACTGGCGGCCTGCCTCCACACAGACCTCGTCGGCATCCTGCCTCGAAGCCCCCTTGTGCAGGAAGCGGAAGAGAAGGGAAAATGTGTCCTGGAGGCCTTTCCG
Source organism: Lachnospiraceae bacterium (assembly GCA_017513005.1). Taxonomy (GTDB): domain Bacteria; phylum Bacillota; class Clostridia; order Lachnospirales; family Lachnospiraceae; genus CAG-791. The sequence goes on from JAFWDM010000110.1 coordinate 12,717, forward strand.
GACTCCACTATGGCCCGCGCCTGCAGGGAACTGGCCGCGCGGATCAAGGGATGACAGAAGGGACGGTTCTTTTTGTCACCTTTTCCCGGCAGAAGCCATCGGATATAGTAAAGAAAAATGTTAAATTTATTAAATAATATATTTGCATTATAATATAATTTATCTTTAGTTCCCTATTGTAATTTACAAGCACAAACACTGTGGAGGTATGCAAGATGATTCTGTATGAAAGCAATACTCTCCACAATGCTTATGGATGATTTGTTACTGTTGACCGTTGGAAATTGAGGCTGCTTCCCG
>JAFWDM010000014.1 GCA_017513005.1 Lachnospiraceae bacterium
AGCAATGCCTTTGTTGAGGGAAATAATAGCAAGGTGAAGACAATCAAAAAGTCTATGTATGGTCGTTGCGGGAAGCTTCTGTTAGAGGCCAAACTTATGTACGACACCGGGGTATAATACTAACAAATGCGGAAGAACCAAAAAGACTTATCAGAAAAAAGGCTTTGAGATCACGGATGCCTGTATCGGCTGCGGAACATGCGCAGCTGTCTGTCCCCAGCAGGCCATCGATGAGGGCCAGCCTTATGTGATCCGGCAGGAGAACTGTCTGCACTGCGGGCTCTGTTTCCGGGACTGTCCCGCGGAGGCAGTCATCCGGAGAAGCGGGGAAGAGGGATAGTAGAAACAACAGCAGAAGGCAGCTGTGATTTGTGATGCGTCTCTCCGGGGAACAGACCAGGTGGAACAGGGAGACGGCCGCAGCTGAAGGTGATTCTATGTGGGAAAAAATGATTGCATATATCATGACGCACGGGGACGCTCTCCTTGTTCAGATCAGAACGCATCTGTGGATCAGTCTGGCGGCCCTCGCCGCCGCAGTAGTGATCGGGGCTCCCTGCGGTTATCTGGCGACAGATTCGCCCGGGATCGAAAAATGGATCTCCGCACCTTTCCATGTACTGCGCGTGATCCCGTCGCTGGCGATCCTGGTCCTGCTGATCCCGGTCGCGGGTACGGGTGCCCTGCCGGCAGTCATTGCTCTGACCATCCTGGCCGTTCCTCCTGTCCTTCTCAATACCATTGTGGGTTTTCGCGACGTGCCGCCTTTTATAGAGGAGTCCGCTGCAGGCATGGGCATGACGGACCGGGAGATCCTGTGGAAAGTCCGTGTTCCCCTGGCTCTGCCCATGATCTTTGCGGGGATCCGGACCGCCCTGGTGGAAGTGATCGCCAGTGCCGCCCTGGCCGCCAGGATCGGCGCCGGCGGACTGGGAGAGGTCATCTTTACAGGCCTGGGCCTCAACCGGATGGACCTGCTTGTGTTGGGAGGAATCCTGGTCGCGGCCTTGTCCCTTCTGTGCGGCGGCCTTTTTGATACCCTGACGAGGCGCCTTATGCCATACAGATACCTGTGAAAAAACAGGCTTGACTTCACAAGATCAGATTGAAATAAGATTAGATTGAAAAGGAGTGTAAGGGAAATGGCGAAAAAAGGAATCGCAATTGTACTATGCATCTGCATCATGACGGTACTGTGTGCCTGCAGCGGGAGTGGCGCAAAAAGCGCGGGAAACGCCGCTGACAGCCAGGCTTCAGCCGGTAACGGAAGCGCGGCGGCAGCGGGTTCACAAGCCGGTGACGATACTTCAGATTCGAAAACTTCTGCGGACGGTGCACAGGAGGCTGGCACGATCATCATCGGATCCAAGGATTTTACCGAAAATGAAATCGTCGCGGAGATCTATGCCCTGGCTCTGGAGGATGCGGGATTCACCGTGGAGCGCCGGATGAATATCGCCTCCTCCGTGATCCACACAAGTCTTGTCAATAAGGAGGTCGAGCTCTATCCGGAATATACCGGCACAGGTCTTCTCTCCATTCTGCAGATGGACCTCATCACAGATCCTGACCAGGTCTACGAGACAGTCAAAGCTGCTTATGAGGAGCAGTTCGGAGTCACCTGGCTGGATTATGCGCCTGCCAATGACGGGCAGGGAATATTTGTCAGCCGCAAAGTTTCTGATGAGTATGGCATCACAACCATCTCCGATCTGCAGGCCCACGCCGCGGACATCCGCTTTGCCTCCCAGGGCGAATTTGACGAGCGGGAGGACGGGATCCCGGGACTGGAAAAGGTATATGGTCCTTTTGCCTGGAAATCCAGCAAGGTCTATGACAACGGCCTGAAATACCAGGTCGTGGAAAATGACGAGGCGGATGCCGCTCCTGCCTATACGACTGAAGGAAGACTGGTGGAGACTGATAAATTCGTCCTCCTGGAGGATGACAAACAGGTATGGCCTCCCTACAACATTGCCCCTGTTGTCCGGGACGAAGTGCTGGAGGCTTATCCTCAGATTGCAGAGATTCTCAATCCCATCAGCGCCTCTCTGGATACGGAGACGGTCACTGCCCTCAATGCACAGGTCGACATCGACCAGGAGGAATACGAGGACGTCGCGCTGGATTTTTACGAGAGCATCAAGTGATCCGGCAGGAATTTTCATCTGCAAAGAGTTTTCGGTGAATAAACGCTCCGCGAGGATGCGCACGGAAGCGGCAGCACATGCTTCGCAAGTGCGGAAGATGTTGACATGTCACTGAAAAGCAAGACATGTCAACCCGCATCCGGCGCGCAAGACTCGCGAGCGAGTCTTGAATGCAGAGACATTTATATACCGGCATATTGCCTGCGTATAGACATCTGCTGCATTCCTGCATAGAACACAGGAATGCAGCGAAGGGAACCACTATGAATGATTCTTTCGAAAAAAAGAGCACCGGTGCGGTCCCGGCGATCGAGTACCGCAATGTGTGCAAGCGCTTTGAACGCACGGATGCGAAAAGGGGACACAGCCGCCGGGTTCGGAAGGACAGCCTTTCGGAGGCTGGCGCTTCCGGGATTGCTTCGTCCGGGCAGAAGGACGGCTTTTACGCAGTCAATGATCTGAGCGCCACGGTCCGGGACGGAGAGCTGATCACGATCCTGGGCTCCTCCGGATGCGGCAAGACCACCCTCCTGAAAATGACCAACCGTCTGTATGAGCCTGATGGGGGATCGATCCTGCTGTTTGGGCAGGATATTCAGAAGCAGGACCCGGTTCAGCTGCGGCGGAAGATGGGTTATGTCATCCAGCAGGCGGGGCTTTTCCCGCATATGACAGTGGAGGACAATATCAGCGTGATTCCGCGTCTGCTCAAATGGGAACCGGAAAGGTGCCGTGACCGCGTTACGGAACTGCTGGATCTGGTCGGTCTGGACCCGGACCAGTACAGAAGCCGCTACCCCTCCCAGCTCTCGGGAGGCCAGCAGCAGCGTGTCGGCCTGGCCCGCGCCCTGGCGACGAAGCCGAGGGTCATGCTCCTGGACGAACCCTTTGGCGCCGTCGATGCCATTACCCGTTTAAACCTGCAGAACGAGCTGCTCCGCATCCACCGGGAGACCGGAGGGACCTTCCTTTTTGTCACACACGATATCCATGAGGCCTTCCGTCTGGGAAACCGGGTCATGATCATGAATGCCGGCAGGCTCCTGCAGATGGACAGGCCGGAAACCATTGTCCGGAATCCGGCCGATCCGTTCGTAGAGACCCTGATTCGGTCCGCCATGGAACAGGAGAGATTCTGGTACAGCACTCCGCGTGAATAGAACAGCAATTTCCCTACATAATCATAACTTCCAAAATCATATAATGAGATCTTTATAAAAAGTTACATTAATAAGCAGAGAAAAGGAACTTATGGAATGATCAAATTTCTGACCCGGCATCCGGAAAAAGTCTATATTCCCCTGCTGGAGCACATCCAGCTGGTCTTTCTGACTCTGGTTATTTCCGTGGCGGTCGCCTCTGTCCTGACCCTGGTCTGCCTGCGCAGTGAGCGCCTGTCCATGTGGCTGCAGCAGCTGCTGGGCGTCGTCTATTCCATCCCCTCGCTGGCCCTCTTTGCCATTCTGATCCCTGTGACGGGACTGGGCAGGACGACCGCTGTGATCGCCCTGACCGCCTATAATCAGTACCTGCTGCTGCGCAATTTTACCACCGGTCTGCGGGAGGTGGATCCCGCTGTGACGGATGCGGCGAAAGGAATCGGGATGACCTGGCTGCAGGTGCTCACCAGGGTACAGATTCCGCTCGCCAAACGGGCGCTCTTTGCCGGGATCCGTCTGGCTGTCGTCTCCACGATCGGGATCGGCACCATTGCCGCCTCCATCAATGCCGGAGGCCTGGGGACACTTCTGTTTGACGGCCTGCGCACCATGAACATGGCCAGGATCCTATGGGGCAGCCTTCTATCCGCAGGGCTGGCCATTGCCGCCAATGCCCTGCTGAAAGTAGCGGAAGACCGCCTGTGATGAGTGAGTCATGGGGACGTTTCTGCTGATTCATTGCATACAATGAGTCGGCAGAAACGTCTCCAAAAGGAGTGTTTATGAAAGCAATCGTGATCCATGAGCCGGGAGGACCGGAGAAGCTGTGTTATGAAGAAGTGCCGACACCGTCTGTCCGGGAGGGCTGGTCCCTGGTCCGCGTCCGCGGCTTCGGCATCAACCATTCGGAGATTTTTACCAGAAAAGGACTCTCGCCGAGTGTCTCCTTCCCCAGAATTTTGGGAATCGAATGTGTCGGAGAGATTGCGGAGACGACAGATCCCGCACGTCTTCCGGTCGGGCAGAAGGTCATTTCCATTATGGGAGAGATGGGCCGCGCCTTCGACGGCGGCTATGCCGAATATGCCCTGCTGCCGAACGAGCAGATCTGTCCGGTGCAGACGGATCTGGACTGGAAGACCCTGGCGGCCCTGCCGGAAACCTACTATACCGCCTATGGATCCCTGCTGAACCTGCGGATCGCGGGTTCTGTGGGTACTTCCAAAGATTCTGTGAAAAATTCTGTGAAAGATTTTGTGCCGCCCCGGATCCTGGTGCGGGGGGCCACCAGCGGAGTGGGCGTCGCCTTTCTGCGCCTGTTGAAAGGAAGGTGGCCGGACCTTGCTGTGGCGGGAACGACCCGCAGCCTGAAAAAAGAATGCCAGCTGCGGGAGGCGGGATTTGACCAGGTGATCCTTGATGCGGGCGGCGTCCTGCAGACGGACCGGCAGTTTGACCGCGTGCTGGAACTGATCGGTCCCGCGACCCTGCGAGACACCTTTTCCCATGTCGCGGAGGGAGGCATTGTCTGCAGTACAGGTCAGCTGGGCGGGCAGTGGTACCTCAACGATTTTGAGCCCATCATGGAACTTCCTGCAGACGGATACCTTACAAGCTTTTACTCCGGGAACGTAGATCCGGAGCGGCTTCAGTCTCTGCTGGACTATGTACGGAAATACGGGATCGATCCGGCGCCCGAGAGGGTCTTTTCCCTGCCGCAGGTGCCGGAGGCGCATACATATCTGGAGAGTGCCCGCAGTTTCGGAAAAGTGATCGTGGTGATTTGACAGGAAAATGAGTCAGCAGAACCGTCCCCTTGACTCAGTCACTGCAAAATACGGGCGGGACAAGGCAAAAGAATTGATTTGCGGATGCGTAATTCTGTTTTTACTCAGAATTACGGTTTTTTACAATGGAGAATAATGTCTGTTTTTACATCAGAGGATAATGTACCGCCCGGTTTTCCTGGCAGAGGCGGTCCATCTGGTTCCTGGAGCGGATGGCTACAAAGTACCAGGGCTGAAAGTTGACACCGCTGGGGGCAGAGAGTCCACAGTCGAGAATATACTGTAAATCTTCATCACTCACTGGCTCATCTGTATATTTGCGGATACTTCTGCGTCCGAATACGACTTCTCTGAATTCCATTGGATTTTCCTTTCCCGAGGTGAATAAGAGTTGGCTTGTACAGTAATGAAAGACGATCCGGCAGCTTAAAGCAGGCTGTCTTTTATTGTTTCCGCGCAATAAGATTGCTTTTTTGCTGCATGGATCACATATGTCGGATACGGACGGATCCTTCAACTTCCTGATCAGCATGATCTACACGCAGCTCTTCAATCTCCTCTGTGAGAAAGCGGATGATGTGTACAACGGCAGGCTGCCGGTGCACGTTCGGTGCCTCATCGATGAGTGCGCGAACATCGGCCAGATCCCGAATCTGGAGAAGCTGATCGCTACAATTCGAAGCCGTGAGATCTCCGCATGCCTGGTGCTGCAGGCAAAATCGCAGCTCAAAGCAATCTATAAGGACAACGCGGATACCATCATCGGCAACTGCGATGCCCAGATTTTCCTGGGCGGCAGCGAACCGACCACGCTGAAGGATCTGAACCAGTCTCTCGGAAAGGAAACGATCGATACCTTCAATACTGGCGAGAGCAGGGGCAGAGAGCAGAGCCATTCCTTAAATTATCAAAAGCTCGGTCATGATCTTCTCTCAGTCGATGAACTGGCAGTGCTGGATGGCAGCAAATGCACCTGCAGCTTCGCGGCGTCAGGCCGTTCCTGTCAGAGAAATATGATCTGACGAAGCATCCCAATTATCCTTTGACTTCCGATGC
>JAFWDM010000111.1 GCA_017513005.1 Lachnospiraceae bacterium
AGCCGCACAGCCCTCACGTTTTGCCGGCCTCATCTTCCTCTACCCTGCGTTCAGCCTGGCAGAAGAGGCGCATCACCAGTTCGGCGCGAAAGAATATATCCCGCGGGAATTCGCGGTCTTCCATGGCTGGATCCGTCTGGGAAGGAAATATATCCTGGATCTCTGGGATCTGGATCTGGAGGCTGCCATGGCAGCTTTCAGCGGTCCGGTCCTGCTCCTTCACGGAGATAAGGACGAAGTGATCAGTATCAGGGGCTCGGAAAAAGCAGCCGGGAAATTCGCTGACTGTACGTTCTATAAGCTCGCAGGCGCGGGTCACGGGTTCCCCGGTGAGCATTTTGAGAATGCTATGGCGCAGATCCTTTCTTTTATGGACAAATAATAAGATATCGTTTTCAGATCAACCGGGAGATGTTCTTCCGGAAGGATACAGAAAAGACTGAAATGAACAGGATCATGCTGTTGGTCAAGACACTGTCCCCAATAAGCGGATCCTGTTTTTGTACCCAACCCGGGCTTGTGCCGGCGGATCAACATGAATTATAATAAGATTCGATATCGGGGGCTGTATCGGGCGCGATATTCACTGTGAGCTCATATACTTTTTGCCCTGCCCGAAACAGAACTTGCTGTCCAAAACAGATCTGCATAAGGAAGAAAAACAGTGGAATACTATCTTGAAAGCAGTGAAACGGTACTGCAGGAACTGAAAACCACAGAGCAGGGCCCGGCGCTTTCCACGCTTCTTGTATTTGGAGCAGGCAAAGCCATCCACAGAGGGAAGGGAAAACCATGAGTTCTTACCGAGAAGATATTTATGCATATGCAAAAAAGAAGTACGAGGCGGAGCCGGAATACCTCTGGCAGCGCTATCCGGGGTATGCAGTCCTGCGTCACAAAGATAATGCCAAGTGGTTCGGACTGATCATGGATCTGCCTGCCGAGAGGCTCGGCCTGCCCGGTTCAGAGATAGTGGAGATCCTCAATGTAAAGCTTTCCGATGCCATGCTGACAGATATGCTTGTACAGCAGGAAGGGTTTTTACGGGGGTACCATATCAGCCATGGAAACTGGATCTCGATCCTGCTGGATGGGACAGTACCGATTGATGAAGTGCTGCGCTGGCTGGATGAAAGCTACCTTAATACGGCATCCAACGCAGAAAAGCAGAAGATGCGTCCCCCAAAGGAATGGATCGTGCCTTCCAATCCAAAGTATTACGATATCCAGGCGGCTTTCCGGGATGCAAAGGAGATCGACTGGAAGCAGGGGAAGGGAATCAAAGCCGGGGACACAGTATATATGTATCTTGGGGCGCCGGTTTCCGCGATTCTTTATAAATGCGAGGTAACAAAAACAAACATCCCCTTCAAGTTTGATGAAGGGAATGTTCATATAACAAGCCTGATGAAGATCCGGCTGCTGAAACAATATTCGCCGGAACAGTTTCCTTTTGAAAAACTGAAGCGTGAATTCGGGATCCACGCGGTCAGAGGACCAAGGGGCGTTCCGCCGGCATTAAGCGAAGCACTGAAATAGTTCCTGTCTCTTTTGTCCCGGGTGCGGCGGCCCGTAGATTATTTGCTGAGAGCGTTTTCCGGTATGAAACCCGTATCGCCGCCTGTTCAGGCAAGCGCATCCGGCAGCGCAAACGGATCAGGCAAGTGCATCCGACACCGCAGATCTGCAGGCAGAGACATCGGTCTCCCTGACTTTCTGCCGGAGCGGAAGGACCGAACGGGGCGAGACGGAAAGCTCGTCGATGCCCATCGCGAGGAAGGTCTCCGTCAGGCTGAGATCCGCAGCCAGTTCTCCGCAGATGCTCACCAGTACTCCGTGCCGGTGGGCATTTTCCGCTACCAACCTGATCAGACGCAGCACAGCCGGATGGTGGGTGTCACAGAAACGCCCGAGGCTGCTGTTTTGCCGGTCGCATGCCAGGGTGTACTGGGTCAGGTCGTTGGTGCCGATGGAGAAGAAATCGACCAGCTGTGCCAGGCGGTCGCTCATGACCGCGGCAGCGGGAGTCTCCACCATGATGCCGATCTTCACTTCATCCGAGAAGGGGATGCCTTCTTCCTTCAGCTCACGCTGCACTTTCTCACACATGGCACGGGCTTCACGGACCTCCCACTCGCTGGCGACCATAGGGAACATGATCCCTAAGCGTCCATAGGCGGATGCCCGGTACATTGCCCTCAGCTGGGTCCTGAAGAGCTCCGGCCGGTCGAGGCAGATGCGGAGCGCGCGCTTCCCCAGCGCTGGGTTTTCTTCCTTAGGGAGATCAAAATAGCCGATCTGCTTGTCGGCGCCGATATCGAGGGTCCGGATGATGACCTCCCGGTCACTGAGCGCAGACAGCACTTCGCGGTATGCTTCGAACTGGGTCTCCTCGTCGGGGTAGTCCTCCCGTCCGAGATAGAGAAACTCGCTGCGGAAAAGGCCGACGCCCTCTCCGTCATTTTCCAGGACAGCCTGCACGTCCTGCGGACCTGCAATATTGCAGCAGACACGGACGGACTGTCCGTCGAGCGTCATACTTGGCTGTCCCTGCAGGGTCTTCAGAAGCTGCGCGTGCGTACGCTGCTCTTTCTGCTTTTCAAGGAGCTTAGTCCTGGTCTCCGGATCGGGCCCGACGATGACGGTGCCGGTATCTCCGTCGATAAAGACTTCTTTTCCCTCCAGTACCGGGTCGAGGATGTCCGCTGCGCCGATGACTGCCGGGATACCCATGGTCCTTGCCATAATGGCGGTATGGCCTCTGGCAGAACCTCCGGCGGTGACCAGGCCGAGAAGCAGATCCTTATCTAATTGTACGGTTTCGCTCGGGGCAAGGTCCTTGGCCGCGAGGATCACCGGTCCGGGAAGCCCGGCTGCATCGGAACCGCCGCCAAGGCAGGAGACGATCCGGCGGGACACATCTTTTACGTCTGCAGACCGTTCCTTAAGGTACGGGTCCTCCAGCGCGGCAAATTCCTCTGCCAGCGCCTCTCCCGCATCCATGACCGCCGCCTCGGCACATAGCCCCTGCTCCCGGATCAGGGCCTCCACCTCGTCTGTGAGATCGGGATCCTCCGCCAGGAGCTGATGACCCTCCAGGAGGGCGGCCGCGTCGTCACCGGATCTTTGACGGACTTCTTCCGCCAGGACCCCGAGCTGCTCCACTGCCGCTGCCTGTGCTGCAAGAAAACGTTCCCATTCCGCATCCCGGTCAGAGACCACGATCCTGCGGACGTCCGCGTTGGCAGCATGATAGAAATGAAGAGTGCCCGAGGCCACTCCCGGGGAAACACCGGTACCTTGCATGGAGATCATGGACATGCTCCTTTCGTTTACAGATTTTCCTTAAAGAATTCCTCGACTGCGGCAGCGGCTGCGTCCTCATTGTCACCAGTCACCCTGACGGTGACGGTATCGCCCTGCCGGATGGCCATCCTGAGGACGGAGGAGCTTCTGAGCAGGCTGACAGTGCTATCCCCTTTGGAGATAGTGAACTCATGACCGGGGAATTCTTTGATCTTTTTTACCAGCGGTGTGATCGTGCGGATATGGATTCCTACGGGATCATTTATAGTATAATCGAAGCTTTTCATAATAAAATGCTCCTTTAAGCCTATAATAGATACAAATTCTTATGCCTGTACGAAAGCAGGGGTGTCTGCAGGCGCATTCAGCAGCTCTTCCAGTTCGTCATCCAGCTTCAGCAGGGTGAGGGAGAAGCCTTCCATGTCCAGAGAGGTCATATAGTTGCCGGTAAAGGTCTTAGCAATGGTGATCCCCTTATCTGCCAGGACTTCATGGACATGCTTTCCGGCGATGAACAGTTCCATCAGCGGCGTACCGCCCATGCCGTTGACCATGAGCGCGACACGGTCGCCGGCAGCATAGATGCCCTCTGCCAGGATCTTATCGAGGAGCTTATCGCAGATGGCGTTGACAGGGCCGATCTTTTCGCGGTTGACACCGGGCTCGCCATGGATACCGATACCGATCTCGATCTCATCTTCAGCCAGGTCGAAGCTGGGTCTGCCTGCCGCAGGAACGGTGCAGGCGTCCAGCGCCATGCCCATGGAGCGGACATTGGCAATGACCTTCTCCGCCACACGCTTGACATTTTCCAGATCTCCGCCGGCCTCGGCCAATGCGCCCGCGATTTTATGCACGAAGATGGTGCCCGCGATACCGCGCCGTCCGGTGGTCCATGTGCTGTCCTCCACAGCTACGTCATCAGCCACGATCACCTGTGCGACCTCGATCCCTTCGTCTGCGGCCATATCCGCAGCCATTTCGAAATTCATGACGTCGCCGGTGTAGTTCTTGATCACCAGCAGCACGCCTTTGCCGCCATTGGCAGCCATGATCGCCTCATATACCTGATCGGGGGTGGGGGAGGTGAATACCGCGCCTGCCACAGCGCCGTCCAGCATGCCTTTGCCGACATATCCTCCGTGGGCCGGCTCGTGTCCGCTGCCGCCGCCGGATACCAGCGCGACTTTACCTGCGGAGCCGCCTGCCCGCACCAGAACGTCCATGCCTTCGAGGCGTTTCACATACTGCGGATATGCTGCGGCCATGCCGTCGAGC
>JAFWDM010000112.1 GCA_017513005.1 Lachnospiraceae bacterium
AAAAATTCGAGGGATGTTTCACGTGAAACATCCCTCGAATTTTTGGTTTCCTGAACCGCAGTATTTTCTCAGTTATTTTTGGCTTCCTGAATTGCAGTATTTTGCAGTAGAAAATTTTCCTTCTTCTATAAGCGGTGGGATATTGCTTTCGTCCGGCGCGCAGGACCCGCAAGTGCGTCTTGCTTATTTATCATAGTGAAAGACTATTTTCTGCCGTACTGCATCAACTGTCGCATTCACTCCAAAAGGGATGATGCAGCGAGGGATTCCATGTCCTATATTAATGTTGCAGACGATCGGGAGCTTCGGGTCATAAACGATCTTCTGCAGCAATTTTTTATAATCCTGCTCGTATATTTCATCCATAGGCTTTCCGACCAGGATTCCGCTGATCACGGAAAAAATACCTGTCTCTTTTAATATTCCCAGGCACCTCTCATATTTCTCCGGATGCATCTGCTCTTCACTGGTTTCCAGAAGCAGGATTTTTCCTTTCCATTCTTCCAGAGAAGGGAAAAGTCCGTATTTTTTTGCCAGTACAGGCATATCCTTATACCTGCTGCCATCAAACAAATCATAGAGGGAGTCCAGGCATCCCCTGAGAATCTCTCCGGAAAAAACGGGCGGACCCTGCAACAATTCAAAACCTCTGTCCGGCCGGGATATCAATTTAGTTCCGATCCGCTCCTCTCCGAAATCCGGTCTTGAAAGATACCAGATCGCGCTCGGCTCAATTTCACGGATCCTGCCTGTTGCAATAAGTTCCTCAAAATACTGTTTTGTGTAGGCCAGCATTTCTTCTTCCAGCTCACAAGTATCTGTCAAAAAGGACTGCCCGTAAAAAGTGGGGATTCCGATCTTATGGAACATCAGATGATTGATCGTAGTATCTGAAAAGCCCAGAAAGATCTTCCGGGAACCGCGGGCGGCTTCCTCTAATTCTCCGTTATCAAACAGATATGGAAGCAGTCTGTAGGTGTCATCTCCTCCGATCGCACAGAAGATCAGATCGATCTCCGGATCACGGAGTGCCTGCAGCAGATCTTCTGCACGGGCTTCAGGATGGTCTTTCAGATAGTCGATTCCCTTCATCGCGTTAGGCAGAAACTTAACATTCATTCCAAATTCCTGCAGCCGCCGCAATCCGATCTGCACCTCGTGGCACACAAACTTTTCTCCCATCAGGCCACTGGACAGGCTGACCAGGCCGACTGTTTTAACTTTCATAGTTTCCGCAGGAAGCATGTTATCAGATCTGCTGTTCACCGGCGCACTCCGGAAATCATCGGCTTTAAAAGCATCAGGCCTATTAGAGGAAACAGACGCGCCATTTTGATCGTTTATTGTCCTATGATCTCTATGTTTCACGTGAAACATCCTTTCTTATTTAGCTAAGATTATCTTAATCTAAGATTTTCCGGGGGATTTTATTCTTCATTTCAGTCTTGGAATACGCGCGCAAAATAGAGAAATTCGCTTCATCGTGGCTGCTATGTATCTATAATCTGTCGCATACAGTAAATGGTTATGTGGAGCATTCCCGGGATATTTTTACCTGAATAGCTCTGTTCAGAGAAGCCCCGTAAAACAGGAAGGTGATGATGAATCTCAGCCACATGGACGCAAGGAATACGGCAGCAAGCGTCCCGTAAACAGTCGACAGTTTCCAAAACCGCGTGATAAAGTAGCCGAAAGCATTGGTAAACACGACCCATAAGACGGACGTCAGTACAGATCCCGGGAGCTGGTGGATGATTTTACGTTTTCCTGCCGGCAGAAAAGTGAATGTCATGACAATGATCAGAGTCATGGCGGCAATCGTTATAATACCGCTGAACCGCAGGATCTGGTTGATCCTGTGACCGATCTGCTGCAGGGAAAGGAAGGTAAATATCCTCGTGACCAGATCCTTGATCGGCGCCCTGAGCATCTGAAAAAAAAGCATGGACGGAATCAGCAGGGAGAACAGGATGGAATAAATGATTGCTTTTGGTTTATCCAGAAAATAGTTTCTCTGCGTATGATTGATCTTTTCCAGACCCGCCATCAGGGCAGAGACCCCGTGGGATCCCGACCAGAGGCATGTAAATGCGAAGGCATAGATGACGATCGTTCCGGACTGACGGTTCAGATTCTTGATAATACTGACGATCGCCGTGCGGAGCTGGGGAATATCCGGCACCACTTTCATAAGAAAATTGCTTATATCATCTATGGAAAACCAGGGAAGAATATTGATGATGGAAATGATCATCATCAAAAAAGGAACAAAAGAGATCAGCAGATAATAGGTTGCATTTCCGGCATAGATACCCATTTCATGCTTTGTATACACTTCCACTGTACGTTTTAGTAGAGGAATGATCTCCTCCTTTTTTATGAATGATCTCATAAGAAGCCTCCTCTGAAAGCCAGGTAATCAAGAATATTATAACAGAAAAAACGGCAGTAAAATGTTTCACGTGAAACAATTTTACTGCCGTTCCGGTTTTAGCAGATTATGTATTCCGCCACATATAAAAGAATGCAGACCAACAAAAAATACCAGTGGACGGTCTGCGTTTATTTCACATCTTCCTGCCCCGATTCTTTTCCAGATAGATCAGGAGGACAGAGATATCAGCCGGAGTGACTCCGGAGATTCTGGAGGCCTGTCCGATGGAAGAGGGGAGAAATTCTTTCAGTTTCTGGCGCGCCTCATTTCTGAGGCTCCCCACATCATCATAATTAATGGAGGCCGGAATCTTTTTGTGCTCCAGTTTTTCAAACTGCTGTACCTGTTTTTTCTGCCGGTCGATATATCCTTCGTACCGGATATTGATCTCGACCTGATCTGTGATGTCTTTTGAAAGAGCAGGGCGGTCAGGATCCAGGGCTGCGGTCTTTTCATAGGAGAGCTCCGGGCGGCAGATCAGCTCTGCCAGGGAGCAGGCAGTTTTGAGCGGTGCGGAGCCCAGTGAAGCCAGGATCTCCTGGTTTGAAGCAGCTGCGCCGATCCTGCTCTTTTTGAGCCTTTCTGTTTCTTCCCGGATCTTCCTTTCCTTAAAGCAGACATACTCGTACTGGTTCTGTGTGATGATTCCTTCCTCATATCCATACTTTCGCAGACGAAGGTCGGCATTGTCCTGGCGAAGCAGAAGGCGGTACTCTGCGCGGGATGTCATCATGCGGTAGGGTTCCCGATTATCCTTTGTCACAAGGTCATCGATCAGGACGCCGATATAGGCCTCCGACCGCTTCAGGACCAGCGGTTCCCTTCCCCGGATCATGTTGACGGCATTGATGCCGGCAATGAGTCCCTGCGCGGCAGCTTCTTCATAGCCGCTGCTGCCGTTAAACTGGCCGGCACAGAAGAGTCCGTCCACTGTCTTTGTCTCCAGGGAGAGTTTGAGCTGGTTGGCATTGATGCAGTCGTACTCGATCGCATAGGCATTCTTTACGATGACACAGTTTTCCAGACCGGGAACGGTGCGGTACATCTGCTGCTGAACGTCGTCCGGCATGGAGGAGGACATACCGTCCACATACACTTCATTGGTAGAACGCCCCTCCGGCTCAATGAAGACATGATGTCTGCTCTTATCACTGAACTTGACGACCTTGTCCTCGATCGAGGGGCAGTATCTGGGGCCGGTCCCTTCGATGATCCCCGCATAGATGGGAGACCGGTCCAGATTCTGCCGGATGACAGCATGTGTCTCCTCATTGGTGTAGGTGAGCCAGCAGGGGACCTGCTCGATCTGTACATCCGCCGGATCTGTGGAAAAGGAAAAGGGTACGACGACAGGATCGCCGGGCTGGATCTTCATCTTTGAATAATCCAGTGTCCTGCCGTCCATTCTGGCCGGTGTTCCGGTCTTGAACCGGCGCAGCGGGATGCCGAGCCTGTCCATGGCATTTTTAAGCCAGGTAGAGCGCTGCATGCCGCCGGGTCCCGTCTCTGTGATCGACTCGCCGACCAGGCATCTCGCATTGAGATAGGTCCCTGTGCAGATGATCACCGCCCTGCAGGTATAGATCGTTCCCGTGTGGATCCTGACAGCTGCAACACGGGGTTTCCCGCCGGGTGAATCATTCCCGTTCTGAGAAGCCTCTGAACAGAGATCCGTCCGCAGGTATTCCTGAAGCTCCTGCTGTGTCAGGATGTCCGTGACCTCCGCCTGCCGGATCGTCAGGTTTTCCTGGTTTTCCAGGACCTGCCGCATGGATCTCGAATATTCCGCCTTATCCGCCTGGGTGCGCAGAGAATGTACAGCGGGCCCCTTGGAGATGTTCAGCATCTTTGACTGGATAAAAGTCTTGTCAATATTCTTTCCCATCTCGCCGCCGAGTGCGTCTATTTCACGTACCAGATGTCCTTTGGAAGACCCCCCGATATGGGGGTTGCAGGGCATCATGGCGATACTGTCCACATTCATGGTAAACAGGACCGTCCTGTATCCCAGACGGCTCCCCGCCAGTGCTGCCTCGCAGCCGGCATGCCCGGCTCCGATCACGCAGATGTCTGTATCTATCGTATAAAGCATATCTGCAGTTATGACCTCCTGTTTATAAAAAATGTATGATGAAAACCCGGCACTGTTTCAGCTGTCAGCGGACCGTTTGTGCTGTTTTAAGGATATTATGATGTTAAGCTCAAAAGTGATATCACATTATTTTCCCATGCAGAATTTTGAAAAGATCTCCTCCACGAGGTCATCCCCGACCGCATCCCCTGTGATCTTTCCCAGGCTGGCATAGGCATTCATGAGATCGATGGCAAAGAAATCTTCACTCATACCGGCCCGGATACTCTGCCGGACTAGCTGCAGGGATTCGCAGGCCTCCCGGACTGCTTCCCGGTGACGGGCATTTGTGAGCAGGACGTCACTCTGGTGGGAGAGTTCCCCCATACGATACATTTTCTCGATCCGGTCCCCCAAAAGGTCCGCACCCTCCCCTGTCCGGAGCGAGCACGTGAGAAAAGCATCCGCCTCCGGAAAAAAGGAATGAACTTGACCTGAATCTGTCACAGGAGGAAGGTCACTTTTATTCAAGAGCAGAATACATTTTCTGACGGCCGGTGCTTCCTCCTTCCACTGATGCAGAAGGGAAATAATGGACTGATCCTCCTGTGTGATCCCTGCGGAGGCATCGAGCAGATAGAGAACCAGCTCTGACTGACTGACGGCGGCCTTTGCCCGTTCGATCCCTATTTTTTCCACCTGGTCCTGTGTGTCGCGGATGCCGGCCGTATCCGTGACCCGCAGGGATATTCCCCGGATCCGGATGCTTTCCTGCAGGGTATCGCGGGTCGTTCCCGCGATCTCTGTCACGATCGCGCGGTCTGCCCCTGCGAGATAATTTAAAAGAGAAGACTTGCCGGCATTGGGCCTTCCGATGATTGCCGTCCGTATCCCCTCCTTGAGCACGGCCCCTTTTTCACCGATTTCCAGAAGGTCCTCCATCTGTGTCAGGGTCTTTTCACAGACCCCGTCCAGACGCTCCGGATAGCCCTCCAGATCCCCGGCATAGCTGTCGGGATCATCCAGGGCGGACTCAATAAAGGCCATCTCATATAAAAGAAGGGACCGGAGTTCATTCACCTTTTCGGAGATAGAGCCGGAAAGCTGCCCGATCGCCGTCCTGCGGGCGAATTCATTCTGCGAGGCGATGAGATCCATTACCGCCTCCGCCCTGGAGAGGTCGATCCTGCCACCTAAAAAAGCCCGCTTTGTAAACTCCCCCGGTTCCGCCATACGGGCGCCTGCCCGCAGGACCAGGTCCAGGATCCTCTCCAGCAGATAGATTCCCCCGTGGGAGTTGATCTCAACTGTATCCTCCGTAGTATAACTGTGAGGGGCACGGAATACGCTTACCATCACCTCATCCACGCGGTTCCCTGTTTCATCCTCTATATAGCCGAATGTGATCGTATTGGGCGCATGGGATGCAAGATCATGAAGACCCTTTGCGTTCACATAGAGTCCCTCGCAGATCCGGACCGCGTCCGGACCGCTCACACGGATGATCCCGATCCCGGCCGTACTCATGGCCGTCGCCACAGCGGCGATCGTATCGTTGGGAGCTTCCTCCGTACAACCATATTCCGGATACATTTTCATGGCAGACCTCTGTTTTCCTGGAACTGAATTGATGTTTACAAGATTTCAAGACTCGCCCGCGAGTTTTGCGCGATGAAGAATAAAAATCAAAAGATTCATGATGGATTTTGCATGATGTCTTTTAGAATTGCAAGAGTAAAAAAATGCCGCCTCAGAAATATGAGGCGGCACGTTACTGAACAGACTGTCGCAAAACCCGAATGTAACAGCGGCAGGATCTGTATTCTTTATGATTCCTTCATTGTCACGATGACCTTGCGGTAGGGTTCTTCTCCCTCACTGTAGGTCGTCACATAGCGGTCTCCCTGCAGAGCGGAGTGGATGATCCTCCTCTCATAGGGATTCATCGGTTCAAGAGCAACGCTGGTGCGGTTGCGCTTGACTTTGGAGGCGATGTTCTTTGCCAGGTTTTCCAGTGTCTTTTTGCGGCGCTCGCGGTAATTTTCCGTATCCGCCTTGACATGAATATATCCGTCCACGCCCTTATTGACTACTAAAGAGACCAGATACTGGAGGGAATCCAGCGTCTGTCCGCGCTTTCCGATCAGAACGCCCATGTTCTCTCCCTTCATATCGAGGGTGAGCATACCTGTCTCTTTGTCATAAACACTGCTGACTTCCGCCTCAAGATTCATGGCATGGAACACATCCATGAGGAAGGTGTCCGCCTTCTGACGGATCTCCTCGATCTGTTCATCTGTCAGGGCCGGGACAGCGCTGCGCTTTTTCGGCACAGAAGCCTTCACAGGAACTCCGGTACTGGTGGAATCTGTACCCCTGGTATCAGAAACGGATCCTAAGGCTTCCTCTTTATCAGGGCGGCGGGACCTGCGATGTCCCCGTCCGCGGCCCGCGCTGCTCCTGCCGGGCCGCTCGGCAGATTTCTGTGCAGTTCCGGCTTCTTCTGCTGCAGCAGATCCGCTTTCATCCTTTGGAGCTGCAGCTGCGTCCTCTGTCCCCGAAGGAACAAGTCTTTCTTCTTTTTCGTCCTCCCGGTTTTTTTCTTTTTTTCCGGCTGCCTTTCCGGCAGGATCCTTTGCCTTTTTTTCTTCCCTGCCGCTCAGCACGTCACTGATGATCGCACTGGTGTCGATCTTAGCGATATCCTCAGCGCCGCTTCGGATCCTCGCACGGATCTTTGCCGCTCTGGCACCGATTCCCAGAAAACCGGCTTTTCCCTGCTCGAGCACCTCATACTCAAGCCTCTCGCTGGGAACTCCCAGTTTCTGACAGGCCACCGTAATGGCATCGGAAACTGTACGCTCCGTGATTTCAATATATTCCTGAGACATAGTTATCCTCTCATATCTCCTTACTGTTCTGCAGAATCTCTGCCATACTCGTTAAAACGTCTCACCAGGTCCGCTTTGTAGGACATAGAATCCTCTTTGTATTTTTTCTGTTTCCGGTTCCGGTTCATTTCCTCGATCCGTTCTTCTTCCGCCTGGCTGAGCCTGGTGATGAGCCGGTTGTTCTGATTTCCTGCAACCCTTCTGGTCGCTCCGGCGATCTCGCTGGAGGAGGGAGCGGATTTTTCCTTCGCCTTCTCTTTTCTCTTTTCCGCCTTCGCCTTTGCCTTCTCGCTGTTCTTTTCGACCATTTCATCAATATCCATCTTGTCGATGTGCTTATTGATGAAAACCTGCTGGATGCTGCGGACGACTGCGCCGAGGATCCAGTACAGGCCCATGCCGCTGGGCAGGGAGAAGCAGAATACGGCAGACATGACAGGCATCATGACATTCATGGTCTTCATGGTGCTTGCAGCCTGGTCATTGGCATCCGAAGCCGCCTGCGGCATCAGCTTGACATTCAGCCACTGTGTAAATGCAGCGAGCAGAGGAATGACCAGAGCGATGACGATCATAAAGCCCCCGCGTGCAAACATGGAGGAAGGAGATTCCGCAATGTTGATTCCCAGGAAGTTATTGTACTGGTTCAGCTTTGCGGTCGTCGTCGTGATATTTTCCGAAAGAGAGGACGCTTTTTCGGAAAGAGTCGCCCAGTCTGTTCTCTGGAACTTATTCAGGATATCGATAAAACTGTTCTTGATATTCGTATCGACACCGGCTTCCACAGCATTGGTCAGCTGTTTAGCGAAGGACGACACACTGGAGAAAAGATACTTTCCGTCGGCATCCTGCGAAAGAAGGATGCTGCCGGACGGATCGATCTCATAGATTTTGTCCACCAGAGGGAAAAATGCGTCCTTCACCAGGGGAAGGTAGGCCGGAATGTTGTAGAAAACACGATAGAGGGCGAACAGGATCGGCATCTGGATCAGAAGCTGCAGACAGCTTCCGGTCGTGGATACGCCGTATTTATCATAGACCTGCCTGATCTCCTCCTGCTGGGCTGTCACGGCATCATTATCTGTCCTGCCCTTATATTTTTTCTGGATCCTGTTGATCTCCGGCTGCATTTTTCTCTGCAGTTTGGAAAACTTCTGCTGGCGGATCGTCAGCGGCAGCATGGCCATGTAGATCAGGATCGTCATGATAATGATCGACAGACCGATATTTGGAAGCCCGATCTTTCCCAGGATATAGAAAATCCCGTTCATGATGTAACCGATCAGTTCAGCGACCGGGCCTATAATAAATGTTGTACTTTTCGTTAATAACATGGGAGCTTTATTCCTCCTAAAAACAGATCACGGAACCGGGTCATACCCTCCGCCCGACAGGGGATTGCATCTTAAAATCCTCCATGCCGCCAGCGCCCCTCCCTTCAGGGCGCCATATTTTTCCACCGCCTCCAGTCCGTACTGGGAGCATGTGGGGATATACGGACACTTCGTACTTTTCATCGGGGAAAGATATTTCTGGTACATTCTGATAGAACGTGCCATCATTTTCTTCATCTTTACCTCTCTCTATTTTGTGCAGAATGACTGACAAGCGGGTCCTGCGCGCCGTGGAGCAGACCAATGCGCGTTTTATTCACAGGTCATTTGCGGATCCCCGCCTTTTTGATCAGATGCAGCAGAGCATTCTCCATCCTGAAATAGCCGATCTCCTTTGCTCGCACGCGGGCAACAAATACAATATCATGTCCCGGGAGAAACTCCGTCTCATGGAGTCTGACTGCCTCCCGGATCAGGCGTGTCGTCCTGTGGCGGACAACACTGTTCCCGACCTTTTTACTCACGGAGATCCCGAACCTGTTCCCGTCCTTTCCATTGCCGCACACATACATGACGAGATGCCGGTTCACATAGGATTTTCCGTTTTGATAACAATTTTTAAAATCCGCGTTTTTCTTCAGAGATTCCATTGATTCGAGATTCAGGTTTTTTTAATGATGAACAAAGAGCCATGCTGTATCCAGCATGACTCTCCTGTTTCCTGTCCGGATCGTATTCCGGACCTGACGGTCAGACTGCGATCTGCTTTCTGCCTTTGCGCCTGCGGGCGGAAAGAACCTTTCTTCCTCCCTTGGTTGCCATTCTGGACAAGAAGCCGTGTACTTTCGAACGCTGCCTTTTCTTAGGCTGATAAGTCATCTTTGCCATTTATGTATCCTCCTTTATTCAATACTCTTCTTAATCTGATTAATTGAACTGAATTTGATTGTTCTAAAATGATTCCCCGACTGATCCCGATGAATCACTTTCCGGACTCTGTTCCTTACTGCGTGCGGCTGCCGGTAACAGAAAGAGTCCGCTCCCGAATAGTCGCATATCCCTTTTCCTCTGCATCCCCGGACAGGACCGGGCCTGCAGACGGGCATCCGGATCATCCTGTGCCGGCTGCTCCGGCACGATCTGGCAGATGCGGGTATGGTTGCTGTTTTCGGGCACACTTGCCCCATAAGGGCGCTAACAGCAAAATTATATATAAATCCCCTTCCTGCGTCAAGAAAAACTTATCCACATATTTTCCACGTCAAAATGTGGATAAAGTTGAAAACCTGTTCAGGACCGCACATCTATTCGACACAAAATATGGGAAAATAAATTTTTTTCAGACAAGATGTAGAAGAGAAAAAGTTATCCACATTTCCACAAAATCAGTATTTCACCAATTTGGCCTATCCACAAATTGTGCATAACTTGTGGATAACTGCACATTTATTCTCTGCATTCCCTTCAGAACCGCGATTTTATACCTGTTTACATTGGGGATAACTCTTATTTTTATGCTTGTGAATGAATTTGATTTCAGGCGGTCCTACGGTTATCAACAAAGATATCCACAAATTGTGGATATCTTGCCCCGTTTGAAGTTTCTTCCGATTTATTATATATTTGTAACTGTTCGCTGAATCAATGATATCGTGGGTGAATATCCCTCCGGAGAAGAAAAAATGAATGACGAAATCATCAGACAGAGATGGACGTGGATCAAAGAGCATATCCGCGAAGAATACCGTCTGTCCAATATATCCTACAAAACCTGGATCGAAGGCCTGGAGATCGCAGAGATCGCCGATCATACCGTATATATCCGGATCCCGTCCGACAAGCCGATCATGCTCGATTATATTGTCAACAACTACAGGGTCTTTTTTCAAATCACGATCACAGAGATGCTCGATGAGAACTATGATGTGGAGTTCCTTCTGACTGATGGTTCTGCGGAGAAGGAATCGCCTTCCGCCCCCCTTCCTGCCGTCAGCAGTCAGCAGATCGAGAACGCGAATCTGAACCCGAAATATCGTTTCGACACATTTATCGTCGGCAAAAACAACAATCTTGCCCAGTCGGCCTGTGTCGCTGTCGCGGAGTCTCCCGGCAATACCTACAACCCCCTCTTCCTGTACGGAGGTGCCGGTCTCGGAAAGACGCATCTGATGCATTCGATCGGACATTATATTCTGGAGATGAATCCTTCCAAGAGGGTTTTGTATGTCACGAGCGAGCAGTTCACGAATGAAGTCATCGAATCGATCAGAAGCGGTAATGCTGCTTCGATGGCTCGCCTTCGCGACAAGTACAGGACCGTGGACGTCCTCCTCATCGATGATATCCAGTTTATAATAGGTAAAGAGTCCACACAGGAGGAGTTTTTTCACACCTTCAACGAGCTTCACCAGGCGGGAAAGCAGATCGTGCTATCCTCCGACCGCCCCCCGCGCGAGATGGAAACACTCGACGAGAGGTTCCGGTCCAGATTTGAGTGGGGCCTGATCGCAGACATCCAGCCGCCGGACTATGAGACAAGGATGGCCATCCTGCGGAAAAACATGGAAATCAACGGAAGACATCTGGACGATGAGATCCTGGAATATGTCGCGACGAATATAAAATCCAACATCCGGGAACTGGAAGGCGCCATCATCAAGATCATCGCCTATTCACAGCTCAATAATGTAGAAGCGAATCTTACCAACGCAAGGGAGGCCATGAAGGACATCATCGATCCGGACAGTCAGAATGTCATCACACCGGAGATGATCCTCCGCGTTGTCTGTGAGCACTACGACGTCCGGGCCGCCAACATTTTATCCAGGAAAAAGAACGCCTCGCTGGTGATCCCCCGTCAGGTCATCATGTACATCTGCAGGGAATATACCGATGCGACGCTCGATGCGATCGCAAAACTCCTCGGAAAGAGAGACCACTCCACAGTTATTTACGGTGTCGACAAAATCAAAAACGAGATGATCACAAACGGGGAACTTAGGGGGAACGTAGATGTGATCCTCAAAAAGCTGAACCTAGTATAAAAACGGTCACTATCCGCGCCCTTTAACCCGGGTTTCCAGGCAGGCCTGTACGGTAACGAATAATTCTCCGCTGTGGAATATTTTCCTTTTTCCACATGGATTTCCGCATGTTTTCCACAATCCCGCGGACCTTTCCGCAGCCCTGATAAGATTGTATTTTCAGGCCTGAAAGCGTATAATATAGGAAGTTATGCACATTTCAACATCCTATAATAATATGACTACGATCTTATCTTTTATATCGCTCACGCATTTTTGATAAATTTTTTTGACAGAAAAGAGTATTTTCCATGAAGATCAGAATATCCAAAGAAAACCTTATGAAGGCGATCCAGATCGTCTCCCGCGCCGTTCCTTCAAAAACGACCATGTCCATTCTGCAGTGCATCATGATCAATGCCTCCGGTGCAGAGATCTGTCTGGTGGCAAATGATATGGAACTGGGGATCCAGACGATCGCACAGGGAATCATCCTCGAGAGAGGTATGATCGCTGTTGATGCGCAGATCTTTTCCAATATAGTGCGCAAGCTCCCCGATTCGGATGTATCGATCGACACGATCGGCGAGAAGGTCATGATCCGCTGCGAGAATGCAAAGTTTGCCATCCTGGGCAGGGATGGAAGCGATTTTGCTTTTCTGCCGGAGATCGACAGGTCTGTGGGGATCCGGCTCTCCCAGTATACGCTGCGGGACATGATCACAAAAACGATCTTTTCCATCTCCACCAACGAGAGCAACGGCATGATGACCGGCGAGCTTTTGGAGATTACAAACCATCATATCCGGATGGTCGCCCTCGACGGACACAGGATCGCAACGCGCAGGGCGGAACTGCGGGAGTTTTATGAAAACCGCAAGGTGATCATCCCCGGAAAGACGCTTACCGAGATCGGCAAGATCCTGGGCGGTGATACGGAAAAGGCAGCGGACCTCTTTTTCACTGATAAGCATATCCTCTTTGCCTTCGATGATACGATCGTCGTCTCCCGTCTGATCGAGGGAGAGTACTACAAAGTCGACAAGATGCTCTCCAGCAATTACAAGACAAGGGTGATCTGCAGGCGGAGGGAGCTTCTGGACTGTCTGGACAGGGCGACGCTTCTGGTCAAGGAGGAGGATAAAAAACCCGTCATTATCATGATCCGCGATGATGAGATGGAGCTGCGGATCAATACGACGCTCGGGAGCATGGATGAAGTGATCGCGATCCGCAAAGAGGGAGAAGATCTGAATATCGGCTTCAATCCCAAGTTCCTGATCGATGCGCTGCGTGTCATTGACGAGGAGGAGATCGCCATGTATCTGGTGAGCCCCAAGGCACCGTGCTTTATCCGGGATGCGGAGGACATGTACTGCTATCTGATCCTTCCGGTGAATTTTATTACCATAGATTGACAGCTGCAGTACAGCAATGCGAAGCTGTGCTGTAACGACTGATATACAGGCCGGGATTTTTGCCGGCAGGAAAAAGGCAGAAAAAGAGGCAGATTTTTATGGAAAAAGAAATATCGATCCGGGATGAGTATATCCGGCTGGGACAGGCGCTGAAGCTTGCGGGCCTTGCCCAGACGGGGATCGAGGCCAAGATCATGGTCACGGAGGGAGAAGTCCTGGTAAACGGAGAGACAGATACGCGGCGGGGCAGAAAGCTCCGCGACGGTGACAGGGTGGAGACAAAAGACGGTTCTTTTGTCGTCAGGAGCAGCCTGAAGTAAGGGACTGCTGCAGGGTATTTCTGATGGAGTATATATGTATATCAGCAGTCTTGAATTGGCAGATTTCAGGAATATCAGGTCTCTGGGACTGGAATTTTCCGAGGGGACAAACATCCTGTACGGGGAAAATGCGCAGGGAAAGACCAATATACTGGAATCTCTCTACATGATCTCCACGACAAAATCACACCGGGGCGTGCGCGACAGAGACATGATCCGGTTCGGCAGGGAAGAGGCGCATATCAGGAGCCTGTTCATGCGGGGGGAGATCGATTACCGTGTCGATATGCACCTTCGGAAGAACAGGTCCAAGGGAATCGCGATCAACGGACAGAGGATCCGGAAAGCGTCCGAGCTGATCGGGCTTTTGCACATCGTCTTTTTTTCACCGGAGGACCTGGGGATCGTGAAAAACGGACCTGCGGAGAGGCGCCGTTTCATGGATATGGAGCTCTGTCAGCTGGACGCCTCCTATCTGTACAACCTGAACCAGTACAACAAGACGGTCGAGAACAGGAACAGGCTCCTGCGGGACATCTATATATTTCCGGACCTGCAGGAGACACTGGATATCTGGGACTCCCAGCTGATCAGTTACGGACAGAAGATCATCGCAAGCCGCAGAAGCTTTATAGAGGATCTCAATGGAATCGTGGGCGACCTCCACGGAAAGCTCTCCGGGAACCGGGAACATCTGTCCCTTCGCTATGAACCGAATACGGAAGAGGGAGATTTTGCGGAAAAGATCCGCCGCAGCAGGGACCGGGATATCCATATGAAGACCACATCGACCGGCCCGCACAGGGATGATTTTTCTTTTATGGACGGGGAGACGGACCTGCGCAGGTACGGGTCGCAGGGACAGCAGAGGACCTGCGCCCTCTCTCTCAAACTCTCAGAGATCGACCTGGTGAAAAAAGCGATCGGACACAGCCCTGTCCTGATGATGGACGATGTCCTCTCGGAGCTGGACAGCGGCAGACAGAATTATCTGCTCAGCTCGATCGGAGGGATCCAGACCTTTATCACCTGTACGGGACTGGATGAATTTGTAAACAACCGGTTTAAAATCGATCAGGTATTTCAGATCGAGGATGGCAGCTGTGTGAAAAAATCACAGCCGGAGGAGGATCCGGGTTCAGGTAAATAACAACCGGCGGCTGTGATCCGGGACATTTTTCGTTTTTTTTTGACAACATACAGGAGAAATACATGTCGGAAAAGGAAAAAAGGGAAAAGACAGATCATACAGAAAAAGAAAAGGATTTGGTAGAAAAGAATTTCGTGCAGGAAGAAAGTTACAGGGAAAATGAAGCGGAGTATCCGGATGACAACGTGAAGGATACGACGGAAGTCGGAGAGTACACGCCGGACGCGATCCAGGTCCTCGAGGGGCTGGAGGCAGTGCGCAAGCGCCCGGGCATGTATATCGGGACTACCTCCTCCAGAGGACTGCACCATCTGGTCTATGAGATCGTGGACAATGCGGTCGACGAGGCCCTTGCGGGATTCTGTTCGGAGATCACTGTGGTCATCCACCCGGATAATTCCATCACGGTGGTGGACAACGGAAGGGGAATCCCGGTCGGGATCAACCACAAGACCGGCCGCAATGCAGTCGACCTGGTCTTTACGGAGCTTCATGCCGGCGGTAAATTCGGCGGAGGGGGCTATAAGGTGTCCGGCGGCCTGCACGGAGTGGGCGCTTCTGTCGTCAATGCCCTGTCCGAGTGGCTGGAAGTGGAGATCCGGCAGGGAGGAAAGGTCTACCGGGAGCGTTTTTCCAGAGGAAAGACGACTTCGCCGCTGAAAGAGACCGGCGTCTGCGAACCGGACACGACAGGAACGACAGTATCCTTCCTGCCCGATCCGCAGATGTTTACAGAGACGACTGTATTTGAATATGACGTCCTGCGCCAGCGTCTGCGGGAAATGGCTTTTTTGACCAGAGGGCTGCGCATCAATCTGCGGGACGAGCGCCGGGATGACCAGATCACTCCGCAGGAGGAATCTTTCTGTTACGAAGGCGGGATCCGGGAATTTGTGACCTATCTCAATCACCACAAGACGCCTCTCTATGACACTGTCATGTATTTCGAGGGGACCAAAAACAATGTCTATGTGGAAGTCGCCATGCAGCACAACGACTCCTATACGGACAGCGAATACAGTTTTGTCAACAATATCAACACGCCGGAGGGGGGCATGCACCTGGTCGGCTTCCGCAATGCGGTGACCAAGACCTTTAATGAGTACGCCCGCAAAAACAAGATTCTCAAGGACAGCGACCAGAACCTGACGGGGGAGGATATCCGCGAGGGGATCACGGCGATCATCAGCGTGAAGATCGAAGATCCGCAGTTTGAAGGCCAGACCAAGCAGAAGCTGGGAAACACGGAGGCGCGCGGCGCAACGGACAGTGTCGTCTCGGAGCAGCTGACCTGGTTTCTGGAGCAGAACCCCGCGATCGCGAAAAAAATCTGTGAAAAATCCATCCTCTCACAGCGCGCCAGGGAAGCGGCCAGGAAAGCGAGAGACCTCTCCCGCCGGAAGACCGCACTGGATTCCATGAGCCTGCCCGGAAAGCTGGCGGACTGTTCCGACAAGGATCCGAAAAACTGTGAGATATTCCTCGTCGAGGGAGATTCCGCAGGCGGCAGCGCAAAATCCGCCCGCAGCCGCGCGACACAGGCCATCCTGCCGCTCCGGGGCAAGATCCTCAACGTGGAAAAAGCCCGCGAGGACCGGATCTATGCCAATGAGGAGATCAAGGCCATGATCACGGCCTTCGGGACCGGGATCCACAATGATTTCGATATCACCAAACTCCGCTACGACAAGATCATCATCATGACGGATGCGGATGTCGACGGCGCCCATATCGATACTTTGATGCTGACCTTCCTGTACCGCTTTATGCCGGAGCTGATCCGGCAGGGCCATGTCTATCTGGCCATGCCGCCCCTGTTCAAGCTGGAAAAAAACAAAAAGGTCTGGTATGCCTACAGCGACGAGGAGCTGGCGAAGATCCTCGATGAGGTCGGCAGAGACCAGAACAACCGCATCCAGCGCTATAAGGGACTGGGAGAGATGGATCCCGAACAGCTCTGGGAGACGACGATGGACCCCGAGCGCAGAGTCTTAAGGCGCGTACAGTTCAATGAGGAGACAGAGTCGGAGATCGACCTCACCTTCACGATCCTGATGGGCGACAAAGTGGAACCCAGAAGGGAATTCATCGAGAAGAACGCGAAATTTGTGAAGAACTTAGATGTGTAAAAACAGCGAGGAAAAGCTGAACGAATGCCGGGCTTGCCCGGGCATTCGTGAAGCCTTGACGAGCGTCCAAACATGAGGAAGGAGCCGTTTTGTGCATGATTTTTGCACAAAACGAGCGGAATCCGAATGTTCGGAGCAATGCGTGAGCGCCTCAGCGCGAAGCATTGCGTAGTTTTTACACAAAAAAAGAAAAACTGTGCGGAAAACCCGAAAGGAAACAGGATGGACGACACTATTTTTGACCGCATACAGGAAGTAGACCTCAAAAAGACCATGGAGAGCTCCTACATCGACTACGCGATGAGCGTCATCGCGCAGCGCGCGCTTCCGGATGTCCGCGACGGTTTAAAACCCGTCCAGCGGCGCATTCTGTATGCCATGAGCGAGCTCAATAACGGTCCGGACAAGCCCCACAGAAAGTGCGCGCGTATCGTCGGTGATACCATGGGTAAATATCATCCCCACGGAGACAGTTCGATCTACGGCGCGCTTGTCAATATGGCACAGCCCTGGTCGATGCGCTATACGCTTGTGGACGGCCACGGGAATTTCGGCAGTGTGGACGGAGACGGCGCGGCGGCCATGCGGTATACGGAAGCCCGCCTGACAAAGATCTCCATGGAGATGCTGGCGGATATCGGCAAGGATACCGTGACCTTTGTGCCCAACTTCGATGAGACGGAAAAAGAGCCGTCTGTCCTGCCCAGCCGTTTCCCGAACCTGCTGGTAAACGGCACGACGGGCATTGCCGTCGGTATGGCGACGAATATCCCTCCGCACAATCTCCGGGAAGTTGTGGCCGGCGTGACGAAGATCATCGACAACCGGATCGAGGAGGACAGAGATACAGAGATCACGGAGCTCCTGCCGATCATCAAGGCGCCTGATTTTCCCACCGGCGGCATCATCATGGGTACGTCCGGGGCGATGCAGGCCTATATGACCGGCAAGGGAAAAGTCATCACCCGCGCCGTGACGGACATCGAGGCGATGCAGAACGGGAAGCACCGCATTGTCGTCACGGAGCTCCCCTATCTGGTGAACAAGGCGAACCTGATCCAGAAGATCGCGGAGCTCGTCAAAAACAAGCGGATCGACGGCATCACGGACCTGCGGGACGAATCCGACCGCGAAGGTATGCGGGTCGTGATCGAACTGCGTCACGACGCCAATCCCAACGTCGTCCTGAACCGGCTGTTCAAACATACCCAGATGCAGGACACCTTCGGCATCACCATGCTGGCCCTGGTCAACAACGAGCCCAAGGTCATGAACCTGCTGGATATGCTGATGCATTACCTGCGGCACCAGGAGGACGTGGTCACCCGCAGGACCCGGTATGACCTCAACAAGGCGGAGGAGCGGGATCATATCCTGCAAGGTCTGCTCATCGCTCTGGACAATATCGATGAAGTCGTCCATATCATCCGGCACAGCCCGAATGTGCAGGCGGCCAAGGCGGCTCTGACAGAGCGCTTCGGCCTCGATGACGTGCAGGCACAGGCCATCGTGGACATGCGTCTGCGGGCTCTGACAGGTCTGGAACGGGAAAAGCTGGAAAAAGAGCACCGGGATCTCCTGGCGCGGATCGAAGAGCTGAAGGAGATCCTCGCAGACCCGAAGAAGCTTCTCGCCGTGATCAAAGAGGAGATCAACGTGATCGCGGAGAAGTACGGGGACGACCGCCGCAGCCGTATCGAGGCCGATGCCGCGGACTTTGAGATCGAGGACCTCATCAAAAACGAAAATGTCGTGGTGGCCCGGACATCCCTCGGCTATATCAAGCGCATGACGGAGGACAATTTCCGGGTGCAGGGCCGCGGCGGCCGGGGCATAAAAGGAATCCAGACGCTGGAGAACGACTATATCGAGGATCTTCTGATGACGAGGACCCACGATTATATCATGTTCTTCACCAGCATGGGCCGCGCCTACCGCATGAAGACCTATAAGATCCCGGAGGCGGGAAGGAATTCCCGGGGTACGGCGATCGTGAACCTCCTGGATCTGCAGCCGGGGGAAAAGATCACGGCTGTCATCCCCATCATGGATGAGAATGAGGAACGGAACAATCTTTTCATGGCGACCAGAAACGGCACAGTGAAAAAGACTCCGCTGTCCGCATTTGCGAATATCCACAACAAGGGCATCATCGCCATCCTCCTCAGGGAGGGGGACGAGCTGATCGATGTCAAGCAGACCAATGCCGAAAACGATATCTTCCTCGTGACGAAATCAGGCATGTGCATCCGGTTTAAGGAGACGGATGTCCGTTCCATGGGCAGGGTCTCCAGCGGTGTGAGGGGCATGGATCTGGCCGAAGGTGATGAGATCGTCGGCATGCAGATCGACACCCAGGGGGATTCCCTTTTATTTGCCACAGAGAACGGCATGGGCAAACGCACATCCCTGGACGAGTTCCGCAGACAGAGCCGGGGCGGAAAGGGCCTCAAATGCTACCAGATCACGGAGAGGACCGGAAAGCTGATCGGGGTAAAGGCAGTCACCGATGAGCAGGAGGTCATGATGATCAACACGGCCGGCATCATCATCCAGCTGCGCGCGAGTGATTTCAACCCGATCGGCCGCATCACCCAGGGCGTGAAGATGATGAACCTCGACGAAGGTGTAAAGGTTGTCAGGATCGCCAAGGTCCGCGGCAGTGTCACAGAAGATGCAGGAACCGGCGGAGAAAAAGGAGAAAATATCCCCGCAGGTGAAGAGAGCCCGGAGGAATCCGGATCCTGAAAGTGAAAAAAATGAGGTTATTTCATTCAAACCTGTACAATAACCGCTAAAATATGGCTTGCCTGTTTGGGCAATATTGCATAAAATAATTAGAGAAGATTTTAACGATGTTCTATCAGAGCAGTCCGCAGTGCTGTTTTTACGTGGTTCTGCTTTCTGACAATTGTCTGGTTAAAATACCCTGTGGTCGTTCAATAGGATATCAGAAAATGATATCATCATTGAAAAATACAAAAGATACTTTTTAAAATGGCAAAGGAGGAAAACTTATGTCTAAGAAAGTTGTTATTGCGGGTGCATGCCGTACTGCGATCGGTAAGATGGGCGGAGCTCTGTCCAATACTCCTGCTACGGAGCTCGGTGCGATCGTTATCAAGGAAGCTCTGAAGCGTGCGAATGTACCCGCTGACCAGGTAGATGAAGTTATCATGGGCTGTGTCATCCAGGCTTCCCAGGGACAGAACGTGGCACGTCAGTGCACCCTCAAGGCAGGCCTCCCTGTTACCTGCCCCGCTGTCACCATCAACGTAGTCTGCGGTTCCGGCCTCAATGCCATCAACATGGCTGCAGAGATGATCAAGGCAGGCGATGCGGACATCGTCGTTGCAGGCGGCACAGAGAACATGTCCATGGCTCCCTTCGCTCTTGAGAAGGGCCGTTTCGGTTATCGTATGAATAACGGCGTTCTGGTCGACACCATGATCAAGGATGCGCTGTGGGATGCTTTCAATAACTACCACATGATCAAGACTGCCGACAACGTAGCTGAGGAGTGGGGCCTGACCCGCCAGGAGCTCGATGAGTTCGCAGCAAACAGCCAGCAGAAGGCCGTTACCGCGCAGGAGAACGGTTGGTTCGACAAGGAGATCGTTCCTGTCGAGATCAAAGAGAAGAAGAAAACCGTTATCTTCGACAAGGATGAAGGTCCTCGTCCCGGCACGACTGCAGAGTCCCTTTCCGGCATGAAGCCCATCAACAAGGATGGTTTTGTCACAGCCGGTAATGCCTCCGGTATCAATGACGGTGCGGCAGCTGTCGTCGTCATGAGCGAAGAGAAGGCAAAAGAGCTCGGTGTCAAGGCACAGGTCGAGTGGATCGGCGGCTGCCTCGGCGGCGTAGATCCCCGCATCATGGGCGTAGGCCCTGTGGAATCCACCACAAAGCTCCTCAAGAGACTCAACATGACCATCGATGACATCGATATCTATGAGGCAAATGAGGCATTTGCGGCACAGTCTGTCGCAGTCGGCAAAGACCTGAAGTTTGATCTTTCCAAGCTGAACATCACCGGCGGTGCGATTGCTCTCGGACATCCCGTAGGCGCTTCCGGCTGCCGTATCTTCGTCACCCTTGTCCACAACATGGAGAGGACCGGCGCAAAGACCGGTCTTGCAACGCTCTGCATCGGCGGCGGCATGGGCTGCTCCCTGATCTGCAAGGCTTACGAGGGCTGATCAGAGAATATCCAGAGGTCCGGTCTTCATTTTGAGCGTCTGTGATCGAAGACATTTATACTGTTTATGACCAGACGACGGGGATCAGAGCTGCATTGACAGACTCTGAATAAAAAAACAGGATCGGCGTTATTGCCGATCCTGTTTTTCGTACAGGCAGTTTATAACGGATTTTGCTGCTTTATACAGCGAAAATCCGACGCGCAGGACCCGCGTGAGGCCCTGTGCGTCGGATTTTTTTCCGGGTTTATTACGGTTCATGGTTCTTATGCGGTTCACGATTATCCCGGTCTGTGCTGCCTTTGGGATCCGTTCCCGGAAGTCCTTCGGCCGGAGGATCTGCCGTCGGAGGATCTGCTGTCGGAGGATCTGCCGTTGGAAGATCTGCTGTCGGAGGATCTTCCATTGGAAGTTCTTTGATTGAAGGATCTGCCACCGGAAGGTCCGAGGTCTGTATACCTTTCTTCAAGAGATCGTTCCTGCAAAGACTGCTGCTGTGCGCGTGCTGCGCGGCGTCTTTTTCTGCTGCGGCGTCTTTTCAGTTCCGCAAAATAGCTGCGGATCCAGAAAATAACACAGAGGAGGAAGGCGGCAGCCAGCAGAAGCGGGACAAATAGAAGGATGTTCAGGTAGATGGAGCCGTGCGCGCCTGTATGTACGAGTGCAAAAAACAGGGATCGTATCCCATGGACCTCTTCAGGGACAGCAGGGCTTCCCGCCGCGCGGCTGCTGCCTTTCGGGAGGTTGACATCTGCTGTTTCGGAGGCGGCAGCGGTGCTGGCTGCATTGGAGGAAGTACCGGTATCTGCCGCTTCTGAAGAAGCTGTGCCGGTTTCTGCTTCAACCGTATTTACAGAGGGATCGAACAGTACATCGACAGTCCCCAGGTCGTACTCATGATATTTATATTGGATCCTGCCGAGGATCCGGGTACCGTCCTTTGCAGTATGCGAAGGGTCTTCCGGATTTTCCCCTGCTGTGTCAGCTGCCGCGCCGGGATCGTCCTGCGATGTATCATCTGTGGCTCCTGCAGAAGCAGTCTCTGCTGTCCCCTCATAGGTGAAAGGGATGATGGATGCTGTCAGATCCCGGAAGGAGGCATTTTTGGGAAGCATCAGGACGGCACTGCTGTCAATAGTAAAAGGGGGCCTGCTGTTTCCGAAAATATCTGTGCCGAATGAGAGAAAAGCACTGTCCTGCATTGTAAAGCGGTTTTCTTCGCGGGCGACTCTGAACTCGTCAAAATTGTCATAGGCGTAGTCGAGCAGGTCGATCGTTTCATAATACTGGTAGGGAGGCTCTTCGCGCATGATCACGCAGATGAGCCGCTTTCCGTCACGTTCCGCGAAGGTGACCAATGTTTCCCTGGCTTCGTCGGTATATCCTGTCTTGCCGCCTGCCACATCGTCGCAGGTAATCACCCCGTTCAGAAAGGAATTGGTATTCCCGATCCAGAAATCATCCGGCTGGCCGTCACTTGCTTCAAAATGATAGTTAGTCTGTGACATGTACTCGATCAGATCGGGATGGCGGTAGGCCTCGCGCGCGATCAGTGCCATATCGTAGGCACAGGTGTAATGGTCTTTGTCATGCAGCCCGTTTGTCGTGACGAAATGTGTATTCCGGCATCCGAGTTCCTCCGCCCGCAGATTCATCAGGTTGACGAAGGCAGTTTCGCTCCCGGAAACGCGCTCCCCCAGAGCGACTGCCACTTCATTTGCGGAAGCGACCATGAGCCCGTAGAGGGCCTCCTCCACCGTGATGGATTCATCGACATCCATCCCGATGTTGGAGCTTCCACGCTCGATCCCGAAAACAGCGTTTTCCGAAAACGTGATCTTGTCGGTCGGGCGCAGGTTCTCATAGGCAAGGAGGGCGGTCATGACCTTCGTGATGCTCGCCGGATACAGGTGCATATACATGTTTTTTGCATAGAGCACTTCCCCGCTGTCCGCGTCCATGACGACAGCACCCGCAGCGCCGATGGAAGGTCCCTGCGGCCATGCGGGATCTATATTGGTCTGGGGCGGCTGCGCCTTGTTGGCGGCGCGCTCTGCAGGCAGGTCCTCCACGCCTTCTTTTGTATAAATATACTTGAATTCCAGAGGAGAATCGTAGGGAGAAGAAGCAGCCGGGGTTCCCTCCTCATCGCTGTTTTCTTCGGTGCTTTTTTCTCCTGTACTGCCTTCCGTGGTACTCTCTGTATTTGTCTGCTGTGTCCCGGAACTGCTTGTCCCGGCATTCTCCGTTTTTGTCTGCTGTGTCCCGGAACTGCTTGTCCCGGCATTCTCTGTTTTTGTCTGCTGCGTCCCGGTGCCGTTTGTTCCGGCATTCTCCGTTTTTGTCTGCTGCGTCCCGGTGCCGTTTGTTCCGGCATTCTCCGTTTTTGTCTGCTGTGTCCCGGAACTGTTTGTCCCGGCGTTTTCCGGTGTTGCCTCGTCTGATCCGGTCTTTACTGCCTGTTCTTCGTTCCCGGTCTTTTTATCTTCCCCGGTGGTGTTTTCCGTACTTTTATTTGCTGCTTCCGCTTCTTTGAAAGGGGCGGCATCAGCTGCCATGGCAGGCTGCGGAATCGAAAGGGAGGAAGAAGCAGCAAGGACGGCAGCCAGAAGCAGGGCGGCGGTACGATATTTATATCTCATTAAACTCATCGGATCATATCTTCCTGTTATGGTATAAATGAATGATTGATCTTTTCATGCGCAGGACTCCCGGTATAGGAGAAATCTTTTATTCTGCCGGTCTTGTATCTTCAGGGATTGTCCTGTGTTCTTCTCCGGAGAATATATTTGCAGATCTTATTTCCTTTTTTTGAAAACTTTTCTTCGTATTCCGTCATGATATTTCCCACATTCATGACAGGATCATTGTGGAGGTCTCTGGTGATCTGCGCGATCTCAAACGCGCTCTGCGTGACTTCATCTACGGCGAATTCGAAGAGATCTTTGTTGTCGGTCTTGAACTCGATCACGCCTCCCTGCGCAAGGATCCGGTCATATCTGCGCAGGTATTCGGAGGATGGAAGGCGGCGCCTGGCGTGGCGCTCCTTGGGCCAGGGGTCGGAAAAATTGAGATAGATCTTTTCAATCTCTCCCTCTGCAAAATATGTATTGAGCAGTTCTGCGTCCCCTCGTATAAACACCAGGTTCTGAAGCTGGAGCTCCTCCTGTTTTTCCAGGCAGCGGAGCAGGACGCTGGAGTACTTTTCGATCCCTATATAATTGATCTCCGGGTGCTCCTGCGCGAGCTGCATGATAAACCGCCCCTTTCCTGTACCGATCTCCAGGTGGAGCGGATGGTCATTTTCAAAAACAGATTTCCATAAGCCGCATTTTTTCTCAGGTTCGTGGATGACCCAGGGGCTTGCGGCGATCGCATCGCGTGCTCCCGGAATATTTCTCAGTCTCATATTTTTCAGCCTTTTCGCTATTATTCAGCCATTTTTTAAGTTTATGGTTCTTTGCAATCCTGTTAAAAGACACGCCCTCCCGAAAGGCGTGTACTGCAGTGCGATCATTATCAATTCTTATTCAGAATAGGTATTCATTGTACCACATTTTTTCCTCTGTGTTATAATCGATTAGGATATTGAATATAAAAGAAATATGAAATAATAACCGGACAGTTTCAGTATTGCTAAAACAATTGAAAGACAGCCGGCGCATTCTCGTAAAGTCAGTATGAGACTTCACACAGTGATTGATACAGTCTGAAATTAATACAGTCTGAGAGGAATCATAAAATCGTGAAAAGCGGTAAAAACAGAATAAAGACAGTGAAATGGATACTGCTCCTGCTTTTTCTGTGCATTCTTTCCTCATGCAAAAGTACGGAGAACACGGATGCAAAAATCAGGATCCGGCTGGAGGAGTACAGCACGGGAAACGGGACAAGTGTGCAGATCCCGGAATTTTACTCGGAAAACGAGCAGCTGCAGCAGAGCATTCATGAGTTGGAGAGAGAGACAAAGAAGCTGCGCAGGATATATGAAAAAGCGAAGAAAAATAAAGACCATCTGGAAATGCGGTGCTATGTCAGCGATACAGAGGGATTTCCCCAGGTGACAGTCGTCTGGTATACCGCAGAGGAAGATACAAGGACATACAATCTGACGACTCTTTGTGCGGATGAGAAGGAAGGGCTTCCTGTCACGTGCAGGGAGGCCCTGGTGAGGACCGGTATGCGGGGGGTGGATCTGTCCCTGCAGGTCGGAAAGCTGGCGCAGGAGGCGGATCTGAGAGGGGAGATCAGCTCCATGGAGATGCAGGGCTTTCGGATAGACGAAACCGGTATCGTGCGGGAAATCTATATGAAGCTTCTGATCAGGATCGAAGAGGGGGAAGAGCAGGTTGAGGAAGAGCATTATTTCTCTTTTATTCCGGAGGAGGACAGGATCGTGAACCTCTCGGAGAGGGGGATTGATGTGCCGTAGATCTTCCGGAATCTGAAAAGAAAAGTAAAAACCACGAAGCTGCCTGTTTGCAGGACAGTTTCGTGGTTTTTTATTATTATTCTCTTATTTGCTGATCTCTTCGATCTCTTCCTTTTGCTGCATCTCATTTTCTGCCGCAACGAGGAAGGCTGCTCCGTATTTTTCGCGGAGTTTGGGTTTTTCGATCTTGCCGGTGGGATTTCTGGGAACTTCGGCAAAA
Source organism: Lachnospiraceae bacterium (assembly GCA_017513005.1). Taxonomy (GTDB): domain Bacteria; phylum Bacillota; class Clostridia; order Lachnospirales; family Lachnospiraceae; genus CAG-791. The sequence goes on from JAFWDM010000112.1 coordinate 25,625, forward strand.
ATGATCTTGCGGGGGCGCTTGTAGCGGGGGAGTTTTCTGCAGTACTGGTTGACCTCTTCTTCGGTACAGGTAAAGCCCTCTTTGACCTGGATGATCGCAGCTGCGATCTCGCCCAGACGCTTTTCGGGAAGGCCGATGACAGCGACGTCGTTGACCGGTTCGAAGGCATGCAGGAAATCCTCGATCTGGACGGGGTAGATATTCTCGCCGCCGGTGATGATGACGTCCTTTTTGCGGTCTACCAGATAGTAGAAGCCGTCCTCGTCCTGCATGGCCATATCTCCGGTGTAGAGCCAGCGGTCGTTGTCCAGGACCTCTTTGGTCGCCTCCGGGTTGTTGTAGTAGCAGATCATGACGCCGGGACCTTTGACGGCCAGTTCGCCGACCTCGCCCTGCGGCACCGGCTGACGGTTTTCATCAACGATCCTGCATTCCCACTTGTAGCCGGGGATGCCGATGGCCCCAACCTTGTGGAGATTTTCCACGCCGAGATGGACACAGCCGGGTCCGAGGGATTCGGACAGGCCGTAGTTTGTGTCGTATTTGTGGTGCTGGAAATATTCCAGCCAGTGCTTGATCATGGAGGGCGGGACAGGCTGTGCGCCGATGTGCATCAGGCGCCACTGGTCCAGCTCATAGTCTTCAAGCTTCACGCTGCCATTGTCGATGGCATCCAGGATATCCTGTGCCCAGGGGACGAGGAGCCAGACGACTGTGCAGTGTTCCCTGGATACAGTGTCCAGAATGACCTCGGGGGTCGTGCCGCGCAGCAGCACTGCCCTGCCGCCGGAGACGAGGGAGCCGAACCAGTGCATCTTGGCGCCTGTGTGGTAGAGCGGCGGGATGCAGAGGAAGGTGTCGCCCCTCTGCTGGCCGTGATGTTTCTGCTCCATGATCGCGGCATGGGTGATCGCGCTGTGCTTGTGCAGGATCGCCTTGGGAAAGCCCGTGGTGCCGGAGGAGAAGTAGATGGCGCCGTAGTCGTCCTCGTCGATGGTAAGGCCGGGGGCCTTGCTGGAATAGTTGGCGGTCTGTGCGCCGAAATCCTCCGCGAAAGAGGGACAGGAGGATCCGATATACAGAAGGAGACGGTGCTGGATGATATTGTCCGCGATCTCTTCGACGCGCCCGACGAACTCAGGGCCGAAGATCAGGATGTCCGCTTCCGCCAGATTGACGCAGTACTCGATCTCCTCCGCGGAATAGCGGAAGTTCAGCGGGACGGCGATCGCACCTGCCTTGAGCACGCCGAAATAGATCGGCAGCCAATCGAGGCAGTTCATGAGCAGGATCGCGACCTTGTCGCCCTTGACGATGCCGCGCGCGAGCAGGAAATTCGCGACGCGGTTGGCCTTTTCGTCAAATACAGCCCAGGTGATCTCTGTCCGGTAAGGAACCTCGCTCAGGGGCTGGATGAGTTCATACTCTTTCCAGGTCGTGAGACGGGGGACTTTTACCTCGGGGTTCAGTTCCACGAGGGCGATGTCATCCGGATATTCGCGGGCATTTTTTTCCAGAAAGTCTGTAATAACCATGATGGTCTCCTCCTGTGTCCTGGTCTTCATTCATCATAAAAGCAGCGGAAAGCGTGCGTGAATGATTCTGTACGCTTTAGTAAATTAAAGTGTTACGCGTCTACGCGTTTAAGCAGTAAAGCGAAACTTTCTATACTATAAGAAGTTGCCGGGAAAAAGTCAAGATTAACTGCAGGTAATGAAGTAATTCATAATGAAGTAATGCATCAGAAACTTCTGAGCTTTGCCTCCCGGGCGGCGTCTGTCACCCGGATATCGCGGATCTGTGCCGCATAGCTGTAGCTGTCACTCACGCGGACCTGCACGGTATCACCGGCCCGGTGTCCCAGCAGTGTTTTTCCCAGAGGGGACTCTACACTGATAAGGCCGTGGATCGAATCCTGCCGCATGGTGCTCACGATGGTATAGGTCTCTTCTTCATCATCCTCGGGAATGTAGATCGTCACCGTCTTGCCGACGCCCACCTCGTCCTTTGCGGAGGTATCGTCAATGACCCTGGCGGTCCGGATCATTCTCTCCAGGAAGCGGATCCGGCTTTCATTGCGGTTTTTTTCCCGCTTCGCGGCATGGTATTCGAAATTTTCACTCAGGTCCCCGTGCGCTCTGGCCTCTTTGACATCTTCCAGAAGCTGCGGACGCAGTACCAGCTTGCGGTGTTCGATCTCTTTTTCCATTTCCGCGATATCATGTTCTGTCAGTTTGTTGTACATGAAACTGTGCTCTCCTTGTGATTTCTGCGTAAGGTGCATCTTTGTTCCGGCAGAGGGATGAATGGGTCCGTTCCCTGTTTCCTCCCCCTGTAACGCCAAACGTGTTCCATTCTAACACATTTCCGGTCTGTCTTGCAAAGAACAGGGGGGAAAGATATAATGAATATTTGTAGCTGAGTTGTGGAAATAATTCCGGACAGGAGCCGCCTGATCATAGGTGGAGAGAATATGAAGCTTCGATACGGAATCATTGATGAAAATGTCCTGAAACGGTCGGTGGAGGATGTGATTCTGCATGAGAGGCAGAGGATGTCCTTACGGGCGGGAAAAGAAGGTCCGCACAAAAGCCGGAAGGGCTGCACGGCAGAGAAGACTCCCGCAGGCTGTGCGGGAACGCTCGCAGTGATCAGAAAAATGAACAGCCTGGCAGCGGAGCAGGTCCGGGGAACCGTCTTTTCACCGGTGCTCTTTCTGCCTCCGGAAATAGAGGAGGAGACCCTGCGGGACCTTGTCAGCCAGATCTGTAAAACGGCCTTCCCCCTTGGCCTGACGATCCGCGGGGTCCATGCGGAGGTGACGGATGCCGTGACCCGGCCGATCGTCTGCGGGACGATGTCCGGAGAAGGGTTTTGCAGGGACCAGATCCCTGCGGAGAGAGATGCAGACCGGGAGATCCCGATGGCCGGAACAGCCGGAACATCAGGCAGGGAAATCCCGATAATCAGAACACCCGGTCAGGACATCATGACAGCCGGAACATCGGACATGGAGATCCTGATGGCCGGAACTGCGGGACTGGAGGGAACCTGGATCCTGTTAAAAGAGCATGAAAGAGAACTCCGTGCACGCTTTCCGGAATCTTTCCTGTTCCGGGTGGAAAAAAAGCGGGAGGAGCTCTGTGTCCTGGAGGCTGCAAAAACTGCGGCTGCAGCCGGCGTCCCGGTAATGGTAAGTCCGTCAGGCGGAGGTTTTTTTGCAGGGCTGTGGGATTTGTCCAAAAAAGCCGGATGCGGACTGGAGATCGATCTGCAGGCGGTTCCGATCCTGCAGGAGACGATCGAGATCACGGATCACTTCCAGATCCATCCCTACCGGATGCGGTCTGCCGGATGTCTCCTCATGGCTGCTCCTGACGCTGTCCGGATCAGACAGATCTTTTTTGATAAAGGGATCCCTGTCACAAGGATCGGCAGGCTTCTGCCCGGTAAAAGGGAGAAGATCCTCAGGAACGGAGAGGAGATCAGGTATCTGGACCGTCCTCAGGCGGATTCGCTGGATCTTTTTGAGAGAAAGATACGTACAGCATTTCAAAATGCAGAGCTTTTGAACGGCAGCTTTTGATTCACGATAAAAGGAACCGGATCAGAAACGATTCGAATCAGTAAAGAAACAGATCAAAAAAGAGCCGGATCAGAAAAAAAGATCAGAATAGAAACAAATCAAGAAAAGAAACAGATCAAGAAGGGAAACAGATTCAGAAAGGAAGCAGGGAAATGGATACTTTGAAGCAGAAGATTCTGACGATCATTGAGAAAAACAGCCGGATCGATATGAATGAGCTCGCAGTCCTTCTGGGCACCGGGGAGATCGAGGTGCTCAATGCCATGCAGGAGATGCAGGACGAAGGCATCATCTGCGGGTACCACACGATGATCGACTGGGAGAAGACCGGGATCGAGCGTGTGACCGCCCTGATCGAGGTCCGTGTGACGCCGCAGCGCGGCAAGGGCTTTGACGACATCGCGGAAAGGATCTACAAGTATCCCGAGGTGGACTGCACCTATCTGATCTCCGGCGGCTATGACCTGATGGTCATTCTGGAGGGAAAGACCCTGAAAGAGGTGTCCGGATTTGTGACCAACAAGCTCTCTACGCTCGACACGGTCATGAGCACGGCGACGCACTTTATCCTGAAAAAATACAAGGATCATGGCACGATCATGACAAGAAAATATGAGGATCAGAGGGAAATGGTCTCTCCCTGACGATTTGTTCCGATTTAGTTCGAAGGCATTGTCCCGGAGGACGAGTGTCCGCCGGTCCATTCTGATGACACAGAGGATGAAGTGATGGGAAAGAATACGTTACTGTCGGAGAAAACGGTGGGCCTCAAACCCTCCGGAATCCGCAAATTTTTTGATATTGTCAGTGAGATGAAGGATGCGATCTCACTCGGTGTCGGCGAACCGGATTTCGATACGCCCTGGCATATCCGTGACGAGGGCATCTATTCCCTGGAAAAGGGGCGCACCTTCTATACGTCGAATTCCGGCCTGCGGGATCTCCGGGAGGAGATCTGCACCTATATGAAGAATACGCAGGGTGTGGAATACCGGTGGGACAAGGAGGTGCTCATCACAGTGGGCGGCTCGGAGGCGATCGACCTCATGTTCCGCGCGATGATCAACGAGGGGGACGAAGTGCTGATCCCGCAGCCTTCCTATGTCTCCTATGAGCCCTGTGCGGTCCTCGCGGACGCGGTGCCGGTCGTCATCGACCTGAAAAATGAAAACCAGTTCCGCCTGAAGCCAGAGGAGCTGGAGGCCGCGATCACGCCCCGCTCCAAGATCCTGGTCCTGCCCTTCCCGAACAATCCCACCGGCGGGATCATGGAAAAAGAGGACCTGGAGGCCCTTGTGGATATCATCGTGAAAAACGACCTCTATGTTCTGTCCGATGAGATCTACGGAGAGCTGACCTACACGGGAAATCCCCATGTCTCCATTGCTTCTCTTCCCGGTATGAAGGAGAGGACAGTGGTGGTGAACGGGTTTTCCAAGGCCTATGCCATGACCGGCTGGCGCCTGGGCTATGCCTGCGGTCCGGAGGAAATCATGGCGCAGATGACAAAGATCCACCAGTACGCCATCATGTGCGCGCCGACAACCAGCCAGTATGCAGCGGTCGAGGCCCTCAGAAACGGCGCCGACGATGTCCGCAAGATGAGGGAGTCCTACAACGAGCGCCGCCGCTTCGTCCTGCATATGCTCGAGGAGATGGGTATCCCCTGCTTTGAGCCCATGGGTGCCTTCTATGTCTTTCCCTGCATCAAGGAATTCGGTCTGTCCAGCGAGGAGTTTGCCAACCGCCTGCTGGCGGAGGAAAAGGTGGCGATCGTGCCGGGCACGGCCTTCGGCGACAGCGGAGAAGGATTTTTGAGGATCTCCTATGCCTACTCCATCGACAACCTGCGCAGGGCCCTCAGCCGGCTCGAACGGTTTGTGACCAGACTGCGGGAAAACAGCTGACGAAAAAATGAAGGGAGACAGGGGCAGGTCCTCTGCCTCCTTTTTTTACATTTACAGAGAGGAAAAGAGCAGACAGTATGCATATCGTGTTGCATGAACCGGAAATACCGGGAAATACCGGAAACATCGGACGGACCTGTGCCGCGACCAATACACCTCTCCACCTGATCGAACCGCTCGGATTTGAGATCACGGAGAAAAACCTGCGGCGGGCGGGACTGGACTACTGGGCACAGCTGGATGTCCGCCGGTACAGGGATTATGAGGATTTTCTTTTAGAGAACTTCGGGGGTCCGGTGCAGGTGGAGACTGTGGTGAGACAGGTGGAGACTGTGCTGAGACAGGGGAAGACTGCAGTGAGTCACGTGGAGGCTGCGGTGAAACAAAAAGACGCCGGGCTGCCGGAAAGACCGGCCGGAACTGCCGGAAAGGGGGCAGGACTCTCTGTCCGCGGACCCAGGCTCTGGTATGCGACGACCAAGGCGAAGCGCCTGTACTGTGAGGCGGATTTCGGTCCGGACGATTACATCATGTTCGGAAAGGAGAGCGCCGGGATCCCGGAGGAGATCCTGGTGGACCATGAAGATACCTGTATCCGGATCCCTATGGGATACGGGATCCGGTCACTGAACCTGTCCAACGCGGTGGCGGTCGTTTTATACGAGGCGCTGCGGCAGACAGGATTTCCCGGCCTGGAGCGGCAGGGGGAGCTGCACAGGCTGAAATGGAAAGGTTGAAAGGAATACAGGGAAACAGGAATAAAAGTTATTCCTGTTCGCCCATGTCATTGAGCGCATCGTTTTTTTCCGAGCGGCGGAGGGTAAAGGTAAAGGTACTCCCGGCGCCCTCTGTGCTGACGAGGTTGATATTTTCATCGTGGGCGCGGATGATCTCGCGGACGATGGAGAGACCCAGGCCGGTGCCTTTTTTATCCTTGCCCCGGGAGAGGTCGGTCTTGTAGAAGCGGTCCCAGATGAGGCTCTGTTCCTCTTTCGGGATGCCGATCCCGCTGTCGCGCACGGACACGAAGACTGTTTCCCCCTTCTCAGTAGTCTCGATGGTGATGTCGGAATCCGGACGGCTGAATTTCAGGGCGTTGTCGACGAGGTTGTAGAGGACCTGCTGGATCTTGTCCAGGTCCGCATTGACATAGAGGATCTTTCCGGTCAGAAGGAGCTTTATACGGATCTTGCGGGTGCGGCAGGTCTGCTCGAAGGAGGCGGCGACCCGGCGTATGACATCGTTGATGTCAAAATCTGTCCTCTGCAGTAGGATGCCTCCGGTGTTGAGGTTGTTCAGCGTCAGGAGCCCCTGCGTCAGCTTTGTCAGGCGGTCGGTCTCACTTAAAACAACGCCCAGATAATGCTCGTGGCGCTCCGGCGGGATGGTGCCGTCCAGCATGGCTTCGAGAAAACCGCGCATGGAGGTCAGGGGCGAGCGGAAATCGTGGGAGACATTGGCGATAAATTTTTTCTGGTCGTCCTCCGCGCGGGCGATGGTGTCCGCCATATAGCCCAGCGAAGCTGCGAGATAGCCCAGTTCATCCTCCCGCTCCACAGGAACGCGGTAGTGCATGTTGCCGAGCGCATACTGCTCCGCCGCCTTTATGATGCGCCGCAGCGGCATATAGAAGTACTGTGTAAAGAACAGCAGGATGATCAGAGAGAGCACCAGCAGGATGATCAGCATCATCCAGGAGATATTGAGCATACTGTCGGCACTGCTGCGGACCGTGGACATGGGCAGATGAATGACTACATAGCCGCGGATCTTAAAAGAACCGGTAATGGGGGCGGTGACGCTCAGGACATCCTCCTTAAAAGAATTGAAAAAATTCCCGGTCGTATAGTAATTGCCCGCCGCGACGGTCGAGTCAAATCCCTCCACAATGGTCTCCTCGGAGGGATCAGGTGCCCGGCGGGAATTTACGATCATGCGCCCGGAGGGATTGAGGATCCAGATCTCGGTATCCATGTAGGAGGCGAGTGCTTCCATCTGGCTCTGCACAGTCTCCAGGGAAATCGTCGAATTATACAGATCCGAAGCGAAGGTATCCGAGATCCGGGAGGCTTCTCCATATAGTCTTCGCGCATTGTCCCGTATGCAGTACTCCGTGGTCAGACGGGAGACGACCGTGGCGACGGCAGTAAAGCCGAACAGTGCAAAGAGCAGGTAGGCGAGGAGAAAGCGTAAGTAAAGAGTTTTTCTCATAATCAGCGCAATTCCTCAAATTTGTATCCGATTCCCCAGATGGTCGCGATCTTCCAGTTCGGGCTGGTGCCTGTCTTTTCCCGGATCCGTTTGATGTGCACGTCGACAGTCCGGGTGTCCCCGACATAATCGTAGCCCCAGATCTGGTCCAGGAGCTGCTCGCGGGTGAAGACCCGGCCGGGTGAGGATGCAAGGAAATAGAAAAGCTCCAGTTCCTTGGGCGGCATGTCGATGCGTTTTCCCCGGCAGGTGACGGAGTAATTCGTCAGATTGATGGTGAGATCCGGATAGGAAACGATCTTGTCCGCGGGCTGCTGCGGCTCAGCCGCGGGGGCTGCCTGTGTCTTGTACCGGCGCAGGACCGCCTTGACCCTGGCGACCAGCTCCTTGGAGTCAAAGGGTTTTTCCATGTAGTCGTCCGCCCCCAGTTCCAGTCCCAGGACTTTGTCGAAGACCTCTCCCTTTGCGGAGAGCATGATGATGGGGATGTCCGATCCGGCGCGCACCTCCCGGCAGACCTGGTAACCGTCGATGCCCGGGAGCACGAGGTCCAGAAGGATCAGGTCCGGCTGGTAGGCCTGGACGGCCTGGAGGGCGGATTCGCCGTCTCCGGCGATCCGGGTATCAAAGCACTCCTTTGCCAGGTAGAGGCTGATGAGCTCGGCGATATTGGCATCGTCGTCGACGATGAGGATCTTGTTTTTAGAGACCATACGTGTTTTCCCTGAAATGAATATATTCCTGCAAAAATGCGTTTCTGTATTAAATACGTTCCTGCAATAAATACATGTCCGTAATAAAGGTGTCATTGAAATATGCAAGACCTGCTCGCAAGTCTTGCGCGATGAAGAATAAAGTGGTTACTCCCGCAGTGTGACGATGGTCACGCCGGCATCCCCCTCCCCGAAGTCGCCGAGTCGGTAGGATCTGATCCATTTCTGTTTGCGGAGGTACTGCTGGACGGCATTGCGGAGGGCGCCGGTGCCTTTTCCGTGGACGATGCGGACGCTCTGGAGATGGGACATCCGGGCTTCGTCCAGATATTTGTCGAGTCTGTAGACGGCGTCGTCCGTGGTCAGCCCCAGCAGATTCAGCTCCGGAGATACGGAGGATCCCCGGGAGAGATCCATTTTGCTGCCCGTTGAGGAGGCCCGGTCGGCATCCTGAAAAGCGCGCTTTATGGCGCTGCCGCCCTGTTTTCCGGATCCGACAGGCCTGCCGCCCGCGTCCAGGAGATTTCCGCTGACATCCTCGGCGAGGAGGATGAGATCGGAGAGTTCCACCTTACTCTGCAGGATCCCGCAGCGGACGCTGACCTTGCCGCTGCGGTCCGGAAGTGCGCTGACAGTACCGGTCAGGCCCATGGAGATGACCTTCACGCGGTCTCCGACATGAAGATCCTGCGCGCGGACCTTTCTGCCGGCGGGCGCCGCCTCCGGTTTGCGCTTCACTTTGGCGTTTTTCTCATTGACTTTATTGCGAAGCGCGGTGCGGGTCCGTTCCATGGAGGACAGATCGCCGGTCTTCGAGGCAGCCTTTCGCAGGTCGGAAATAGCCTGGTCGGCCTCCTCTTTGGCCTTTTCCAGGATCGTGCGCGCATCTTCGTTGGCTTTCTGCAGGAGCTCTTCGCGGCGCTTCTCAAACTGCTGCTCGCGGTCCCGAAGGGCCTTCTGCTCTTTTTCGAGCTGCGCGCGCAGGCGGTCGGATGCTTCTTTCTGTGCCCGCAGCTGCTGGCGGGATCTCTCCAGATCGGCGAGCAGGTCCTCGAAATTCTGCGCGTCCTGGCTGAGCTGCTCTTTTGCGGTCTCGATGATGTAGTTCGGCAGGCCGAGCTTCTGCGAGATGGCGAAGGCGTTGCTCTTGCCGGGGATGCCGACCATGAGCCTGTAGGTGGGCTGCAGGGTCTCCACATTGAACTCGCAGCTGGCGTTTACGATGCCCTCTGTGCGCATGGCGTAGGCCTTGAGCTCCGCGTAGTGGGTGGTCGCCAGCGTCCGGATCCTGCGCACGTGGCAGAAATTCAGGATCGCGATCGCCAGGGCCGCGCCCTCCGTGGGATCCGTGCCGGCTCCCAGTTCGTCAAAGAGGCACAGGCACTGCCTGTCGACGCGCCGGAAGATGTCCACGATCGTCTTCATGTGCGAGGAGAAGGTGGACAGGCTCTGCTCGATGCTCTGCTCGTCGCCGATATCGGCAAAGACATCCCGGAACAGGGAGAGCTCGCTCCTGTCGCCCGCCGGAATGTGGAGGCCCGCCATGCCCATCAGCTCGAAGAGGCCGACGGTCTTGAGCGTGACAGTCTTGCCGCCTGTGTTGGGACCGGTGATAATGACCATATCATAGCTGTCCCCGAGTTCGATATCGATGGGGACGACCTTCTTTTTGTCGATCAGAGGGTGGCGGCCATGCCGGATATTGATATAGTACCTGTCATTGAAGACGGGGCGGGTGGCATTCTGCTCCATCGCAAGGTCCGCGCGGGCAAAGATAAAGTCCAGCTGCGTCATGTTCTTCGCATCGTCCTTGAGCTCCATGAGGTGTTCGCCCGCCTCGGCGGAGAGAGATGCGAGAATCTTTTCGATCTCCTTCTTCTCCTGCAGGGCCAGTTCCCGCAGGGTATTGTTCAGCGTGACGATCGCGGCCGGCTCGATAAAGAGGGTGGAGCCTGTGGAGGACTGGTCGTGGATGAGGCCCGGGACCTGCGATTTGTATTCCGCTTTGACGGGGATGCAGTAACGGTCTCCGCGCATCGTGATCACATTGTCCTGCAGAAAAGAGGAGTAGGTCGTATTGACCATCTTTGCCAGCTGCTGGTGCACCCTGTCCCCTGTCAGCTGCATATCCCGCCGGATCCTGCGCAGTGCCGGCGAGGCATCATCCGCGACCTGGTCCTCTGAGAGAATACAGCGCCGGATCTGCGCCGAGAGCGAGGGCACCGGATAGAGGCAGTCAAAAAGATCAAAGAGCACGTCGGTGCCGGCGTCTGTGCGGTCCTCTTCTCCGCTCAGGCCATAGCTGCGGATCCTTCCCACGTTGTCCAGAAAGGAAGCCAGCTGCAGAAGCTCCGGCATGGACAGGGGGGATCCCACCGAGAGCGCCCCGAACATATAGCTGAAGTCGCGGTTGTTCCCGAAGGAGATCGATCCCTTCCGGAACAGATGAGCGAGCGCCGATTCCGTCTGGGCCTGCGCATGCTCGATGTCAAAAAGATTGTCCATGGGCAGCAGGTCCCGGCACAGCTTTTTTCCCGGCTGTGAATCCGCGTGCTCCTCCAGACGGGCGATGATCTTGTCATATTCTACGATGTGAAGTACTTTTTCATTCATATGGATATCCTGTAATCCAAGACTCACTCGCAAGTCTTGCGCGATGAAGATTAAAAACGGCAGGTTTTTTATGCAGCGGTTTTATGCAGTGATTTTATGCTTTACAGAGTGCTGACAGTAGTATAACACATTTGAAAAACAGTTTTCATTTTTTCCGGCAGAGAGTATACTGAAACGGAATTCCTGTCCGAAACAGTTCAAAGAGGGCGGTTTTGTCCGGCATACCATTTCATCAAGGAAATACAGGCAGATGCCATCAGAAAAATACAAACAGATGCTATCAAGGATATACAGGCAGATGTGTAAAACAAATGAGCTTACAGCAGCTCTTCACTGTTAAAAAGAAAAATGAAGGAAAAACAGGAAAAAGCAAGAATGGAAAAGGGCAGTTCTCCGGATCCGAAGACGCGAGGTACAGAAGCTTCTGCGGGCGGCCGGGCTGACGAGGCCAATACCGGGGACAGCTTCCTCAACACGCCGGAGGCGGATACCGGGGACATCGTGGATTTCATGCACGAGGAGATCAAAAAGCGCCCTGTGAACCGCAGGCGGCTGCTGCAGCAGGCGCGGGAGACCCTGGTGATTGCCATTGTGTTCGGCGTGGTTTCCTGCCTTGTCTTTGCGATCCTGCTGCCCGTTATCAACAATATCCTGTATCCCGGAGAGGATACATCGCAGACCGTTGCTCTGCCGGAAGCCAAACCCAGTGAGGAACTTTCTCCGGAAAAACTGGTGGAGAGTGAGCGGGAGCGGGAAGCAACGGAAGAGCGGGCCTGGATCCGGGAGGAACTGGAAGGGATCCTGGATGAAAAGATCATCGGTGTGGAACAGCAGAAAAGGATCAGTGCGGCCCTGCAGGAGCTGGCGGCGAAAAGCAGCGGGATGCTTGTGACAGTCTCCGGCATCACCGAGGACACCGACTGGTTCAATGATGCATACGAAAACAGGAACACGACGATGGGCCTTGTGACAAAAAAAGCGGCGTCGGAAATCTATATTCTGACCCAGAGCCGGCGCATTGAGAATGCGCAGCGGGTCCTGGTGACCTTCCACGACGGGACGGAGGCAACTGCGCAGATCGCAGGTTCCGATACCGCCACCGGGCTTTGCATGCTGACAGTGCC
>JAFWDM010000113.1 GCA_017513005.1 Lachnospiraceae bacterium
CCCATTCCCACAGGCGCTGCAACTAAGAAATCGTTTTACCGGATGAGGACTAATAGTTACCCACCCTGAGTACAATTGAGCCGCATTTAGCCGCCTCCGGTTCCTCTATTAGGAAAGAGCATTTCTGCAATTCATCAAAGGGAGACAGGATTCATCCTGATGGCGAGCATGGTGGTATCATCAAACGGCGGCGTATCGGCCACGAATGCATCGATGGCTTCCCGCATATTCTGCAGAAGCTTTTCCGGATCCGCATCCGGCTCCCGGTTGAGGGCGGCGAGAAGTCTCTCTTCGCCAAAGAGCTCGTTTTCCGCGTTTGTCGCCTCCGGAACGCCATCGGTATAGATATAGAGGGTGTCCCCCGGATCCAGCTGGAACTCGTGCTCCCTGAACTTCATGCCCTCCATGACCGCGACGGCGGGCGAATGCCGGTATTTGACAAGCTCGAAGTTTCCGCCCGCGCGCCTGACCGCCGGGTGCTCGTGGCCGGCGTTGACCGCCATTCCCTTTCCGGTGGTGATATCGAGGATCCCGAGCCAGACAGTGACAAACATATCCTCCTCATTGCTCTCGCAGAGCTGTCCGTTCACATCGGCCAGGATCGCGGAAGGCGACAGGCTCATCTCGCTCTGAGCCCGGTTCTTGATCAGGGTCCTGGCGATCATCATAAAGAGGGCTGCCGGAACTCCCTTGCCGGAAACATCCGCCATGACCAGGACCAGGTGGTCTTCGTCCGCGAAAAAGAAATCGTAAAAGTCTCCGCCTATTTCTTTCGCGGGCGTCATGGTCGCATAGAGGTCAAAGGACTCTTTGTCCGGGAAGGGAGGGAAGATCCGGGGCAGCATGTCCGCCTGGATCTGCGCGGCGACGGAAAGCTCCGCCCCGATGCGCTCCTTCTCCGCAGTGACCGTCTTCAGATTGACCATGTAATCCTTTGTGGTGGCCATCATATGCGCGAGCTGCCGGGACAGATCCCTGAGCTCGGTATTGTCCCGGACATCGACCACCCCGTAGGTGAGATCCTCCGGCGCCTCTGTCCTGCCCACTGCATCCACAAATTCTCCGGTACTCTTCGTGATGTCCGCCAAGGGCTTGAGGATGAATCTCCTGCCGAGCAGGAAGAACCCCAGAAATCCGACCGCAAGGACAATGATTGCATAAAATGTGACACTCAGCAGATAGGATCTGGTATGGCCGATCACGATGTCTGCAAAAATATCGCCTCCGATCACGCAGACCGCATTGCCCTCCCGGTCATATACCGGCGCGATGGCAGTGAGCATAAGAACTTCACTGCCGTTGATGTGCGTGATATTTTCCAGGAAGCGGATCTCGTCTCTGCCGCCGAACTGCGCCTCATAAAAGCCCCTCCACATGTTCTCCGTATATTCCTCACCGCAGGGGCTGTTGATCACACTGTCCTCAACACCATCCGCCCTGTCGGCATCGGTGTTGGCATAGAGGACATACCGCATATCTCCGGGGTCGGCCTCATCCGGATAATAAACGAGATAGATGTAGGAGACCCGCGAGTTCTCTTTATACATATTCATCTGTGCCAGCGCGTCATTCAGCTTGGGACTCATCTCGCCCTTTTCGATGCAGGCCCTGATGTCATCCCCGTCCAGGCCGGCTCTGCTGACGGACACGATGGAGGATACATAATCATAATAGGTCTCCTTCATGTCCCTCTGGTAAAAGTATATGGCAGTGGAACATAAGAGCACGCCCAGAGCCACCAGCAGAAGGAAGCTGAACCGCATGAAGATCTGTGACAGACGCATAGTTATCTTTTTGTGCATAAAAAACCTCTTCCGGTATAACGCATTCACAGTGACCGCATCGCGCTCAGGCACGGGCTGTCCCTTCTCCTTCGGACCTGCCCGACATGAAAGTGATGATGTAGTAGAGAAGGATGCATCCCGCTGCAAACACGCCGATTCCGTAAGCAAATCCCATACCCATCAGGGCGCTGCAGATAAGGGGGCTTACGCACTGCCCCGTCCTGGACGCGAACTCATAGACTCCCACGGCCATATCCTGCCCCATCTGCGCAACGCCCCGCTGCGAAAGGAAGGCATTCATCATCACATTCACGCCGAAGCTGAAGGATACCCCGATGAAGAACATGGCCAGAGCCACCATGGACAGAGCGGGATACAGGGCAATGATCTCCCAGCCGGAAAGGGCGAGTACGATTGCCAGAAGGACCGAGCGCCTGCCCAGCTTTGTCCACAGGACCGGTGCCAGTGTCTGTCCCAGGAAGATGCCGCATACGGCGTAGATCATCATCAGGAGCGATACATATTCCTCCGAATATCCCCCGGATGTCACAAGGATCGGCAGATAATAGTACATAAAGCTCCCTGCCGCCGCATAGGGCATGACCACGCAGACCGAGTACAGAAGCGCGGATGGCGATATCCTGCCCCGCACCCTTTCCACGGTCTCGGCAGGCATCGATTCCGGAATGTATCTGCCCACAGTCCAGAAGAGGAAGATCAGTGACAGCCAGAGGGTGGACGTGATAAAGAAGACCTGGTGGTATTTGATAAAGGATACCAGAATAGATCCCACGATCATGCCGCAGTTGATCCCGGCCACGCATCCCGCGTTAAAGCCTGCGTATCCCGCTTCTCTGTCCTTCCCGCTGTCTATGCGCCCGATCGTGATGCTGATGGAATTGATCAGGATCCCGAATCCCAGGCCGTTCAGCAAAAGTGCGAGAACAATGGAAGGGTAGTTCCTGGACAGTCCCGCCAGGAGATCTCCCGCACCGCTGCACAGGATGCCGGCGGCGGCAAGGCCCTTAAATCCCGTCTTTTCCATCAGCTTCGGGCAGAACAGGGCGGACAGGGCGGAAAAGACTCCGTTCGCGAACAGAGGTACTGCTCCTGCCATGGATTCCGATATCCCCAGTCCCGCACTCCAGAAGCTCGAGGTGTATACGGACAGGAAGGAGGACGTCATATTGAGGACAAAGCAGACCCCGAAGGCCGCGATCCGCAGCAGATACACGGGCACGACACTGCCGCTGATGGTGACCTCTTTTCCCTCCTCGTATTCTTTTTTTCCCTCCGCCAGGAAAAAGCCCTCGTTGATCAGGAACATGATGACGATGATGGACAGCACTGCACTGACCATGATGCTCCTTGCGCTGTTCCTGAGGGTCTCCCTTTCCCGGTAACTGTCGAGCGCCACGTCCAGGACGCCTGCCACATTTCCCTGCCCGTCAAAAACGGGAGCCCTGCCGTAAATAAAGGTTCCGCCGGAGAAGACGGAGGAAAGGTTGTAGAGGCCCTTTCCCGAGGCATAGATACCGGCCAGTTCCTCCGCGGAATACGCATCCAGGGGATAATAGACCCCTATGGAACTGTCGGAATAAGCGATGGCGTACGCTCTTCCGTCCTCGTCCAGCATCTCCAGCTGGGCTCCGAACCGCTCGTTATACCCGTGGTTTTTGACAGCGACGCCGTAAAGGGCGTCCAGAACGTTACGATACTCCTCCCCCATGAAATCCGACATGGAATCTATTTCCTGCAGCCACTCCGCGTCGATCATATTGCTGCCGGAGATGGCCAGGTTCTCAACCTGCTTTGCCAGGCTTTCCATATAGCTTCTCTCAAAGGAAGTGGACAGGCTGAGCAAAAGCCCTGATGTCATCACGATCGCGAACAGGCCAAATCCGATCTCCATCTTCCAGATGAGATGAAGCTGCGGCCTGTTTACGAGAATATAGAACAGAACCCGAAGGACGAGATAGGCGATGCACAGGGCGCTGATGATGAGCATGCCCCACATTCTCAAGGCTTTGAAGCGCAGAGCGCTCCCCCTTTCGAGGCTGTCGGCGGAAAAAAGGACTTCCCCGTCCCTGTTCAGGATCAGCGCCTTGTCGTCTGTCATACAGCCAAAGAGATCTCCCCCGGAATGCGGGATGACCTTCAGGGATGTCACAGATCCGAATGCAGTACCCTCCTCTGCAAGATCAGCGGCGCTAAGCACCTCCTCCGAATGCCCTTCTCCGACGACCCGGCAGACCCTTCCGTTATAAATGTCTGTATAGTACACATTTCCCTCAGGATCGGCCTCCACAAAGAAAAGGACCTCGCGGGCAGACTCGTCGGCAGCATAGACCGTCTCGATTCCTTCCTTCGAGAACCTGACAAGCCGCCCCCTCTTTTCGACCGCATAGAACTCCCCCTCCCCGGTCTGCCTGTAATTTTGCATGTAGACCCAGGCATCCTCATATTCCCAGAAGCCGGTCTCAAATGCCTCGCCGCTTCTGATCTCATATTGGGTGATGCCCATCTGGTCCGCATACAGCACAAACAGCCTTCCGTCTATGACCTGCGGGTCGTAGAGCCTGTGCTGGTTCACTTCGTCCTGCTGGGAATATTCCCGCACATACGAAGTCTCCAGGAGCTTCCCGTCCCCGCTGTAGTGGAGGATCCTCTCCGATGCCAAAAGAAATCCGCTTTCATCCCAGTCCACGGAATGCACGTAAAAGGATCCGTCCCCGGCCATGCAGAGGTTTTCCGCCTGATAGAAATCGCCGGTGCCGGCCTCGACGGAGAGTTCCCACGCGGCCCTGCCGTCTTCCACACCCAAGATCCTGCTCTTCCCGGAATCTATGAGAAGAGCAGCGTCTTCCTCTATGGGAAGGGCCATGTATCCGGTCCCCAGGAATACACCCCCCTGGTCGGCGTCCGCGAGCCTCATACCGAAAATATTAAACAGCAGAAAAAACACTGCCAGTATGAGACACACGCCCAGGTCGGATAAGAGGATTCCTTTTTTGGACAAGTATCTTTTCATGTAATGATCCTCCTGCCCTGCGCGAGCATGCTCGCGCAGGATGCTCCCGCTTGATCACTTCCTGCAGGCTGCAGATCACTTTGCTGCTGTGCAGCTCCCGCCTGATCTCTTCCTGCAGGCTGCAGACCGTTTCACTGCTGTGCAGCTTTCGCTTGCTCCTTGCTGCATGCTGCAGACCGCTTCGCTGCTGTGCAGCTCCAGCCTGATTGCTCGTATCATACAAAGTCTTTGTCTTCCATCTTCGCGAAAAACCCGGATGTTCTCCCGTTTCTGCACATTTTTTCCGGGAAAAGAAGCTCATTCAGGTTGATCGCCGTATGATGGATCTTTTTGCATTTCTGGATGGAATAGAATTCGTCGATCCGGTTCACCTCGACGATCTCCCGGATACCGAACAGGTAATACGGGAGCGCCGGCATGCAGATATAGTCCAGCAGGGCGTCTCTGAGTCCGTTCCGGGAGGTGAGAAATCTGTTGGCATATTTGTCAGCACAGAAGGGCTCTCTCTTCTCATAAAAAAGGTCGAGAAGCTCTTTCTCCCTGCCATGGAATATCACATAATCATCCACTTTGTATTGTAGAGCCAGCTTCTTTGTCATGTCAATCATGAGGTCGCTCATCCGGAGGCATTCCCTGCAGAAGGCCTCGTGTAAGCCCGCATAAACACCGCAGTCAAGACCTGAAAACAGAGAGACGAAGGTCTTGTCATAAGAAAAATCAGGGATGGTCACGACTGCCCTGGCATCAAGGTATTTGGCTATGAGGAGGATGTGTTTGAGCATCTCGTATTCTTCCACGGTAATGCTCTTTTTGGGGCAGTCCAGGGAGGCGGCCGCGACATTCCCGCACTCCTTCGCCATGAAATCAAAAAGCTCCATAGTCGTTCCCGCCAGAAACTCTCTGCCCGGAAGGATCTCCTGCCGGGTATTGTAATCAAACCGCCTGATACTGCCATTCTTCATGGTAAAAGAAAAGCGCATTTCATCAGTGCCGAAAAGGCAGGGTCCTCCTTCCACTCCGACCTTTTCTCCGCCTGTAAAGACCTTCCTGAGACTGTGGAGACTCCCTGTAAACCATGGCCGCTCCGCCATAAAGGCATACGCATCCGTCTGCAGGCCGTCCCGGACCTCTAAGACTTCATCCAGGCTGAGTGCGTGCAGGCTGTCATGGAAACAGCAGGAATAAAGATTTCCTTCCGGAAGAGCTTTTCCGAACAGGGAATAACAGGCTTCTTCGGAAGCCCGGTCCAGAAATGTTTTTCTCTCCTTCCGCAGTGCTTTTTTCTGCCTTCCGAGCGCGATAAAGTCAGGATCCTCCCGGCTCCCTCCCTCTTCCAGCATATGGTGCATCTCCTCGGAGATCGCATCCATCCGTCTTCCTATATCCTCTGCCCCGTTTCGTTCCGAAAGAGTTTTCTTCCCGGTCCTGTATCGTACGATCCTGCCATACTCACTGTCTTCGAGGTTCTCCTTTTTTAATCTCCATTCACCCGAGGCGGACACCGGAAAATCTGCCATCGCAGACTCCTCATACACGGAATCGGACAGGTCCATCCCGCTCTTTTCCAACACCCGCCTGATCGAAAGACTCTCTCTGTCTGTATCTGTCATAGTTTTTTGTCCCTCTTGCTGTCTTCGCTCTTCTGCCTTTCTCTGTTCTTTCACAGTTTATGTTCGTCCCGGATCCCATTGATTGCAGCATGATCCAGATTGCATTATAGCATAAAGCTTGTCTCCACTGGACACGGACAAACGAAAAACAGCAAGCTTCCTGCTTACTTTTCAGCAACTGCCTTTACCACTTCCAGCAGTATTTCCACACACTGATCCATCTCTTCCGCAACAGCATGTTCATAATAACCGTGGTAAGCATAGCCGCCCGTTCCCAGGTTGGGGCAAGGAAGGCCCCTGAAAGAAAGCTGGGCGCCATCCGTTCCGCCCCGGACCGGCCTGGAGACAGGTGTCAGTCCGACAGCGCGGATCGCCCGCTCTGCGACCTCCACCACTTCGGGATGTCCCGCCATCACTTCCGCCATGTTGCGGTACTGGTCCTTGATCCGGCAGTCCACAGTGCCTGCGCCGTATTTTTGATTCAGTGCCTCCGCAGCCTCCTGCATCTTCTGTTTTCTACGTGCAAATTTCTCCGCATTATGATCGCGCAGGATATAGTCAGCTGTCGCCTCGGTGACATTTCCCGCGGCATCGGTCAGATGATAAAAACCTTCTCGGCCCTCTGTTTTTTCCGGCACCTCATCCGGCGGAAGCATCCCGTTGAACTCCATGAGCACCTTCATAGCGTTGATCATCCGCCCCTTTGCATCTCCGGGATGCACCGAAAGGCCATGGGCGGTCAGATGGGCCGCTGCCGCGTTAAAGGTCTCATACTCCACCTCGTCCGGCGCGGAACCGTCCACGGTGAATGCGAAATCTGCGCCGAAAGCATCTACATCCAGATACGCAGCCCCATGTCCGATCTCCTCGTCCGGTGTAAAGCAGACACAGATCCTGCCATGTGGTCTTTTCTCTGTGATCAGCCGCTCACACATTGTCAGGATCTCCGCAATACCGGCTTTGTCATCTGCCCCGAGGACGGAGGTCCCGTCCGTCGTCAGGATCGTTTTCCCCCGGCACGCTTTCAGGTGCGGGAATGCCTCCGGATCCAGGATCCTTCCGGATGTCCCCAAGGAGACAGGTTTTCCGTCATAATCCGGAATCAGCTGCGGCCGGGTATCCGTCCCTCCGCAGTCGTCTACTGTATCCAGATGAGAGATGAAGCCAACCGATCTGCGTCCTTCGCAGCCTGGCGCTGCCGGCAGAAAGCCATAGACATAGGCATGCTCATCAACGCGGACATCTGTCAGCCCCAATACTTCCATCTCCTCTGCCAGAAGATGCGCGAGGACAGGCTCTCCCTCTCCTGATGGTGTTTTCTCCACTTCTTCATGGCTTGTTGTATTGACTGTGACATATTTCAGCAGACGCTCATATGCTCTCAACCTGATACCTCCTGTTTATGCGAGCGGCCATACCGCCGCCATAGATGTTCAAGACCCGCTCGCGAGTCTTACGCGATGAAGCGGTTTTCCCTTTTTGCGCGCGCATCCCACGACTGAAGTCACAGGTATTGCGCGATGAAGAATAAATGCGCCGGGTCTCCGGCACATCGCAGTGCATGCCGGAGATCCGGCGCAAACAGGTCCGCGCTGGAAACATTTATAAGGATCCGGAAACTGTTGCTGCAGAGAATGGTTTTACAGAGAATACTCTACAGGTTCTTCCGTGAAGGAATAAACTGTCCCCTTGCCGCTGACAAACTTAAATACGGTCATCAGATTGTCATCCACGGTATACATCGTGCTGAGAGAGGCAGCATTGGCGTCCATCATGGCCACGCGGGCTTCACGCCGGGTATCCTCTTCGACCTCGCCGCTGACGCGGATCCACTTGCCCTTGTACATGCCGCAGATCGCCACGCAGGGGTTTGCCTTCATCTGCTTATATACTTCCTTCCGGTTATTGGTCACAATATAGAGTTTGCCCTCATATTCGCAGACTGCGCCGAAGGGACGGACCTGCGGCTCGTCACCATCTATGGTAGCCAGATAGAATGTGCCGCAGTTTTTGAGGAATTCGTAGATTTCTTTCATGAGTTGTCATCCTTTCTATTGTTCTTTCGTCATCTGTTCTGTTGTGGTGTTGTGAAGCCGACATGCGTTAGTTTAACTGAACCGCGCACGTTTCGCAAGCAGGATCTCTGTCGATGCCGGAAAATCGGCGCACAGATTCGGCTGCAATTCCGAGAAGCTGCGGCGGAGAGACCTTCCGCGGAAGGCCTCCTGCTGACAAGAAGACTGTTTCCACAATGTCAAAAAGGATCGTTCCCTTTGCTGCCCCTGCCAAGTCTTTCCACCATTTTCAGATTTCTCACCACCTCCGTGAGATCGATCTGACAGTCTCCGCCGTAAATGCCGACGGGGATCCTGCTGTCAAAACCGTATAATCCAATATCCGGCTCCTCGCCAAATAGATATACGATCACCTTTTCCTTCTGCAGGTCTACGATTCAGTATTCACGGACCCCGGCATTTCTGTATTTCTCCAGTTTGATAAACATATCCTTTTTCCGGGTGGAGGGCGACAGGACTTCTATGACCAGATCCGGAGCTCCATCGATATATCCTTCATCACTCAGCTTAGGATCATCGGACTCACATACAACAAAGACATCGGGTACCAGCATGGTATCATCGTCCCGGTCCCATCCGGAAACGTGCCGGACCGATCCGGCATCCCGTTACTGATCCTGTTCCCATCCGGGCATGCATTCAAGCCGCCGGACAATCTCCGTGAAGTCGATCCTGCATTTCCCGTCTGAAATACCGACGGGCACCTCGGCATCAAACCCGTACAGAAAGACATCCGGATCGTCTCCAAAGCTCCAGACAATGACTTTCCGCTTTTCATAATCGACGATCCAGTACTCTCTGACCCCTGCCTTCCGGTATTTTTCCAGTTTGATGCCCATGTCTGTTTTACGGGTGGACGGAGAGGTGATCTCAAAAACCAGGTCCGGCGCACCGTCCAGATATCTCCCGTTTCTTCCCACGATCCGGCCGGGGTCACAGACCACAAAGACATCGGGCATCACCATTGTCTTATCGTCCCGATCCAGACGGACATCCGCAGATGCCATAAAAGGGATACACTTTTCCCCGTGGCTTCGGATGCAGTTCTGAAGCTGCAGAAAGATTTCCCCGGCGATCAGCTGATGCACGAAGGTCGGTGCAGCCAGATCATAGATCACACCATCGATCAGTTCCGGGGGCTGTGGGGCATTGTGTGCTTCCCTGTCCCTGATCGTGTAACTTCCCTGCTTTTTTTCATGCTCTTCATTGCCATGCGTTTTGTAGACAGATGCCCCTTCCTGCACGAGCATCCCGGCAGTGATATCGTCATATGTCATGCCCGTATACAGGCCCGCCCCATTCTTTCTGTAAATATCCCTCTCTTTCGCGCGGTTCTGCAGATATCCCTGCTGTGGATCCGGGACCACAGGACCTTCCTCTGCAGGTCTGTCGGTATGATCCGGGTTCTCCAGTACGGTCTGCTCCGGCAGCAGCACTTTCGCAAGCGCCTCCAGCGTGTCATGCCGGGGTGATTTTGTAAATCCGCCGAGCACCTTCTGCACTGTTCCCAGAGGAAGACCGGCACGGGACGCAATTTCTCCGTAGCTGAATCCGTATTCCCTCTTGCGCTCCCGCATTCTTTCGACTACGCCAGAGACCCCTGTGCGCTCTGCTCTATCCTTTTCCATACCCGACTTCCTCCAAAGACATCCGGATCCGTCCATGTTCGTGCCGGACTGATCCTGCACCCTGCTCTCAGATTTGTGTCTGTATGCGTATTTTATCTTATTTATTTTAATTTGTCAATTGACATTTGCCTGTTATTTCCATATAATATCCTTAATCAATCCATATAAATGCCGATGTGGATATTCCGTGGATATCCTCGATCGCAATAATTCGGGCCACTGCAGCTTCTCTGCCTGAATCAAAATTGTTTCCCCGACAAATTGCAAAAAACGGATAATTCGCACAGCGGGGCGTCCGCGCGATCCATCCGTTTTAAAAACATACTATATACTAATCTGATGCGGCAGGCAGCCATGCATCGGCAGTGTACCTGCTGATCACCGGCCGCCTGTCAGTAACGACAGTACGGGATACCACATGCAGGTCAGGACCTGTATCCCGGCTCATAGCGCATCTTCTGCTGATATTCCGGCCATCCCATGGTGCGGCCGCAGCCCTTCCCGTCGCTGCTGTAATTCGTACAGCCCAGGAAAACCTCCCCGGTTTTCCGCCTGGTGCGGACGATCAGGTAGCCGTCCGAGCACATGTCACATTTGAGGATTGCCATGCGGCCGCCCCGCAGGTCGTTGGTCATGAAGCCGCAGATCTCCGGATCATTCGTACACAGGTAGAGACGCAGTCCGTAGGCTGCCTTGTAGCGCAGCTGAAGGGGATATCCACAGACGGGGCACTTGTTCCGGTCCGCGGCAAAACCGGTAAAGGACTGGTGGAGGAATTGTTCTTTTCTGCTTTGTTCTTTTTTGTTATTCTCCGGTCGATCCTGCTCATCTACAGGTCCTTCCGCCTCATTTTCCTCCGGCTTTTTTTCTCCGGCAAAGACATCCAGCCGGACGTTTCTATAATCCCGCAGGAGCTCAAGGAGAAATTCAGAAGGTTCCTGCAGAGGGGCCACAAAATAGACACGGTTCTTCGTTCGCGTCATGGCGACGTAAAAAAGTCTCCGCTCCTCCGCGTAGGTATAGGAGCGGTCCTCGCGAAGGACCAGGGAAAGAACGGGGTCGTCCTCGATCTTGGAGGGAAAGCCATAGGTCCCTCCGCGTCCGTTGATGACAATGACCTCATCGTAGCCGAGTCCCTTGGAGGCGTGGGCTGTCATAAACGTGATCCGGATCTGCGGATATTTTCTGGAGACGACCTGCCTGCCCTTTCCCTTGCCCCGGTAGGTGAAGAGATCCGTCTGTTCCAGATTATAACCGTCAAAATTGTAACGGCCCAGGACCAGGACATGGATGGGCTTCCTGCCCTTTTTTCCGATGGGCGCAAGGGTGTCCGTGGCCGCCTTTTGTTTCTTCGCAACGGTGCTGTCACTGTCCTCCCGGGCCGCCTTCTCCAGCTTCTCTCTCTCAGCGACGATGTGATCCAGGGCGGCCTCGATGGCCTTTCCCATATTGTAGTTGGCGCCGGTCCGGCGGTCCGTCCCGCGGCGTTTGTAGGACGCGTCATAGGAATAGATGATCACAGGGTCTTCGATCCGTTTTTCGGAGTGAAGGGTCTTGGTGATCTGGGCCGGATTTTTCTGAACAAAGCTGCCGGCGATGTCGATCAGCTCCTGGGCGTTGCGGTAGGTGTTCTCGATCCGCAGCATAGCTGCAGGACCCATTTTTTCCCGAAACTGCGTGAAGAGCGTGATGTCAGACCCGCTGAAGGCATAGATGGACTGCCAGTCATCCCCCACAGCGATCACTTTTGCGTCGCAGACCTCGCGCAGGGCCTTCGTCAGGTCGAAGCGCTGGCGGGAGATATCCTGGTACTCATCGACAATAATATATTTGAAGCCCAGTCTTTGCTTCATCTCCACGCATTCGCGCAGAGCCCGGGCCGAGTCGTTGATCATATCCTCGAAATCCACGGCCTGGAGCTCCCGCAGGGCCCTCTGGTACTCCAGATAGCAGGCCTGGCAGATATCCAGAAAGAGCTTCGTCCGCACATTGTCCGTGGACTCTTTCATGATCCCGAACTGCATCTCCGTGTAACCGTCGGTCTTGAAGTTAGTGATAAAGCGGCAGATCAGTTCTACCAGCCTGCGGATATAGCGATTGCCTTCATTCTGCAGGATCTTCTGCAGGATCTCCTCGTCCGGGCGCGGATGGAAAGCGATGCCGTGGGCCCGCAGTTCCTCCTCCAGGTGGTCTGTCAGTGACCGGCCGTCTCCGTATCCGGAAAAGGTATAGATCAATTCCGTCCCGTGCCGGCGGTGGAGCAGGACCTTTTCATTGACCGCATCCTTGTAGGCCTGCAGGCGCTTTTCGTCATAGCGGCTGTTTTTGCCGTCCCGGGTGATCCCGAAATGCTCGATATAGATCTCCCTGTCCCCCTGCCGGATCAGGAAGTCCGGTGTGTAGGGCTTGCGGGCCAGTTCGATGTGGTATCGGTAGACCGGTTCGTAGACGTAGTCGATCCCGTTGCGGTAGAGGAAATTGGCGATCTCCACCTCCTGGGCCGACCGCAGGATCTCATTGCGGATCGTGACCTTCTTTTTCCTCTGGGCGTCCATGATCTCCGCGCAGTACTCATCCAGCTCGCTCCGCATGGTCGTGTAGCGCATCCGGGCGATTCCGCGGAAAAAGGCCTCCAGGTCATTTTCATTGAGGGGCGCGTCAAAATAGGAGGCAAAGAAAAGGATCAGGCTGTGGACCAGGCGCTCGTCCTGCAGGATCTTCGTCCGGAAATAGTCCCGGATGACAAAAAACTTCCTGCTGCCGTCCACAATGTTGATCCGCTCCGGATCCTGCATGTGGAGAACAGCGTTTCCCGCCGAGTGAAAGGTACAGATGGGGCAGGGGATCCCCAGGTCGTGCTGAATACGGGCCCGCAGCTCCTCCACTGCCTTGTTGGTGAAGGAAATGACCAGGATCTCCTCCGGCCTGATGCCCTTTCGGTCCACCAGATATCTGACCTTGGCCGCCACAGACGTCGTCTTGCCCGCACCGGCGCCCGCGATGACCAGACAGTTGTCCTCGTCGGTCAGAACCATCCGCCGCTGGGCCTCATCGAGCCGGATCTGGGGATCAACCGGATCCAGCACATGGTCCAGATAGTCCTTTTCCTCTTCCAGCACCCGCTCCATCCAGCGCTCATTGTGATCCCGTACGCGCTCTTTGATCGACTCCTCTGCCTCCGGAGTATCGGCGCACAGATCCAGGACCTCTTCCACCTGTTCCAAAAAGCGGGGAGACCTGATGCCGCATTTCTCACAGTAAAGTGCCAGCATCTGTTTTTCACGGAGTGTCTGCAGATCGCGCAGGTCTTTTTGCCAGCGCCCGATCAGCCTTCCATATGCACTGGCCGGAATGTAGGTGTTTTCTCCCTCCAGCCTCTGCAGCTTCCTGCTAAGCCGGATCACATTGCGCAGGTCCGGCGGGAGCTCCGAGAGACTGCGGCGGGAAGGCTTTTCCCGATGACTGTATTTTTCATCGTTTTCCGATCGTCTTTTTGTTTGCGTATTCAAAACAGAGAGCACAGCTTCCACTGCGCTCCCTGCACCTGAAAGGATCGTATTCTTTCTCTTTTTTAAGACTTTCATAAAAGGCTTCCAAAGCAGAAGATCCAGGAGTCGTCCGGTTCCCTTCCTATTGTACCGCGAATCTGCCGTGTTTCATAGCCCTTTACTCGTTACTCATCCGAAGAAAAGCTTCAGGTCGTCATCCACGGTGCCGATGCCGGCGATCCCGAAATTCTTCACCAGGACATTGGTCACGTTGGGGGACAGGAAGGCGGGGAGGGTCGGTCCCAGGTGGATGTTTTTGACGCCCAGATAGAGGAGGGCGAGGAGGACGATGACGGCCTTCTGCTCATACCAGGCAATATTGTAGACGATGGGAAGGTCGTTGACATCGTCGAGTCGGAAGACCTCCTTGAGTTTAAGGGCGACGAGAGCCAGGGAGTAGGAGTCGTTGCACTGGCCGGCGTCGAGTACCCGGGGGATGCCGCCTATGTCTCCGAGATCCAGCTTGTTGTACTTGTACTTTGCACAGCCGGCGGTCAGGATCACAACGTCCTGAGGGAGCCTTCTGGCAAATTCCGCATAGTAGTCTCTGGACTTCTGGCGTCCGTCGCAGCCGGCCATGACCACGAATTTGCGGATGGCCCCGGACTTGACCGCCTCCACGACCTTGTCCGCGAGGGCAAAGACCTGCTCATGGGCAAAGCCGCCGGTGATGGTCCCGGTCTCGATCTGTGTCGGCGCGGGACAGGCCTTCGCCTGCTCAATGATGGCGGAGAAATCCTTTGTTTCGCCGTAGGCGCCGTCGATGTGTCTGCAGCCCGGGAAGCCGGTTGCCCCGGTGGTCCAGAGACGATCCTTATAGGAATCCGCAGGGGGGACCACGCAGTTGGTTGTCATCAGGATGGGGCCGTTAAACTTGTCGAACTCCTCCTTCTGCTTCCACCAGGCATTGCCGTAGTTACCGGCAAAATGAGGGTATTTTTTGAAGGCGGGATAATAGTGGGCCGGCAGCATCTCGGAATGGGTGTAGACATCCACACCCGTGCCGGCAGTCTGCTTCAGGAGCATCTCCAGGTCCCTGAGGTCGTGGCCCGAGATCAGGATGCCGGGATTCTTTCGGACGCCGATGTCCACTGCCGTGATCTCGGGATTTCCATAGGCTTCGGTATTGGCCTTGTCCAGAAGGGCCATGCCGTCGACGCCGTATTTTCCGGTCTCCATGGTCAGGGCGACCAGGTCATCCACGGTGAGGGAGTCATCCATCGTTTTGGCCAGGGCGGACTGGATGAAGGCATCGATCTCCTCCTTGTCCTGCAGAAGGGCATTGGCGTGTTTGGTATAGGCTGCAAGTCCCTTCAAGCCATAGGTGATCAGCTCCCGCAGGGACCGGATGTCCTCGTCCTTTGTGGCCAGGACGCCGACCGCTGCCGCCTTAGTGTCAAATGCAGCCTCGCTGCCGTCGCCGCCATCCCAGATGGCGGCCTCCGGAAGATCAGCTTTTGCCTCTTCAGACAGCTGGCCTGTCAGCTTCTCTTTTTCGGCGAGGGTCCTGCGGACGGCATCCATTACCGCCTGCCTGTCAAAGTTTGCATTGGTGATCGTGGTAAACAGGTTCAGGGTAACCAGGTGATTGATATCGCGGGTGACCTCTTTTCCCTCTTTGCGCAAGGCTGTCGTCACCGCGGACAAGCCCTTTGTCACATAGATCAGCAGATCCTGCATGGCCGCCACTTCCGGCTTCTTGCCGCAGACACCGCTCATGGTGCAGCCCTTGCAGCCCGCGGTTTCCTGACACTGATAACAAAACATTTTGTTTTCCATTCTTCTTTTCCTCCTGTAAACGATAAGTTATCGGGGGAGTCAGAGGGAGACGTTTCCTTTTGGCTCATTTTCTTTTTACGAAAGGGCAGTCCCCTCTGCCTCACACTTTGTCTCAGTCCATGATCCTGCCGTCTCTGGAAATGGTGACGACCTGCCAGGGGATGAATTTTCCGCTGGCGCGAAGGGCAGTCTCCGCAGCTCTCTGCAGGCCGCCGCAGCAGGGGACCTCCATGCGGACGATGGTGACGCTCTTCACGTCATTGTCGCGTATGATGGCAGTCAGCTTTTCGGAATAGTCCACCGGATCCAGCTTGGGGCAGCCGACCAGGGTGATCTTACCCTTCATGAAATCCTCGTGCATATTGGCATAGGCATAAGCAGTGCAGTCGGCCGCAATCAGGAGCTTTGCTCCATCGTAGAAGGGAGCCTGCGCGGGGAGCAGCCTGATCTGGCAGGGCCACTGCTCCAGGCGGGAGACCGGCTTTGCGAAAAATGCCTGTCCGGCTGCTTCTGCTGCAGTATTACCGGCTCCACTGGCGTTCGGAATGCCGGCTTGCATAGCCGCCTGTCCCGCAAAGGGAACCGACGATCCCGCAAAAGAAGCCGCATGTCCCGGATTCCCGCCGCCAAGCTTCATAAATCTTGAACCCGGGCAGCC
Organism: Lachnospiraceae bacterium; assembly: GCA_017513005.1. GTDB lineage: Bacteria > Bacillota > Clostridia > Lachnospirales > Lachnospiraceae > CAG-791. The sequence goes on from JAFWDM010000113.1 coordinate 16,114, forward strand.
ACCCGCTGGATGCTTTTTCTCCTGCTGGGTTCTTTTCACGGCCGCCTCGTCGTAGGCGGGCGCCTCACGCTCCTCAAAGCTGATTGCCCCCGTGGGACAGTTGGGCAGGCAGTCGCCGAATCCATCGCAGAAGTTTTCCCGTACCAGCTTTGCCTTGCCGTCGACCATGTCGATCGCGCCCTCGTGACAGGCCTCCGCGCAGAGTCCGCAGCCGTTACATTTTTCCTCGTCGATATGGATGATTTTCCGGATCATTTTATTTATTCTCCTTTCTCCCGGCAGGAATCGCTGCACACTGCTGTCTGGCGCTGTACAGATTCAACTGCCCGGAATGCTTTCTTGTCTTTACAATGCGATTATAGTAAACTGACAGCATCCGGTATGTGGCTTGAACCACATTTTAAAAATATTTTTTAAAGGAGTCTGCCTGATGGAACGATCAGGATATGAAAACAATGATGTTGTGATAAGCAGATTGCTTGAGGAGCCGTACTGGATCATTGACCTGCTCCCGGGCCAGGTTCCCGCCGGCGCACAGGGGCAGTATTCTGCCGTGGAGAAATATTTCCGCCAGACGGACAGGCTGACCCGTCTGTATCGGAAATATGCGGAGCTTCTGCTGAAGCTGAACTGTTACTGTGACATGGTCGTCTCCCTGAATTCCTGCGAGACGCAGGAAATAAATCCTGATCCGGAGGACTTCGTCCAAAGCGTTTCCGCCCTCGCCGCACCGGATGGTGCCGAAGGCGGCCGCTTCCTCCGCGCCCTGTTTCCCGCAGAGGAGGTCATGGTCGATCTGGATCCCGGAGATACCTATGTGACCGTCTATGATCCGAATGAGATATTACTGGGGCAGATCCGTATGCTGGCGGCAGCGGATGGACTCTTCGTCTGGCATCCTCCGGCCGCGTCAACACGCAGGGAAAAAACATCAGAGGAAAATGAACACAGCATTTCTGTTAAAAACCGCCTTATTCCGCGGAATGACAGAGCAGGAGCTGCTGCTCTGCCTGAAAGAACTGAACGCGCAGGTCAAGGATTTTGAAAAGGGCAACATCCTCCTGCACGCCGGCTCAATGACGGACCGGATGGGCCTGGTCCTCTCCGGCGGCGTCACGATCGAGAGCAATGACGTGTGGGGAAACTGCACGATACTGAGCCATGTCGGCCCTGCCGACTTCTTTGCGGAGACCTACGCCATGCTGCCGGACGAGGTCATGCTGGTCGACGTCCGCGCCAGCCAGGACAGCCGGATCCTTTTCCTGAAGATCGGCAGCCTCTTTATGCGCCCCCCGGAGCCTGCACGGGAAACGGGAAATCCTGAGCAGACAATCCTGTTCAAGCTGACCCGCAACCTGATGATGATCTCCGCCCACAAAAATCTGGCGCTCTCAGGACGCAGCTTTCACACTGCTCCCAAAAGCGCCAGAGGGCGTATTCTCTCTTATCTGAACTCAGTTTCCCTGCGAGAAAAATCATCGGAATTTGATATTCCCTTTAACCGGCAGCAGCTGGCGGACTACCTCAACCTCGAACGGACCAACATGTCCAAGGAATTGGGCCGCATGCAGCGGGAAGGGATCCTGACCTGCAGAAAAAATCACTTTGTCCTGCATAGTTAAAGACGACTGCGTCACCGGGAACTGACGCAATGAGTCACCGGTGACGTACCAGATGACTCATCGATCTGCTGCGTCTACTGTGACTCACGTCCTGGTGACTGGCCCCGCTGCCCCGGCTGCCTGCAAGGAGTACTATAATGATCATCCAGACCGGAAACAGGACCGACATCCCGGCCTTTTATGCCGAGTGGTTTGCGAACCGCCTGCGGGAGGGATACGTGATGGCGCGCAATCCCTTTCATCAGGTGTCTGTCACATGTTACAGGCTTGACCCCTCTGTGGTCGACCTGCTCGTTTTTGCACTAAAAATCCGGAGCCGGCCCTGCGGCACAGAGACCTGTTCCGGGGTCAGAAGCTGCTGAAATGCTACCGCCAGTACTGGTTTGTGACCATCACGCCCTACGGAAAGGACATAGAACCCAATGTGCCGGATAAGTCCGCTGTCATAGAGAGTTTCCGCCGTCTCGCGGACCTGGTCGGCGCAGACCACACCTGTTGGCGCTATGACCCCATCCTGATTGACCGGGTCTGGACGTTCGACCGTCATATCGAGGCTTTTTCCGCCATGTGCGAAAAGCTGGACGGCTATACCCATACCTGTATCATCAGCTTCATCGACCTCTATGAAAAGGTCTGGAGAAACTTTCCCAAGGCCCGCATGGTACCCTTTGAGACACAGCTGGCTCTGACGAAAGAAATAGTCACCATCGCCGCGCATCACGGCATGGTCGTCAAGCCCTGCGGAGAAGATCCCCGCCTGGCTTTAGTCGGTGCGGACTGCTCCGGCTGCATCACACAGAAGACCTTCGAGCAGGCAATCGGCGAGAACCTGATCATGCCGCCCAATCCCGGAAACCGCAAAGAATGCGCCTGCTACCTGGCCAACGACATAGGCCAGTACAACACCTGCGGCCATCTTTGCCGCTACTGCTACGCCAATGCGGACAGAGAGACCGTTTGCCGAAACATGCGCATCCACGATCCATCATCGCCCCTTCTGGTTGGTCATCTCCGGCCGGAGGACCAGGTCCACGAGGCAAAGCAGGTCAGCTGGATCGACCATCAGCTGAGGCTGTTCTGAATGAGTCATTGGCTCACGCCCCCATCGACTCACAGACACCAGTCAGTCGATCAGCTCCGACGGGCTGCACCAGAGGGCTCCGGACAGGGACAATACCGTCTCCGCGGCGGCCCTGCGGAGATCCTTTCTTCCGACCTCATATTCCTGCAGAGTCCTCAGATTGACATTTGCACGCGCGGCAAGCTCCTTTTGGGACAGGCCAAGCCTTTTCCGGTAGGTCTGCAGGCGCAAGATACTGCCCCTGCGCTGCAGCAGTGCCTCGATCTCATCCACTGCCTTTTCTTCCGAGGCAGTGTGATAGGCGGGATACATGCGTCGAAGATCCTCCCTTTCTATACAGGCAAGGATCTCCGGGAAGGGTCTGCCACTCCACCATTGGTAATAGGCCAGAACAAATCCCCTCCAGTATGCATCACCTGTGTCATACCGGATGATCGGAGGAACCTCTGTCCCTCTTCCCTCCCGGCTCTCATCGATCAGACGGCGGCAGAGTTCTGTTCCGGACAGACCGCATATGACCCGCGGGTCTCCTTTTTCCCATCGCCCTGCATACCCGGTCAGGATAAACATCCTCAGAAGAAGATCCTGATCCAGCCCGCAGGCTTCTTCCCCGTATTCTATCATTTCCCCCATATTTCTCATGGCATCATCCAGATAAATCTCAGAATATGCTCTCCTCATAAAGAAGCCTCCATCTTATATAAAATGTCATGTGCTTCAGGGATATCCGTCCCTCACCGTCCATTCGTTCAACAGATCCGGGGCCGCCTGTCGTTGAAACTGTTTTTCAGGATTTTCTCATCAGATCGCTGAGATATAAACCTCCCTCCATATCCTCCTCGAGCATACTGCGAAACTTTTGCCTGGCAGCCTGATCCCGCTGCATCCTCCTGGGATAACAGAACCTGCCATCTACTGAAACCGCCTCACAAAAGTGTATCCGTTCAAACATACGGGAACTCTTTATCACATACTGAAGTCCCAGATCACCCAGACGCATCGCCGCGGACAACTGACCAACAGTCAGCGTATTGCTCAAAAAGGCCCGCGCATAGGAGAAATAAGAATCATCCGCCCTGTATCCGATCAGGTAATCATAACCCGAAATATCAGGAAGAAAATGTGAGAGCAGATAATCCTTCCCTCTTTTTTCCAACGGACTCCCGAGACGGACTGACCTGTTGTCCAGAAGAACAGCCATCCACTGCAGCACAAGTCTCTCCTCTGCAGAAAAGCCGCTTTTTTCCTCCGGTATTTGCTGCGCAGGCAGCTTCTCAGAGGAAACAACATCCTTCTCCGGCATTTGTTGAAGATCCAAAAAACTCATTCCGGCTTCTTCCACCTCATAGCAGTTTACAAAGCCTCCGCGCTCATCAGCAGCAGCCCATTCTTTCGCAAGCTCGATGTCTTCTGTGCAGTAAAATCCAATCCCGTAATCATTGTCTTTTCTGCCTGCGCCATACCGGGGCTGCTCTATGATTTTTACAGAACCGTGATAAATCTTCCTCATTGAAAGCCGCCTTTCTGCTACAAAAATCTGTTATACTACGTCTGCAGACGTAGTTTATGAAATTATACATCTCCAGCCGCCAGGATGCAAGGACGACAGGCCGGGAATGAGTCAGTGGGGACGTCCCCACTGACTCACGTCAAAATTCCATCAAATCCTCCCTTGAACAGTGCAGGGCTCTTGCCAGCAGCCAGATCGTCTTCGTCTGTGCTTTGTTCAGATCCTTCTGCCTCTGTTCGTAGTGCTGGATCATCCTGACCGAGACACCGCTCTCCTGCGCAAGCTCCGCCTGACTGAATCCCCTGCGTTCCCGGTACATTCTCAGCCGTGTCATCATCTCCTTCCGTCGCCTGATCGCGTCTGCCGCGTCCGCGAACTGCAGGGGATCCATCTCATGATAAGGGGAATACATATCCCGCACCTGTTCCGCTGTCAGAAATCCGCTGATCCTCCTGAAGCTCTGTCCGGAATACCACTGATACCAGGCCAGGATCCAGCCGGTCCAGTAGGTCGGGTCTTTTTCCAGTCGAAAGGTCGGCTCCTCCTGAGGCCACTCGCCGGTCAGCCTCCACACGACCTCCCGGGCGACCTCTATCCCTGACATCCCGACCAGAAATCTGAAATCTCCCTTTCCAAAGAGGTCTGCGACACCGGAGATCAGAAACATATCCCAGAATTCGTTCAGTTCTATATACAGGTCTTCCACCGCATAGCGCAGCATCTGCGCAAGAGCCGTCTGTGCTTTAGGCGTATATATTTCATCATAAGAATGAATCATGGCCTGCCTCCCAATCTATATCGTGTCTATCCATCCCTTCCATGACTGTGCGCCACAGCCGACGTATGATCAAACCAGGCGGGGATCATCCGGTTTGATCCCCTCATCCAGTATTGTCACGGCGTAAAGTTCTCCCCTTCGATACCGCATTCTGTCGGAATGCAGGTATTGTGCCCGCGCGCGCCTGTCGCGCTCCGTTTTTTTCAGGAGCCAGTCGCTTCGGAGGGCCTCCTCGCAGCCCGTATAGCGAATGGCCGAAAAGGCGGCAGGACTGACCAGGACGATCTGCTCACCGAGTTCTCCCAGATACATGGCCCGTCTCAGCTGCTGATAAGAAATCGCCCCGCTCAGAAAATCCTGGGCGAAAGAAAAATAACTGTCGTCCGCCCGATAGCCGACGATCAGGTCATAGGGAGCAGTATCAATACTGAAGTGCTCCGACAAATATCGGGAGACTTCTGCGGCAAGGGGCGTATCCATGTTAAAGGTCCTGTTCCGGATCAAAACCGTGAGCCAGGTGAGAATAGAGTAGTCCTGATTGAGATTCAGGATCTTCAGCCCCTCCAGATCGAGCTCATAACGGTTGGCATATCCGTCATGCTCCTCTGACACAGCCCATTCTTTAGCCATTTCACTGCTCTCTGTGCAGTAAAAACCATATCCATAATCATTGTGAGGCTTACCCCCGCGATATTTCGGCTTTTTAATAATATGGTCGGATCCATGGTAGATTGTTTTCTTCATTCCAGTCTCTCTCCGCGATATACTCAGGTCGTGAGTTGTTATCCCAATTATACACCTCCAGGTGTATAAAAGGCAACTGCAGCGAAGTGGAATATGTGACTCACTCAACAGCTCATCCGGCCTCAGCTCTCCTCCAGGCAGATCAGTTCCATCTCCATGGGCTGGAGGTCGATGTCCAGGCGATAGCGTGTGATGCGCCAGGAACCGGACGGTAGGCCGTTCAGATGAAGATACAGCTTCCTCTCCCGGCAACACAGACCTTTCCCGCCATAGCAGAAATGCTGACAAAAAGAACCGTCCCCTTTGACATCATGACCGGTCTTTCATCGGCAAGAACTGTGCCATGCCCGGCGCACCTCCAAAAATCGCCCCTGTTCGAGAGAACAGGGACGCTTTTTTTACAGGATCAACGAATCAACAAATGTGTCAAAAAGAACCGTCCCCTTTGACACCCTCAGTCAGAACCGGTTCTGTATACAGGATGTTCTTTTCATCCCGGCCGACACGGAGCACAAAATCAAAGAGGTCACAGGCGGTGCACAGGAAGAAGTCTTCGCGCGGGTAAACCTCCTGCCATTCCGGATCCGGTGTAAAGAAAACTTCGCCACCGTCTGTCAGCAGTGCGTCGGCGACCAGCTGGATCTGGTCGGAGGTGAAATGTCTGGTGCGGAAGAGCCTGGGCAGGGCATCATCTCCCGAAATCGTACTGCCGGTCAGGAGTGATTCAATATACTTTGCGCAGAGCGTATCTTCTTTGGCATTTTCCAGGCCGTCCTTTCCGATTGCAGCCAGAGAGACATCCCCCGGATTTCTGGCAAGGATATATTTTGCCGCAGCTTCCGCGTTGACCAGACCGGCGGTGACGATCTCCTCTGCTCCTGCCGCCTCGGCTGTCCGGATCCCCGCGGCCCCGATGCCGGTCACGTGAATGATGTCTTTTCCGGAGAAAAGACCGGGCACAGCAGCGCATCCGGGCGTGCCGTCAAAGCCCTTGTGCCTGCGGGGGAGGAAGGGGCCTTCCGGGCCGACGGCGAGTCCTTCGAGGATCTGGTCTGCCGGAAAGATGTCAGGTGTGCCGTCATATTGTCTGCCGGCGACTTCGCCCGCACCGGTCTGCCAAGGGGAATCGCCGAAGCTGCATCCCTCGGCCCTTGCATCTCCCTCTTCACCGATCAGTATACAGCCCGGATGCGCGGCCGCCAGGGCACGGGCTTCCTCCATGTCCCCGACAGGGTAGATCCTCCGTGCTCCCGCTGCAAACAGATAGCATTCCAGCGAAAAGCCCCGGAACACATCGATCAGAATAACGAGCCCTTTGGCTTCCTTCGTACCTTCGATCGTCTTTACTATTCGAATATTCATACAGTACACCTGTTCAATAGAAAGCCCGAACAGCACTGCCGGCATGCATGCAGACCTGTACACCCTGTACAGAGATACAGCCGCCCCGTGCCTGATCGGATATTTTTACACAACACACATGGGAAACAGGGGACGATCCCCCGATTCATTTACCTGCGGAAAAGGGACCGGCACCTTCACACTTTCAGCTGCAGGCTCACCACCACTGGGCCTGGTCCCTGGTCAGAAGCGCGGCGGCCAGGACGATCAGGACAGCGCCCAGTGCCGCAGTCATACGGAGGAAGGGACTGGTGCCGGGGCCGCCTGTCGCGGGCAGTTCATAGCCGCCGTGATTGATGACTTTGAGCTGGTAGCCTGTCTGGAAATCGCCGCTGAGCCCGTGTCCGCTGTCATCGAGGTTACTGTCTTCCATGCTGTACTGGACAGCCCCGCTCTCCACGGTGATCACGACCGGTTTTGTCAGGGCATTGTAACCATCGGGGGCAGCTGTCTCCACCAGGTAGTAGGTTCCGTCCCTGAGTCTTCCCAGATCAATGGTTCCTTCTTTACCCTCTTCACTCGAGGATGTCAGTTCCGTCTGCAGGGTGACCTGCGGCTCTGCTTCATATCCCGCCTGATCATAGAGATCAAAGACTGCGCCGGGCAGGGGTTTCGAGCCGTCCTCATTGGTCTTGAGAATGGAGATCTGCGTCGTCACAGAGGTCTTGTCGTTGGTGAACTGGTTGTAATAGCGGACATTGGGCGTGTCGATGGTTCCGGAGACCGTGTCGTTTTCCAGCTCCGTTCTGCTCACAGTCCCGCCCGTCGTCAGGACCTGTGCGATCTCATAGCCCTCTGCGTCCAGGTTGGAGGTCTTTTCGATGGGGGCGTGTCCGGAAGAGTCCTCGGCATTGTCCGCACCGTAATAGTTGGCATAGATCTCCCGGATAGTATACCTGGTTCCCGTCGGGAGATTGGTGAATCGAAGGACTCCCTTTCTGTTGAGCGTCATATCATAGGTGATGGAATGATAGCCGCCTTCATCCCCGGGGACCTTCCAAAGGATATTGCCGTCGTCGTCTGTTTTCGAGACGATCCTTCCCCCGACGTTTTCCCATTCGACGAGGTCACGGTAGACCAGGGTGTTCCAGGCCCGGAAGGTCTTGCCGCTGAAGCGCTCGATGTCCGTGGCAAAAGCGGTCTCCCCCTCCTGGTAGCCGAAGAGGGTATAGGCGTTATCCTGGGTCCGGGGAACATACTCGTAGCCGACGATCCCGGCAGGGTCTGTTCCATCGGGAATGGAGAGGGTAATGCGGTAGGTAAAGGTCTCCGCATCCAGTTCCTCCTCCGTAAGGTCCGCCCCACTGCTGTTCCGGACGATCTTGGTGACATCCAGCTCCGCCGTCCTGTAGTTGGTCCCGGTCAGGACTCCCCGGCCGCTGCCGCTGTCTGCCGCGTACCAGGTCTGATCGCCGATCACATAGGTCTGCGCACCCTCCGGCGCGGGATCGTCCGCATCGATGAGGACCAGGTACTGAAGGGTCCCATCGACGATCATGGGCCGGACCGTCTGCGCGTGGAATTCGTAGCTGGTGTAGTAGAGGAAGTCGCTTCCGCCCTCCTTGAGGTCATACTCCTCCAGGCTGTAGCTGTGGCCGGTCTCCAGGATCAGGGCCTCGGACAGGGCATTCCCGTCGTCATCGTAATATTTGACGATACCCGGCGCGATATTGATGGAATCCGTCCAGTCGTTCGCCTGGCTGACAGACAGGGCCTTTGCATTGGCCTGTCCCCTTTCGCCGCCCGCCACAGATCCGTCCTTCTGATAGTACTCTCCGTCCACGAGCACCCGGAATTTCAGTTCGTCCGCGGGATGACTCGTGTTCATGGAGGTCTCCCACTTCTTCAGGACGCTCATTCGCTCCGGCAGCAGGGGCATGGGATCCGGATTTTTGAAACAGGTCTTCTTTTCTGTCAAAACGGTCCTGGTATAGACGCCCTTGTCCAGGGTGTAGGTCGTTGTGGTGGGGTTTCCGTCCTCGTCCGTGCCCTCGATGGGGATCCCCATCCGGGTCCCTGCGGGTATGTCCGCCTCCGTGACCGTCACGGAATGGGTCTTTTTGTAAGTGATCTCATTGTTGATGATCTGACCATCGCTGTCCAGACTGGGCCGGTTGGTCAGAAGGGAATAGGAATCTCCGCTCTTTACGATCTGCGGATTGGACCCGTCCGGCGCATCCAGGCCTGCCTCGACCACACCGTCCCAGGTCCGGGTCCCGTTCTCCAGGTTGGCCAGCCAGTCATAGGCCTCCTGGCTGGGCCAGACCTTGAAGCTCACCGTATAGGTGACCCCTTCCTCCAGGACCATGCTGCCCAGGTCCCACATGACGCTCCCCGCGTCGCCGTCCTCTCTGTCGGTGTGGGTCGCCTGAGGCGCGTCCTCCCAGACCGTCCCGCTGCCGTAGCGGCCGCCGGACCGGCTGTAGGAAAATCCGCCGACCGCACTGCTGACCAGGTTGATGCCCGTGCTGGTCAGGCTGGTGATATCATCGTTGAGGACCACATCCGAGACGCCCAGGAACTCACGGACAGAGAGCAGGATGGAATTGAAGGCGGCCTCCAGCTCCGCCGTGTTGCTGGCTCTGGCGAAAAAGTTCCTGTTGCCCAGCTCTTCACTGTTATAGGCGTGCCGGACCAGGTTGCGCAGAAGGTCGCTTCCCGCCTCTCCCTTATATTTGTCGCCGTCCTTGTTAAAGGCATAGATCGCGTAGAACTGCATCCCCGCGTTGACAATGGCCCTGGCCTCGTCCTTGGCGGATTCCCGGCAGAGGAAGTAGCTGTACCATTTGCCGTAATTGGGATTGACGACAGTGTTATTATAGGTGCCCTGGCCGTGGAAACTCGTGTACTGGGAACCCTCGCCGTCCGTGAAGAAGACGACAAAGACCTTCTGGTCTGGCTCCTCGGCCTGCTTGGCGAGGCCCAGCGCATAGGCCCGTTTCAGGGCATCCTCCCAGTCCGTGCCGCGGTGCAGGACCAGGCCGTTGTCCACCCGGTTTTTAAAGGCGTTGTAATCCGTGGTCCAGCCGATCTCATCCACCACGCCGCCGTCAAAGGAGATCATGGACAGCTCGACCGTGTCGGGATCCTTTCCCTCCATGGAATTGCTCAGCAGCAGGTCCTGGGCCAGCGTCTTCAGGGCGGGCTTCGTGTCGTGCAGGCGGCTGTAGCCTGTCCCCGTCCCCTCCGTCTTATCCATACTCGAAGAGGTATCCACCACGAAGATCACATTTGCCTTGGGATTGGTCGAGGCATTGATCCCGCAGCCGGTCACATTCAGAGACAGGGTGTAGGTCCCGTCCTCATTGTCCGTCAGCGTCTTGCTGAATTCCGGATCTTCTATATCCAGCCCTTCAGCGTTCTGTGCCGGTGAGTAGGCGGGCACCGGATCCAGGATCACATAGATGTCCTTATCGGTCTTTGCATCCGAATAGCCCGTCATGCCTGTCCCGTTTTCATTGGGCACCTGCAGGGCATCCTCGAGCTTCCGTTCTGTCAGGGCCCCGTAAGCGAGGGACTGGCCCGCGTCCGCATAGAAATACAGGTTGTTGCCGCGCTCCGTCAGGGCGGCATCCATGGTGAGTCCCTCATGGGTCAGGGATTTTCCCTCCCGGGTCCCCGCCAGATGGGTGCTGGCGTAGGTATAGCCGTCTTTGGAAAAATCCGTGTCCAGATGCAGGGTGAGAGCAGCGTTCCCCAGATCCCACTCATAGGGAAGGGTAAAGGTCCCGTCTTCATTTGGAATGACCGGATAGTTTTCAGGGCCGTCATAGGAAACGCCGGAGAGGGCGTTTCCGTCCCGGTCCACGAAGTGGATGGTCACCTTGCGGGGAAGGGCAAAATCGGAGGCAAACTGGATGGCCGCGCCCTTGCTGCTGCTTGTCTGGCTGCCAACCAGGGAACCGCTGCCTGTCTCGATATAGTAGGTCGTGTAGGAGGGCCTGTAAGAGATCCTCCCGCTGCTGTCTCTGGACAGGCTCACAGCAGAACTGCTGATCCCGCCGGAGGCCGACGGATCCAGGTACTGTCTGACGCCCCTGCTGTCTGTGTAATAGAGGTAATGGTAAGTCCTCCCATAAGAGGACTGCTGTTCATGGGTCCACTCATACAGGCTGATGTCAAAGCCTTCCGCGTCATCCGGGAAGATGAGGGTGCTCCCGCTCAGCAGGACCTGGTGGAGGCCGCCGCCATGGGCGACTGCATAATACGAGTTTCCGGACTTGACATACATGACGGAGGAGGCGCCGGAGGCAGGCCATCCGCCGCCGCTCGTCACGACCGTGCCGGTGACGGAAAAGCTGTCCTGCATAAAAGTGACGGCCTTCTGCGCCTCATCGGGGGAGGCCTGGATCACCTGGGTCCCGCTCTTGGCAAAGTGGACGGCGCACAGAGTGTCCTCCTCATTCATGTCCAGGGCGTCCGCATAGGTCACGGTCACCTGCACGGGCGCCGCAGGCTCGATCGTCTTTCCTCCCGCCGCGATCCGGACATCAAAGAACCTGGCGAAGCTGATCGCAAACGCATCTTCCGGACCGGCTTCTCCGGTTTCTGACCCGGTTTCCGGATCGATTGCTGCATCGGTTTCGGCACCGGTCTCCTTCCCGGGAGCCGGGTTTTCTTCACGGAGCGCATCCATGGCCTTTGCGAGATAGTCCTCGTACTCCCCGGATGCAGAGTCGATCTCCCGGACCTCCAGCTCCGCATCCGCGGGAACGGCGGCTTCGGGCCCGCAGGTCAGGGTGATCAGATACCCGACACCGTCGCTGGCGAGGATCCTTTTGGTGATCGTCGCGCCCATGACGGCGAAGACCGAGAACCCCGGTGTCTCAAAAGTGACCTGTTCGAGGGTCTCGCCGGATCCTTCCGTCTGTGTCTCCAGGACGACAGGTACCTCCTCCTGCCCCTCAAAATGGACCGTGTTCACCTCTTCGTTTACGGCCTGCTCGATCGCCTGGCCGTAATCGATCTGCACCGCCACAGGCCCCTGCGGTTCGACCGCCACTCCGTCCACCTCGATGGTGATGTCAAAGAGGCGGACCCAGGAGACGGTTACATTCGTATCCGCTGCTGCCGTGCCTGTACTCTCTGCACCGGCCCCGCCGCTGTTTTCTGTGGATCCGCCCGCCAGACTCTCTGCGACCGCCGCCTGGGCCTGGTCACAATAGGCCTGGTATTCCCTGGCCTCTTCCTTGATCTCAAACACCACAAGGGAGGCGCCGGCAGGAATGCCCGCGTCTTCCCCGTAACTTGCCGTCACTTTATAATCCGGTCCCTGAAAGACCAGCGTATCCGCGACCCCGCGGGGGCGGACAGCCTCTTCCCCGGCTTCTGCTGCTGCGCCGGTCTGACCTGTGGAGGCCTGGTCCCCGGCCTCTGCCGCCGCACCGGTCCGGCCTGCGGAGGCTTCCTCCTCCGTTTCCTCCTCCAGGGTAATGAATGTCTTTTTCTGACCATCCGCATCCGCGGAGGTCCCGTCTTCTCCTTCGGATTGAGCAGACTCCTGTCCGGTTTCATGCTCAGCGTCCTCGTCCTCTGTGGTAAAGAAGGTTTTCCTGGACGCTCCTTCCGCGGCGGATTCATCATCCGCGGCGGAGTCTTCCTCATTTACGGAATCCTCCCCTGCGCCGGCGTCATTCTCTTCCTCTTCCTGTATCCCCCCGCCGGTGTCCTCCTCTTCGCCGGAAACGGACTCCTCCTCATGGGGTTCCTCCGTAGATTCCTCCGGAATAAAGTTCTCCTCCCCGGATGCAGGATACGCCTGGGAAGGTTCTTCCTCTTCGGAAAAATCGTCCGGGGACTCTGCGGATTCCTCCTGTTCAGATTCCTCCTGGACAGACTCCTCCTGGACAGATTCCTCCTCTTCAGACTCCTCCTGAACAGACTCCTCTTGCGCAGATTCGTCCTGGACAGACTCCTCCTCTTCAGATTCCACCTGATCCATCTCAGTCTCTTCCGGAGTATTCTCATCGGATTCCTTCAGTTCGTCGAGCTCCAGTTCCACCGGCGCAGTTGTTGTTGTTCCGGTGTCAGGAAGATTCTCCCCGAATCCCGTATCTGCACCCGGCTCTGTCTGCTCTTCCCCCGGAACCCCGCTGCCTGCCCGGAGCGTCCTGTCTGAAGATCTGGAAAGACTATAGGAAATCACGATCACGATTGCCATAAGCAATACGATCATCTTCTTGAAATGCTTTTTTAAAAAAACCTTCCAGTCCCTCACCTGTTACTCCTCCTGTAAAGCTGTTCTGTCTGTGCTTTTCATTGCATAGAATGGTTTAGCATAGAATGATTCAACATAGAATAATTCAACATAAATCAATTTAAAGCGCATGCTTCAAATAGAATAACTTATACAGATAGATTATAACAGCTGAAGGCATAAATAATCCGTCAAACTATTCAAAATCAAGGGTGTTTATTTGCATTTGAGTGACGATTGGACTCATGCAGAAGCGCTGCCACCCCTTACAGCCGGCATTGACCGTTTTTTTTTTGCAGCCCTCAGACGCACGGGCATACGCATCTTCTCAGGAATACTCGCGGATGATCTCAGTCGCGACCTCCACTTTGGTGAGGCCGTCATCCATGGCCCGCTTTTCAAGATAATAATGAGCCTGATCCTCTGTCATCTGACGCATCTGGATCAGCAGGCACTTGGCCCTGGTCGTGACGCTGATCTCATTGAGCCTTTTTCGCATGCGCTTCAGTTCCTCCTCGCGCTCTATCAGACGCATGCGCATATTCAGGATCACCCTTACCATCTCCGTCAGGATCCTGCGCCTGAGGGGCAGGGTCATCACATAGACCGGATACTTTTTGCAGCGGTAGCCGATCTGCGCCTCCACCTCCTTGCCGACCAGGAGGATGATCTGCATCTGCGGATTTGTGGAAGAGATCATCAGAAGCTCATCCATGGCTGCCGATTCCTTCCGCGACATGCCGAAGAGGAGGATCTCCGGCGGAGCGGCTGCGGCGGACGATGATGCCGCCTGGGCGATCTCCGTCACGGTCCGGGCCTGTACGATGCGCAGGGGAGGGCCTGAGGACCGGGTCAGGGTCTGCACGTCCCCCAGGATCTGCAGAATGGCCTGCATGGTCTCTTCTGTTCCGGCCGCAGCTATGATGCCGCACGGCGAAACTGTCTGTTTCATAAATACCTCAACCAATATACAGAAGTGAGGTTCTTCCCCCACTGAGATCATTATTTGTCATCATATCGAAAAAGGTTCTGCGGAACCGACCGGCTGCACGCTGCCGGCCCTTGAGACCGGAATCCCCCTGTCAGCGCGAAGTTCTCCGTACGTAAGCCTCCAGGCAGGTCCCGGGCACATTTTTTCTCACCAGATCGCTCTCCTGCGCGATCTGTACCGCCTCCTGAAGGCTGCCGGGAAGCTGATCGAGACCGCGCATGAGAACGGGATCCGCCGTGTAGAGATTGACGTCCAGAGGGGACGGCAGGGTAAGGTGGTGTTCAATCCCGTTCATCCCCGCCCTGATCAGCAGGGCGAAGGCGAGATAGGGATTGGCTTTGGGATCCGGCGACCTGAGCTCGATCCGTCTTCGCCCGGACGGATCCGCCGGGACGCGGATGAGCTGACTGCGGTTCTGGACCGCCCAGCTGACATAGCGGGGCGCCTCCATCCTGCCCAGGCGGGCATAGGACTGCTCCATGGGATTGAGGAAAAGGGTGATATCACGGATATACTTCAGGATCCCCGCCATAAAAGCATCCGTGTGGTCGATCCCGTCCTCGCTGTGCACGGAAATATTCAGGTGCATTCCGCTTCCGGGCGCATCCGGGATCGGCTTGGGGGAGAAATCCGCCGCACAGCCGTCCGCCGCGCAGATGCTGCGGACCGCCCACTTGACCGTGGAGGTATTGTCTGCGGCTGTCAGGGGATCGCTGTACCGGAAATCGATCTCCATCTGCCCCGGTCCGCGCTCATGGTGGGAGGATTCCGGCGAAATGCCCATATCCAGCAGGGCAAAGCAGATATCCCGCCGCAGGTTTTCTCCTGCATCAAGAGGTTCGACGTCCATATAGCCGGCCCGGTCGATCGGTGTCGAGGTCACCTGCCCCTGCGCGTCCTTCCGGAACACATAAAACTCCATCTCGGACGCGAATTTCACCCGGATGCCCTGCTCCGCCGCATCCTGCACAGCCCGGCGGAGAATATATCTGCTGTCCGCCTCAAAAGGCGTCCCGTCCGGATAGACGACATTGCAGAAGATCCGGCAGACCCTGCTGTCGGAGGGCCGCCAGGGCACAATGGAGATCGTCGACAGATCCGGCTTGAGGAAGAGGTCACTCCGCACATCGGCGTCAAATCCCGCAATGGCCGATCCATCGATCGAGACGCCCCATCTGACGGCCCGTTCCAGTTCACCTGACATAACAGCAATATTTTTCTGTTTTCCGAATACATCAAAAAAAGCGAGCCGGATAAACTCCACATTTTCCTCTTCGACAAACTGCATCAGTTCCTCATATCCCTGCATATTCAGTCCTTTCCCTCTGTAATCCTGTTCTGTTTTTTCTGCCGTTTTCCGCAGTGTTTTCAGATCCGTTTATGGTGAACGACAAACAGAGCATTCTGTCGTTTTCTTTACCTTCTTCGCAGCCTGCTGCGTTTTGTATTATGCAATCTTGCAGTTTTCCTTTCAGAGTATAGCGCAGTCCGAAGAAAAAATGAAAGGCATCGTAATCAAAGCATGGTATAGCCCATCAGGTATTCATCCACTTCCCGGGCACAGCCCCGTCCCTCAGCAATATTCCAGACGACCAGGGACTGGCCGCGGTGCATATCGCCGGCGGTAAAAACGCCGGGGACATTGGTCCGGTAGTGGTCCGGCCCCTCCTCGCTGGAAACTGTCCCGCGGGGGGACAGACGGACACCGAAGGACTCCGCCGTATATGGCTGACAGCCGGTAAAGCCCGCCGCGATCAGGAGAATATCACAGGGAAGGGTCTTTTCCGTTCCGGGAATTTCCATCGGTTTTCCGTCCCTGAAAGCCACTTGTATGGTCCGGATCCTGTGGAGTCTGCCTTCCTTCAGGATCAGCTCTTTGACGGTCGTGCTGAAAATGCGTGGGTCGGTGCCAAAGCGGGCGATTGCCTCTGTATAGCCGTAGTCGTTCTTGAGGACTTTGGGCCACTCGGGCCAGGGGTTGGAGGGCATCCGTTCTAGAGGATGCGCAGGCATCATTTCGATGGCAGTGACGCTCTTACATCCCTGGCGGAGGACCGTGCCGATGCAGTCGTTGCCCGTATCTCCGCCGCCCACGATGACAACGTGTCTGTCCTTTGCACGCAGGTCCGGTGTCCCGGACAAAAGCGCCTTTGTGCAGCCGGTCAAAAAATCGACGGCATAATAGACGCCTTCTACACGGTCAACAGGCTGAGGTTCGGGCGCAGCGGTTTTGTCATTGCTCTCGTCACTGCCCCTCTCTATGCTTTGTTTTATTCTTTGTTTTTGGCTTTCTTCTTTCCTCTTTTCCCTGCCCCTGTCCTGCTGCCCGGCTCCATCTGCTGCCGTTTCCTGAAGGTCTTCCGCCTGTGAAATCAGAGCAGTCAACCCCCTGGGCTGTTTGGCGCCGCAGGCCAGGATGACGGCATCAAACTCCTGCTTCAGAGTCTCCGCCTCTTCCTTTCCGACATTCACGCCCGTCCTGAAGACGACGCCCTCCGCCTCCATGAGCTTTCTGCGGCGCTCGATAACGCTCTTGTCCAGCTTCATGTTTGGGATGCCGTACATGAGAAGCCCCCCGATCCGGTCCTCTCTCTCAAAAACTGTGACGCTGTGCCCCCGGTGGTTGAGCTGGTCCGCCGCCGCGAGGCCAGAGGGACCGCTCCCCACGACGGCGACCTTTTTGCCGCTGCGCAGGGAGGGCACGCGCGGCTCCATCCATCCGTTGGCAAAGGCTGTCTCAATAATATATAACTCATTGTCATGGACGGTGACCGGCTCTCCATCCATGCCGTTGATACAGGCCTTCTCACACAGAGCCGGACAGACCCTTCCCGTAAACTCCGGAAAATTGCTGGTCTTTAAAAGTCTGGAGAGCGCATGCCGCTCGTGACCTGCATAAATCTGGTCGTTCCACTCCGGGATCAGGTTGTGCAAAGGACAGCCCGTCACCATTTCCTTGAGCCGGATGGCGCTCTGGCACATGGGCACGCCGCAGTTCATGCAGCGTGCTCCCTGCTTCCTGCGCTCCTGCGCCCGCAGGGGCAGATGAAACTCTCCGTAGTCCGAGAGTCTCTCCAGAGGGTCGCGGTCAATATTTTCCTGTCTCCTGTATTCCAGAAATCCTGTTGCTTTTCCCATGATTGATTCCTTTGTATGGGGAGGCCATATGGCCTCCTCCCAAAAACTCGCAAATACTATTTCTTCAAGATCCGCCCGCAGGTCCTGCTGCACTTACGATTCCCGCCGTCTGTCAGTCTGCCGTCATCCGGCGGAAATCTCGCGGAAAGCCTCCAGTACAGCCTTGTCGTGGGGCATGCCCTGCTCTTCGTGGCGGCTGATGGCAGCCAGCATCCGCTGATAATCTCTGGGGACGATCTTTTTAAAATAGGGAAGCCAGGCTGTGTAGTCGGAGAGAATCTTCTGACCGAGTACCGAGGCAGTCTCCTCCACGTAGTCCTGCAGGATTTCCCGCAGCTCGGCAATATCGTAATCCTCCGTCAGCTCCTGCAGCATAGTCATATCCTTGTTCATGCGGCGGTAGAGGCTGTGGTCCAGATCGAGCACATAGGCGATGCCGCCGCTCATGCCGGCCGCAAAGTTTTTGCCCGTTCCGCCCAGAATGACGGCGCGGCCGCCGGTCATGTATTCGAGGCCGTGGTCGCCGCAGCCCTCCGCCACCAGGGTGGCGCCGGAGTTGCGGACGCCGAAGCGTTCTCCCGCGATGCCGTTAAAATAGGCCTTGCCGGACGTCGCGCCAAAGAGGGCGACGTTGCCCACGATGATATTTTTATCCGCCTCAAAGGGGCTGTTTTTGTCCGGAACGACAATGAGTTTGCCGCCGGACAGACCCTTGCCGAAACCGTCGTTGGCGTCGCCGGTCAGGCGGATGGTAACCCCTTTGGGCAGGAAAGCACCAAAGGACTGGCCGCCTCCTCCATTTGCATGGATGACAAAGGTGTCATCCGCCAGGGTATTGCCGAAGTTCTTGGTGACTTCTGAACCCAGGATGGCCCCGAAGGCGCGGTCCGTGGAAGAAACCTGTATGGTTGTTTCGTAATGTCCGATCACCCGGCTTCCCGGCTTTTCACCCGCAAGTCTGCCCAGCGCAGTCTTCTTGTTCTGCAGATAAACGGCAAAGGCATCTGTTTCCTTACTGCCGGCTCCGGCGATCTCTTCCGGAAGGCTGCCTCTTAAAGCACCCTGTGCCAGCCCCTTCCCGAAGGCGGGAACCAGAACAGACAGATCCGGCGATGCCTCCAGCCTGAAATCGTACCAGTCTTTTTTCGGAGACACAGAAAAGGGCGTGTCGCCCAGGATCTGGCTCAGATCGACCTTGAAGGCGCGGTCCGTGATCAAGTTCTCACGCACGCGCAGGCAATCGGTCCGGCCGATCATGTCCGCCAGCCTGGTAAATCCCAGGTCCGCCATGATCTGCCGCAGCTGTCTGGCGATAAAGGTCATGAAGCGCACCACATGTTCCGGTTTTCCCTTGAAGCGGCAGCGGAGCTTATCATTCTGGGTCGCGATACCGACCGGGCAGGTGTCCCTGGAACAGACCCGCATCATCATGCAGCCCATGGTCACCAGAGGGGCGGTCGCAAAGCCGTATTCCTCGGCACCCAAAAGGGCCGCGATGGCCACGTCGCGCCCGCTCATGAGCTTGCCGTCCGTCTCCAGGACGACCCGGCTGCGCAGGCCGTTTTCCACAAGGCAGCGGTGGGCTTCGGACAGGCCCAGTTCCCAGGGGAGCCCTGCGTTGTGGATGGAACTGCCGGGCGCGGCGCCTGTCCCGCCGTCATAGCCGGAGATCAGAATGACCTGGGCGCCGGCTTTGGCAACGCCGG
The DNA here is from genome assembly GCA_017513005.1 of Lachnospiraceae bacterium. Taxonomy (GTDB): domain Bacteria; phylum Bacillota; class Clostridia; order Lachnospirales; family Lachnospiraceae; genus CAG-791. Next base: position 35,281 of record JAFWDM010000113.1, read on the forward strand.
AAGCGATGGTGCCGACGCCGGCCTCGGAGACCAGCTTGACATTGATCCTGGCATCCCGGTTGGCGTTTTTCAGGTCATAGATCAGCTGGGCCAGGTCCTCGATGGAATAAATATCGTGGTGGGGCGGCGGGGAGATCAGTGAGACACCGGGCGTCGAAAACCGGGTCGCAGCCACCCAGGGATAGACCTTTTTGCCCGGCAGGTGGCCGCCCTCGCCGGGCTTGGCACCCTGGGCCATTTTGATCTGGATCTCGTCTGCGCTGCACAGGTAGGCGCTGGTCACACCAAAGCGCCCCGAAGCCACCTGCTTGATCCGGCTGTTGGCGTCTGTGCCGAAACGCTCCGGTGCCTCGCCGCCCTCACCGGTATTGGATTTGGCGCCGATGGAATTCATGGCCCGCGCCAGGGTCTCATGGGCTTCCCTGGAAAGAGAGCCAAAGCTCATGGCACCCGTCTTGAAATGCTTCACGATCGACTCGACGGACTCCACTTCCTCCAGTGGGACCGCCGGCCCTGCGGGGACGAATTCCAGAAGTCCCCGCAATGTGTGGGGATGTCCGGCGTCATCCACCAGCTGTGTGTACTCCTCAAACCGCTCGAAGGAATCCGTGCGCACTGCCTGCTGCAGGGCGATGATGGTCTCGGGGCTGTAGAGATGGTCTTCGCTCCCCTCTCCCCTGCGCAGGGAATGGAGGCCGACGGAGTCCAACGTCGTATCGACACCCAGTCCCAGGGGATCGAAGGCATGGTCGTGGCGGAAAGTGACGCCCTCTTCGATCTCGGGGATCCCGATCCCGCCGACCCGGCTGACTGTGCCGGTGAAATATCTGTCGATCAGATCCTCCCCCAGCCCGACCGCCTCGAAAATACGGGCGGACTGGTAGGACTGGATGGTGGAAATACCCATCTTGGCCGCGATCTTGACGACACCGCCCAGAAGGGCTGCGTTATAGTCCTCGACTGCAGTATAATAGTCCTTGTCCAGGATCCCCAGATCGATCAGCTCCCCGATGCACTCATGGGCCAGGTAGGGGCAGATCGCCCGGGCACCGAAGCCCAGAAGGGTCGCCATCTGGTGAACATCCCTGGGCTCGCCGCTCTCCAGGATCAGGGAGACGGCCGTGCGCCGTTTAGTCAGGACCAGGTGCTGCTCCACGCTGGAAACCGCCAGCAGGGAGGGGATTGGCATATGGTTTTCATCCACGCCGCGGTCGGTCAGGATGATGATGTTGCAGCCCGCAGCCGCCGCGCGGTCCACACTGATATTGAGCTGGTCCAGGGCCCTGGCCAGGGAAGTGTTTTTGTAATACAGAAGAGAAATTTCCTGTGCCTTGAAGCCCGGCTGGTCCAAATGACGGATCTTTAAAAGGTCCACACCGGTCAGGATGGGGTGGTTGACCTCCAGCACCGTGCAGTTGGCGCTTTTTTCCTGCAGGAGGTCGCCGTCCGAACCGATATAGACAGTCGTATCGGTCACGATCTTCTCCCGCAGGGAATCGATGGGCGGGTTGGTTACCTGGGCAAAGAGCTGCTTAAAATAGTTGAACAGCAGCTGGTGGGCTTCGGAGAGCACCGCCAGGGGGGCGTCATGTCCCATGGAAAGGGTGGGCTCAACCGCATTCTCCGCCATGGGAAGGATCTGGTCCTTCACGTCCTCATAGGTATAGCCGAAGACCTTGTAGAGCCTGTCGCGGACCTGCTGGCTGTGGACCGGAATCTTGTGGTTGGGAATGGGAAGTTCGTTCAGATGCAAAAGATTCCTGTCCAGCCACTCTCCGTAGGGTCTCCTGCGGGCGTAGTGGGTTTTGCACTCCTCATCGGAAATGATCCGTTTCTGCTTTGTGTCGACCAGAAGGATCCGCCCTGGCTCCAGGCGGGCTTTTTTTATGATCTGTTTTGCCGGAATGTCCAGGACCCCGACCTCGGAGGCAAGGATGAGGCGGTTGTCGTCGGTGATGTAATAGCGGGAGGGCCGCAGGCCGTTCCGGTCCAGGGTCGCCCCCAGGACCTCGCCGTCTGTAAAGAGGATGGCCGCCGGTCCGTCCCAGGGTTCCATCATAGTTGCGTAATAATGATAGAAATCCCGCTTCTCCTCGCTCATGAAGGTATTGTGCTTCCAGGGCTCGGGGATGATGACCATCATGGCCAGAGCCAGGGGCATGCCGTTCATGTAGAGGAATTCCAGGGTGTTGTCCAGCATGGCGGAGTCTGAACCTGTCCGGTCCACGACAGGGAAGATCTTGTCCAGTTCCTGCTGCATGACAGGACTGGTCATGGTCTCCTCGCGGGCCAGCATCCTGTCGATGTTGCCGCGGATGGTGTTGATCTCGCCGTTATGGGCGATCATACGGTAGGGATGCGCCCTCTGCCAGGAAGGCGTCGTATTGGTGGAAAAACGGGAGTGCACGATGGCAATGGCAGACACATAGTCCCGGGACTGCAGGTCATCGTAGAAGCGGCGCAGCTGGCCCACCAGGAACATACCTTTGTAAACGATGGTCCGCGACGAGAGAGAACAGATATAGGTGTCCTCGGACGACTGCTCGAATTCCCTGCGCACCACATAGAGCCTTCGGTCAAAGGCAATACCCCGCTCCACATCCGCGGGACGGGCCAGAAAACACTGGCGGATGCAGGGCATGCAGTCGACTGCCGCCCGGCCCAGGATCTGCTCCCGCACCGGCACATCGCGCCAGCCCAGGACCTCCAGGCCCTCTTTCTTCGCAATGACCTCGAACATGCGGACGGCAAAGGTCCTCTTCAAAGTGTCCTTAGGCAGAAAGAACATGCCGATTCCATAATCGCCTGCCTGTGCGGGCTTACTGACGGTCATGCCTGTCCCGGAGACAGCCTCTCCGGAAACCATGAGGGTAATGCCTGCCTCCTTTGCGGCTTTTGCAAAAAAGCCGTGTGGAATCTGCGTGAGGATTCCCACTCCGTCGCCCACCTCTCCGGTGGCATCCCTGCCGGCGCGGTGCTCCAGCTTCTCCACAATGTGCAGGGCGTCGTCCACCACCCGGTGGTCCTGGCGCCCGTCTATATTGACGATGGTTCCGATGCCGCAGGCATCATGTTCGAATTGTGTATACATATGCTTGGCCATTTCTTTCAATGTGTGACTCCTCTGATCCAACAAAAAAGAAAGGCGCCTGAAGAGACGAACGATGCAGTTCGTTTCTTCAAGCGCCTTTGCTTTGAAAACATATTATACACGGTTTTCCGTTTCTGTCAATGATTTTGTATACAATAATACAAATTTCCTCTCAAGAAACTGCCCGGTACCTTTTACTTCTGGAAGGAAATGAAAAACACCGTCATATAGATAAAACGCACAGCCTTCATGCTGTGCGTTTTGATCTGGGTCACTGTGGGCGATTCTCCCTGTAAAGCCCGGCAGAGTTTTATCTCAGGGAAAACAGCATCTGCTCGTAGGTGGGATAAGGCAGGTACTGATCCGGAATGATGGCCTCGGCCTGGTCAGTCCAGCTGCGCAGGGTCTCCATCTCTGCCAGGATGGTCTCCTGATAAAAGGCAGCCTGAGC
>JAFWDM010000114.1 GCA_017513005.1 Lachnospiraceae bacterium
CTGGCGTATCTGGATGACGTTTTTGGAAGCCAGGTCACGACACTGTATTCGAGCCGCGACAACCTCCTCAAGTCTCTTGCGAAGGCTGACCTTGTCATCGGCTGTGTCCTGCTCGCGCCCGGCCGCGAAGCACCGAAGCTCGTGAAGCGCGAAGACCTGAAGATCATGAAGAAGGGCGCTGTGGTCGTGGATATCGTGGTCGATCAGGGCGGCTGCTTTGAGACGACCCACCCGACGACGCATGCGGATCCTGTTTATGAAGTAGACGGCGTCATGCATTACTGCGTTGCCAACATTCCGGGCGCTGTACCCAGGACTTCCACGGAGGCGCTGGTAAACTCCACGCTCTCCTACGGCATCACCCTCACGAAGAAGGGCCTCGCGGCTGCCTGCAAGGACGATCCGGGCCTGATGCTCGGCCTCAACACCTATGACGGAAAGTGCACCTTCGCGGCTGTCGCGGAAGCACTGGATCTCGAGTACGTCGATCCGGCTACATTGCTGTAAGAGAGATCACTTTTCAGGATTTTTGGAATTTGTCCCCCTTGATAGGCTCGCTCGGGTTGACATAATGTGGTATATTTTCAATATTTCAGGAAACTCAGAAATTGACACCATAAAATCGGCTGAAATAGTTTACATAACATTACGCAATCCCGTCATTTTTCAATATACGGAGTTTCTCCAATTTTGACACCATGGAAATCAGCATTTTCCATGGTGTCATTTTTCAGGTTTGCTTTTATATTGAAAAATCACAACTTATGTAAACTGTTTTCGTGGGTTTTCGGCCTCTTCAGTGGTGTCAGAATTACAGAATGCGCCTGTATGGAACAGAGCCCATGCAGTGCAAAACTCTTGTAATGACCATTCTTCGAGGGTATACTGCTAGTATAGTATATGGGAGGTATAGACAGATGAAAAACAGGATATGGGTACTTTTACTGACGGCTGTTGTCCTTCTGAGCGCTTCCTGCGGAAGTGCCGGTTCGGGAAATGCTGTCGGCGCGCAGGAGAGCATGCAGGCGGAATCGTCTGTCGGGGCAGCCGGATCCGCAGCGGAAGCCCAGGCCGGTTCCGCTCCTGAGGATGCAGCGGAAACAAAAGCCGCTGAATCTGCGGCTGAGGCAGCAGCTGGCAAAGATGAAGGGGCAGCAGAAGACAAAGCGGCAGCAGAGCAGGCAGCACCGGAGGAGGCGTCTGACGCGGCTGTTTTGGATGCAGCGGAACAGGCAAAGGCCGAAGCGCCCGATGCCGCAGAGACAGAGACTGACACAGAGAAAAAAGCGCAGCTGGCGGCGCTTCCCTATGAGATCACAGAGTATATCCGGGAGTATCCCGGCATGGACGGCATGGACCTCAAATTCGTGGCCGATGCCGAGCTCCTGAAGGTCAACTCCGACAGATTTGGGAACCTGCAGAATACACTGGATGAGCTGAATGGAGCCTGGAAGGATTAGGCAGACTACGCGTTCGCCACCCAGGCGAAGGAGTTTGCGTCCGGCGAGGTCAACGAGTACCTGCAGGGACTGCTTCCGTTCTCCTCCCATCAGTTCGTCACGGTGGCCAGGGCGGACGCGGCCTGCTTCAGTTTTTATAAGACTACGGACAGCTGGTACGGCGGCGCGCATCCTTTTGCCTACCAGGTGGGATTCAGCATTGACAGCACCTCCGGAAAGGTACTGGAGCTTGAGGACGTCCTTACGGATTACGATGCTTTCTATGAGGAAGTCATCCGGGCGCTGGAAGAGCAGGAAAACAGCGATTACTTTTTTGAAGACTGGAAAGACACGCTGCAGGCGGAATTCTACGACGATCCCTCGCAGCAGGTCAACTGGGTCCTGACCCGGGACGGGATCAGCGTCTGGTTCAACCAGTATGAGATCGCACCGTACGCCGCGGGTCCCGTATACCTGGATTTCCCGGTGCAGGGGTACGGGAACCTGATCAGGGAGGAGCTTTTTGCCGGGGAGATCCCGGAGGCGGAAGACATGCATGCGAAAAAGGCTGTCTATGCGGAGGACCTGCTCTCGGAACAGGGCAGTTATGAGGACAGTGTCGGCAATTACTATTATTACAGCTACCGCCTGCCTGAGATCACGGGACCCGATACCGAAGATATCCGGAAGATCAATGCCGAGATCGAAGAGCTGAGGAAAGACTATATCGACAGCCAGCTGCAGGCGGTCAGGGAAAAACTCAGCCTGGACGTATTCGAGGCCGGGTATTCCTGCGTAGTCTGGAACGGGATCACCTCGGTCATGGTCCGGATCTATATGGAAGGTGATTATACGCTTTACCGCTGCTGGAACCTCCGGCAGGACGGTACAGAGGCAGACAATGCCGATGTGACCGCACTGTTTGGCCTGACGCCGGAAAGCTTTGTGGAGGCGGCTCACGACGCAGTGGAACCGGCCGTCGACTTTGATCCGGACTGGTTCGACAAGAGTGTGAGTGAAGAAATGCAGAGCATCAGGGAAAAAACGCTGTCCAAGGACAACATCAATGCGTCCCTGCCGGTCTATATCACACAGGACCGCGGCCTTGGCTTTATCTGCCGCGTTTACAGCATAGCAGGCGCCGACTATTACGAGAATCTCTTTGAGATCCCGGATACGGAGCACCGTCCGGACGGCCTGACCAGGGTCAATATCAACCCGCAGACACAGGATAATTTCTCTCTGAAGGACGGGTATTATGAGATCACGAACAATGCCGACGGCGCGAAGTACCGTTTTGATGACAATACCGTACTGGTCGAAGGGATCCCCTGCTATGATGACGGGTGTGACGCGATGACCTGGCTGGAGCGGTATCTGGATCACCCCGCATATGGCGAATTCACGGATGATCCCTACAGCATCAGCGGCTTTGCCCCGGGAGACATCATGACATTGCTGGTCGGGAAGGACGGGCATATCGCGGTCCTGGAATCGATCGGCTACTGGGATTGAGGAAAGAAGCCGTAAAAAAGCAACTGACGGAAGAGTATAAAGACACCCGGACAAAGCCGGGGAAGATACAGGCGGAACAGCACAGAGACAGCAATTATGATCCAAAGAAACGAGATCTGGAAAATATACGGTACCGACTATAAGGATATGACAGTGCGTCTCCTGGAACAGACGGAGCTGGCTGCACTTATCGGTGACCGTCAGACTGTGATCGGCATCAAGCCCAACCTCGTTGTACCGTCCCCGGCGGAGTACGGCGGGACGACCCACACCGAGGTGGTGGCAGGCATCATCGAATATCTGCAGGGGCACGGGTTCCGAAACATCATCATGGCGGAAGGTTCCTGGGTCGGTGATAAGACGGCTGAGGCCATTGAGTACTGCGGATACGGGGCGCTGAGCGAGCGCTACGGCGTGCCCTTTGTGGACACGCAGCTGGAGAGCTGGCGCAGTGTGGACTGCGGCGGCATGAAGATGGATGTCACGGACGTCGTAGACCGGATCGGTTTCCTGATCAATGTTCCCGTGCTGAAAGGGCATTGCC
>JAFWDM010000115.1 GCA_017513005.1 Lachnospiraceae bacterium
ACGAACTGTCCGGGAATAAAGCTTCCGGGGATCTTTGCCGCCAGCTCCTCCGCCTTTGCGATGGCGCCCTTCATGCCCTTCGCTCCCTCGGTGAGGACGATCTCCGCGCCGTAGGCCTTGAGGATGTTCCTGCGCTCCACGCTCATGGTCTCGGGCATGGTCAGGATGATCCTGTAGCCCTTGGCCGCCGCGATGGAGGCGAGGCCGATCCCGGTGTTGCCGGAGGTGGGCTCGATGATGACGGAGCCTTCCTTCAGAAGGCCCTTCGCCTCCGCGTCCTCGATCATCGCCTTGGCGATCCTGTCCTTGACGCTGCCCGCGGGGTTAAAATATTCCAGCTTTACGAGGACGGTGGCCTCCAGCCCCAGTTCCTTTTCTATATTCACGACCTCTACGAGGGGTGTATTGCCGATCAGTCCCAGTGTTCCTTTATAAATATTTGCCATGTTCTGTCTCCTTATTATTCTGGTTGTCTTATTGTTCTGGTTGTAATGCCCCCGCCTGCAGAGTATGCGCAGGGGGCTGCAACGAATCACATTCTACGCCAGCCTCCCGCCTGACGAATGCAGGGGCTGCGGCAAATCACATTATACGCCATCCTGCCCGCCGAAACAACAAAGCCCTTTTTTAACGGCATGAAATACTGTAACGTGTTACAGTTCAGGTCCGCCTGAAGCCTCGAGGTGTTTTTCGCGGCTTTTTCGCGAAAAACCCGAGTGCGACGGCGCGCGGCGCACGCATAGCGTATTGGAATCGCCGCGCGCAACGTTACATGTCCACGCCCTTCAAGGGGGCGTGGACAGTAACGTAACGGTGTATCACTGCAGTGCCGCAAAGTCCTTTTCCAGGTCTCCGATGATGTCGTCTATGTGCTCCGTACCGATGGAGAGCCGGATCGTATTGGGCCTGATGCCCTGGTCCAGAAGCTCTTCGCCGGAGAGCTGGGAATGGGTCGTGGTGGCGGGATGGATCACAAGGCTCTTGACATCCGCCACATTGGCCAGGAGGGAGAAGATCTCGAGGGCGTCGATGAATTTCCAGGCTTCCGCCTGTCCGCCTTTGATCTCAAAGGTAAAAATGGAGGCGCCTCCGTTCGGGAAATACTTCTCGTACAGGTCGTGGTCGGGGTGGTCGGGCAGAGCGGGGTGGTTGACCTTTTCCACCAGGGGATGGGTGCTCAGGAAGTCCACGACCTTCTTCGTGTTCTCCGCATGCCTCTCCAGGCGCAGGGACAATGTCTCGACGCCCTGCAGGAGAAGAAAGGCGTTGAAGGGGGAGATCGCTGCGCCCGTGTCGCGAAGAAGGATCGCACGGATGTAGGTCACAAACGCCGCGGGACCGACCGCATCGTAGAAGGAGATGCCGTGGTAGCTGGGGTTGGGATCCGCGATCTGGGGGTATTTTCCGCTCGCCTTATAATCGAATTTTCCGGACTCGACGATGATGCCGCCCAGGGTCGTGCCATGGCCGCCGATGAATTTGGTCGCGGAGTGCACGACGATGTCCGCCCCGTACTCGATCGGCCGGATCAGGAAGGGGGTGCCGAAGGTGTTGTCGATGACGAGCGGCAGGCCGTGCCTGTGGGCGATCTGCGCGATGGCTTCGATGTCCGGAATGTCGCTGTTGGGGTTGCCGAGGGTCTCCAGATAAACGGCCCTCGTGTTGTCCTGAATGGCAGCCTCCACTTCCGCGAGGTTATGGGCATCCACGAAGGTAGTCGTGATGCCGAACTGGGGGAGTGTATGGGAGAGCAGGTTGAAGCTCCCGCCGTAGATCGTCTTCTGCGCAACGATGTGGCCTCCGTCGGCCGCCAGAGCCTGGATGGTGTAGGTGATCGCCGCCGCGCCGGAAGCGACTGCGAGCGCGGCGCTTCCGCCTTCGAGGGCAGCCAGCCTCTTCTCCAGGACCTCCTGGGTGGAGTTTGTCAGACGCCCGTAGATGTTGCCGGGATCTGCCAGACCGAAGCGGTCCGCCGCGTGCTGACTGTTGTGGAACACATAGGAAGTCGTCTGGTAGATCGGGACCGCGCGGGAATCCGTCGCCGGATCCGCCTGCTCCTGGCCCACGTGCAGCTGAAGGGTCTCAAATCTATAATCGCTCATTATTTTCTCCTTCTCCTATTCGCGTTACTCTTCTTCGGCCTCCCCGATCTCGTGGGGATCTTCTGTCGGCTTGAAGGCAAAGTCCGCAGGCCTCTTCTCCGGGTACTTTGTATAGTAGTCCTCCAGCGCGGACTGGATCGCCTCTTCCGCCAGCACGCTGCAGTGGAGTTTGTAGGCCGGAAGCCCGTCGAGGGCCTCGGTCACCGCCTTGTTGGTCAGGTTCATGGCCTCGCTCAGGGGCTTGCCCTTGATGAGTTCGGTGGCCATCGAGCTGGAGGCGATCGCGCTGCCACAGCCGAAAGTCTCAAACTTCACGTCCTCGACGATGTCGTCCTCGATCTTGAGGTACATCTTCATAATATCGCCGCACTTGGCGTTGCCGACTTCGCCGATCGCGTTCGCGTCCTCGATGACGCCGACGTTGCGGGGATTACGGAAATGATCCATTACTTTTTCACTGTACAGTGCCATGATTTACCTCCATCTTTTCCTGGTCCCATTTCTTTCAGGTCTTATTTCTTCCTGCTTTTATTTCTTGCTGTTTTTATTTCTTACTGCTCTGATTTCTTCCTGTTTTATCTCTTACTGCTCTGATTTCCTACTGCTCTGATTTCTTCCTGGTCTTATTTCAGAATCTGCCGGGAAGGGCCCGGGTTTACGTTTTTTCACATGTATCCCGGGGTTACTCCCGGTCCTTCTTTCTATTTTTGCAGTCCCCGGCATTCCCGGGGCTGGTCAGGTTCCTCGTACTTTTCAGCTTTTAAGGAAGAAGGAAAGGAGTCTTGCCATTCACCAGGTCTCTCCAGACGGGGGAGAAGCTGCGCAGGTACTCGACGACCTCCCTGACGGACTGAATGATGTAGTCCACTTCCTCCTCCGTGATCTCCTCTCCGAGGCTCAGGCGCAGGGAGCCGTGGGCGACGTCGTGGACGCGGCCGATGGCCAGCAGCACATGGCTGGGATCGAGGGAGCCGGAGGTGCAGGCGCTTCCCGAGGATGCGCTGATGCCCTTGTCGTCCAGAAGGAGCAGGAGGGACTCGCCCTCAATGCCCTCAAAGCAGAAGTTGACATTGCCGGGAAGGCGCTTTACCGCGTCGCCGTTCAGCGCGGAGTGAGGGATCTCTTTGAGTCCCGCGATCAGTCTGTCGCGGAGCGCTGCCTGGTGGGCACTGTTCTTTTCGATTCCCGCGACGGCCTCTTTCAGGGCCGCCGTCATGGACATGATGCCGGGGATATTCTCCGTTCCGGCGCGCTTGCCCTTCTCCTGGGCGCCTCCCTCGATCAGGTTCGTGAGCGGGACTCCCCTGCGCACGTACAAAAAGCCCGTGCCCTTGGGGCCGTGGAATTTATGGGCGGAAGCGGAGAGCATATCGATCTGTGACGCTTTGACGTCGGTCGGAAGGTGGCCTACGGCCTGCACGGCGTCCGTGTGGAAGAGCACGCCGTGCTTTTTACAGATGGCGCCGATCTCCGCGATCGGCTGGATGGTGCCGATCTCGTTGTTGGCGGTCATGATCGTCACGAGGCAGGTGTCCTCGCGGATCGCGGCTTCCAGCTCCTGCGGAACGACGAGGCCGTCCTCGTGGACCGGCAGCAGGGTGATCTCAAAGCCCTCCTTCTCCAGACGATTCAGCGTGTGCAGGATGGCATGGTGCTCAAAGGCCGTGGAAATGATGTGCTTTATGCCCTTTCTCTTTCCGATCTCCGCCGCCGAGCGCAGAGCCTGGTTGTCCGCCTCGCTCCCTCCGGAGGTAAAATAGATCTCCCTCGGCTCTGCATTGATCGCAGCCGCCACCTCCGTGCGCGCCTCTTCCAGCGCCTCCTTTGCGCGCTGGCCGATCTCATACAGGCTCGACGGATTTCCGTAGATCTCCTCCATGTAGGGGATCATGGCGTCGATGGCCGTCCTGCTCATTTTTGTGGTCGCTGCATTGTCTGCATAGATCTTCATAGCTACCTCCTGCCACATTTTATTTTTATATAAGCCCGATTTTTTGATTCAACCGGTTCCTTTTCCGGAACCCGTGCATACGATCTTTCTCATCTGCACCTTATCTTCTGCGACTGTTTTCTTCTGCAACTGTTTTCTTCTGCAACTTTCGTGATTATATAGCCTTTAACCTACTATGTCAATAGGTTTATGGCAACTATTTTTCTTGCTTTACCCATTCACCCACGTTATAATAGGGTAAAAGATAGATTCTGGTCCGGCGCATTGCACGACATGTATACTTCGCAATGCATGATAACATCCCTGCGGGGCGACAACAGACCGTAAACGGTCTGTCGGCGCGCAGCGCCTCTGTCAGCCCGGGATTGCAGGTGCAAAGCACCTGCAATATGGGGGTGCTGAACAGTTACAAATAAAAAAGGGATAATAGAAAGAAATAATGGGAAAGAACAAGTAAAAAGAGCTGATAGGAAGAAACAAATAAAAAGAGCTGATAGGAAGAAAGGAGAGAATGCTGTGATCTCTACAAAAGGGCGCTACGCGCTTCGCGTCATGATCGACCTGGCGGAACATGACGACGGGAAATACATCCCCTTAAAAGATGTGGCGGAACGGCAGGGTATCTCCAAGAAATACCTGGAGATCATCGTAAAGGACCTGGTGAAGGGAGGACTTGTGAGCGGTGCCAGCGGAAAGGGCGGCGGGTATAAGCTCTGCAAAAAGCCGGCGGACTACTCCGTCGGAGAGATCCTGGACCAGACAGAGACGGCAGCCATGACCGCGGTCGCCTGCCTGGCGGAAAATGCCGGTGAATGCCCCCGCGCCGCGGGATGCCAGACGCTGCCCATGTGGGAGGAATATGACCGGATGGTACACGATTTCTTCTATGGAAAGAAGCTGAGCGAACTCCTGTAAATGCAGCAGGGCGTCTTTGAGTTGCACCATTTTTCCCGGTGCACGGGCACTCCCGGCGCATGCCGGCTGAAAGAAAGCGCTGAAAAAGCGAAAAAGCGAAAACAGCGAAAAAGCGAAAACAGCGAAAAAGGAACCGCCCGCGGGCGGTTCCTTTTTGCTTCATTTCATACACAGGCCTTCTTTTCAAATACAGTTTTTTTCATTTGCAGGTCTTTTTCATTTGCAGCCCCTGCTCCCTGTACAGGCCTTCTTTCATATTCAGGTCCGGATCCCTTTTTTACAGACCTTCTTTCATATCCAGGTCCGGATCCCTTTTTTACAGACCTTCTCATTTTCTGAACAGGTCTTCAGGGAAAGCCTTTACAGGCTGAACCCGGCTCAGTCCCAGAGTGCCTTGTACATCGCGACGATCTCTTCCTTGGTCGCAATGCGCTGGGTGGTCTGCGGGCTGCCGCTGGCGAGGGCATCGTCTGCCATCTTATCGATCGCGGCGAAGAATTTCTCTCTGTCTACGCCGAATTCTTCGAGCGTAGGGATCTCCATCTCGTCGACGAGGGAGAGGACCTTGGCCTGGAAAGCCAGGGCTGCGGTCTTGTCATCATCCGCTGCAGTCGCGACGCCGATGGTTCTGCCGAGGGTTCCGAAGCGCTCGTAGGTGCCGGGCACCATAAAGGGCAGGCAGACCTTGATCAGCATGGAATTGGCTGTTCCGTGCGGGACATGGAAGAGGGCGCCGATCGGGCGGCTCATGCCGTGGATCAGGGTCGTGGAGGAGTTGGTGAAGCAGATGCCGGCCTCGAGGGCAGCGATGGACATCTGGGTCCTGGCTTCCATATCTTTGCCGTCGTGGAAGCAGGAAGGAAGGTTATCCACGATGCGCTTGACTGCGGAAAGTCCGAAGGTATCGGACAGGGGCTGGGCCTTCCTGGAGGTGTAGCCTTCCATGCAGTGGCAGAGGGCATCCAGACCGGTGTTGGCCGTGACCTTGGCGGGCGCGGTCAGCGTGAACTGGGGATCTACGACAGCGACAGGAGGGACAATGCTCTTGCCGATCATGTTCATCTTGACCTGCTTCTCTGTATCCGCGATGATCGTGGTCTGGGTCGCCTCGGAGCCGGTGCCGGCCGTTGTGGGGATAGCGACCATGGGAGCGACCTCCATATCCAGAGGCTTGCCCATGTAGTCTGCGATCTTTCCGCCGCCGGAAGCGACGACCGCGATCGCCTTCATGGTGTCGATGCAGCTGCCGCCGCCGAGCGCGATCATGTAATCACAGCCTTCGTCCTGGTACATCTTGAGACCTGCCTCGACCATCTTGTCGGTGGGCTCGCCGGTGATATCGGAAAAGACCGCATAAGCCGCATTCTGGCTCTTGAGCATATCCTCCACCTTCTGGCAGTTGCCGAACTGGATCATGAAGGGGTCTGTGACGACAAGCGCTTTTTTGCCGAGGGCACACACCACGGGGGCGGCTTCCATCAGGGAATTCACACCTGTAAAGATCTGAGAAGGAATCACAAAATTTCTTGCCATGATTTTTTCCTTTCTATATCCGACCGCCTGTTTCATCAAAGGCCGGTGTGCTCTGCGATATATTTCCTTGCCTTGAGGGCATACTCGAAGGGATTTGCGAGGGCGGGATCCTGCTCTGCCTCGACCACGACCCATCCCTGATAATCCGCATCCTGGATGATCTTGAAGATTGGCTCAAAATCGACGTCGCCGTCGCCGGGAACAGTGAAGGTGCCCTTGCGGACGCCCTCCAGGAAGCTCCACTTGTTGGCGCGGGCCTCGGCTACGACACTGCGGCGGAGGTCCTTGAGGTGGATGTGGCGGGTGCGGTCGATGTACTTGCCCAGGACCTTGACGGGGTCAATGTCGGCATAGCTGCAGTGGCCGCTGTCGAAGAGCAGGAAGACGGAGTCGGGATCCACCATATCCATGAAGCGGTCGATCTCTTCCTCTGTCTGGACAACAGTGCCCATGTGGTGATGGAAGGTCAGGGTCATATCCATGTCCTTCGCGACCTTGCCGAGTCTGCTCAGGCCGTCGGTGAGGATCTTCCACTCCTCGTCGTTCATGACATACTTGCCCTCGAGGATGGGCTGGTCCTTGCCCTGGATGCTGTAGCTCTGCTCGGAAGCGCCGATCACGCGGGCGCCGACATAGTGCAGGAAATCGCACTGCTTGACGAATGCCTTCTCGACTTCCTCATAGGGCTGTGTCAGCAGGAAGGAGGAGAACCACTGGTTGCAGATGACCATGCCGCGGAGGTCAAGTGCCTTTTTCAGTTCATATTTGTCGGTGGGATAGTGGCTGCCCACTTCGCTTCCCTTGAAGCCTGCGAGGGCCATCTCACTGATTGTCTGCTGGAAGGTATTCTCCTTTCCGAGCTCGGGCATATCATCGTTGGTCCAGCCGATCGGAGCGATTCCCAGTTTCACCTTTTCCTTGTTCAGAGTAGCCATTTTTTCTCCTTTATCATTTCTTGATGCATTGATTCTTAACAGTTATACCATTTCTTAATGCATTGATCCTTAACAGTTATACCATTTCTTGATGCATTGATCCTTAACAGTTATACCATTTCTTAATGCATTGACTCTTAACAGTTATATCATTTCTTGATGCATTGATTCTTGACAGCAATAAAGAACGGTTTCAAGGTCTGCGGCACGATCAGGTTCTGCCCCGTTCTGCCGCGATCCATGCGGCAAAATCTATGTGCCAAAGACCTATGCGGCAAAAATCCCTGCGGCAAAATCTATATGCCAAAACCATGCGGTAAAAATCCCTGCGATAAAATCTATGTGACAAAAAGAACCGTCCCCTTTGTCACCCCCTTTGTCACCAGGGCTGATTCACGATCGTGGCGTCGTGGAGCCAAACATAGGCATCGTCCTCGCAGCGGTCGGTCTGCAGCCAGGGGTTGCCGGGCAGATGGCGGATCATCCAGCAGGTATACATCAGGAAGCCGGGGGCTGCCGACTGGGGATGGAGTCTGCCGCCGGGGATCGCGGAGAAGCTGTTGTCCACGCTCTTGAAGACGTCGTCGCCGACGAAGCTGGCGCCGAATCCCTCCGGGCGGTCAAATTTGAAATAGTAGAGTTCGGGCTGGGGATGTCTGTGGGGCAGATAGCCGGACCAGTTGCCGCGGTCATTCAGGACTTCGCCCAGGACCATGTTGGACTCGGGGCAGATGTCGTGGTCAAAGATGGTGTTGACCTGACGGTTGGCGGTGTCGCCGAACTTTCCTTTGGCGCCGGAGTATTTCCAGGGGGCCTCTTCCGGGGCATAGAGGTGGGACGCGAAAGTCTTGTCGTTCTGTGTGCACTGGACGAGGATCTCGGTGTCCTTCACAGCCTTGACGCAGGCCTTGACGCCGCCTGCCACATGCAGGGCCCAGGGGCCCTCTGTGAAGACATCTTTTCTGGAGACAGTCTTCTCGCCGTCAGGCCAAGTGAAGGTGACTTCACCGGAGAGCAGGAGGATGGCGATCTCCTCGCCCGCTCTGCAGAACTCTCTCTCTGCGCCGGCCGCCATGCGGTAGACGCGGACGTCCATCAGCATGTCGCGGTAGGCATTGTCATAGGTGGAAAGGATCTCCTCGCCGTTTTCATCAAAGGTGGGATACCCGAAAAGCTTTTTTTCTTCCATTTTCAATGAATCCTCTTTTCCTGTCTGTCTTTTCCTGTGCGTCTTTTCCTGTGCGTCTTTTCCTGTGTGCACCGGGGGCTCCGCCCCCGGTACATTGGTCGGTCTCAGGGCCTTTTATCAATACTTCCTGGCTTCGGCTCTGTGCTTGAGGACATCCTCGGCCGCCTCACGGACGCTTGCGCTCTCGGAGACCATCGCCATGCCGACGTTCCACCATGCGTCGTAGCCGTCTGTCATGGTCTTCGGGACGACCTTGAGGTCGAACAGGCAGGCCACGGTCTGCTTTTTGGAATCGATGAGGGCATCGCGAAGTTCTTCGACGCTCTTGCAGAGATAGGTCTTCATGCCGTAGGCTTCGCCGATCTTGGTGTAGTCGGTCCTGATCAGGTCGCCGCAGGGCTTTTTGCCGTCGGTGTAACGGAACTCGGTCGCGAGGGAGCCGATCCCGTGGGTCATCTCCAGGTTGTTGATGCAGCCGAAACCGCAGTTGTCGAAGACCAGGATGTTGGTCTTGCGGCGCTCCTGCATGATGGTGCCGAGCTCGCTGTTGAGCATCTGGAAGCCGGAATCGCCGACGACGGTATACTCTTCGTTGTCAGGCTCAGCCATCTTGACGCCGAGGGAGGCACCGATCTCATAGCCCATGCAGCTGTAGCCGTATTCGACGTGGTAGCCGCCGCGCTTGTCGGTCTTCCAGACGCGCTGCAGGTCGCTGGGAAGGGAGCCGCCGGCTGTGATAACGGTGTCGTTGGGGCCCATGAGGGCATTGATGGTTGCCAGGGCTGCAGTCTGGGTCAGGGATGTGCCGTACATGCGGTAGAACTCCGGAACAGTCCTGGGGTCGCGGGCCGTGATGATGGGCTCGAAGTCCTCGCCGGTGCAGACGATGCCGCCCAGGCGCTCCAGCTCTGCATCCCACTCCGCCTTCGCATCCGCGATCTCATTGGTGTAGGCGCTCTTGTAGCCCTTTGCACGGAGGATCTGTGCGAGAGCCTCCACGGTGACCTTCGCATCGCCGACAGCCTTGACGGCGTCATACTTGTAGGCGTGGAAGCGGCTGTTGTTGATGGAGACAAAGCGGACGTTCTCACCCTGGAAGAGCCACTTGGAGCTCGTGGTGAAATCGGACATCCTGGTACCGATGGAGATGATGCAGTCCGCATTCTTTGCGATCTTGTTGGAAGCGGAAGTGCCGGTCACGCCGATGCCGCCCAGGCAGTAGGGGTGGCTGGACCTGCAGGCGCTCTTTCCTCCCTGGGTCTCGCCGAAGGGGATGCCGAACTCCTCGCAGAACTTCTCGACCGCTTCGCCGGCCAGAGAATAACGCACGCCGCCGCCGACGATGATCATGGGCTTTTTGGAGGCCATGATCTCGGCCGCCACATCCTCGAGCTCCTCCTGTACGGCGACAGGACGGGTGATGCGGTGGACGCGCTTGTTGAAGAAAGATTCGGGGTAGTCATAGAACTCGCCCTCGACGTCCTGCGGAAGGCCGATGGCGACAGCGCCGGTCTCGGCGGGATCCGTGAGGACGCGCATGGCATTGACCAGGGCGCTCATGATCTGCTCGGGCCTCTGGATGCGGTCCCAGTACTTGACGACGGGCTTGAAAGCGTCGTTGGTCGTGGTCGCGAGGCTGTTGGACTGCTCCAGCTGCTGCAGCACGGGGTCGGGCTGCCTGGAGGCAAAGGTATCCGCCGGGAAGACCAGCAGGGGAATGTTGTTGACGGTCGCGGTAGCGCAGCCGACTACCATGTTGGCAGAGCCGGGGCCTACGGAAGAAGCGCAGGGGATGATCTTTTTGCGGTCGCTCTGCTTCGCATAGGCGATCGCGGCGTGGCACATACCCTGCTCATTGCGGCCCTGCATCACGCGGATGCTGCCGGGATTGGAATCGAGGGCTTCGCCCAGTCCTACGGCGATACCATGGCCGAAGATCGTGAAGAACGCCTCGACGAACTTGTTCTCTTCTCCGTCCATGGAGACATACTGGTTATCCAAAAAACGCACGATCGCCTGTGCGGTCGTAAGCCTTACTGTTTTTTCCATGATCTTACCTTTCTTGCTTTTTCGAAAAATGCCTGCGGATTTTTCCTGACATCCGCAGGCACCTGATCAAGACTCGCAGCGATTTTTCCTGTTTTGTGCGCATGTCACGCGACCGAAGTCACGGGTATTGCGCGATAAAGAATGAACAGGACAGTTATCGGGCAACTGTTTTTGATTGCTCTTGATTGCTCTTGATTACACTTGATTGCCCTTAATTACACGATCATGTAGCTTCTGATCAGCTGAACCAGGCTGTCATAGCCGCCCAGGAACTGGTTCATGGTCGCCTTGAAAGCACCATAGTGCTGGAACTCTTCGGGCTTGAGTCCGTCGGGCTCATAGGCCTGGATGAACTCAGGCATCTGCTTGAGGAGGTTCAGATACTGCTCGTCGACGGGCTTGTCGATGTTGCTCTCCATCTTTACCCAGTCCGCATTCGCGAACTTCCTCTGCCAGTCGGAGGTGATGGTCATGACGATGTCGCCGCCGAGGAAGTCGAACCAGTGGTGATAGTTCCTGTAGGCTGCGGTCAGGAGCTTGGTGCGGAAGCCTCTCTCCTTGTAGATCCTGTAGGCGTTCTTCATGACTGCGACACCTGCGAGATCCAGAGCCTCGGGAGGGATGCACATATCGCTGGCCTTGTTGACGTTCTTGAGATAGTCATCGGTGCGGCCGATCATGATGGTGCAGACGGGGTGCATCCAGGAAGTGTCCTTGCCCTCGGCTTCCCTTCTCTTGAGACCGCGCTCAACTGCCTCACCGACTGCCACTGCCTGTGCACAGGTGAAGGAAACAGTCGCGTTGATGGAAACACCGCGGTAGGTCAGTTCCTCGAAAGCCTCGATGCCGGCCTTGCTGGCGGGCGCCTTGATCTGGCTGTTGGGAACCAGCGCGGCGAGCTTGCAGGCCTGCTCGACCATCAGATCCTTGTTCTGATAGTACTTGGCATTGGTCTGGAAAGAAATGCGGCCCTTCTGGCCGTGGGTCTCTTCAAACATGGGCAGAAGGAGCTTGGAAGCCTTTGTGCCGAGCTTGCCGATGATGTCCCATGCGACATCATCCTCTGTCCAGGTGGGATTGTCCGCGATAACCTGCTTGATGGTGTCTTCCCACTCAGGGAGCTCTTTCTTCAGAACGTTGCCGACGATAACAGGATTCGTGGTTGCGCCGGAGCCGCCGTTCTCGATCGCGTAAGCCAGCTCCTTGCAGCTGCAGGAATCATTCCAGAACTCGGTCTGCGGAAACGTTGTGACCATCTCATTTAACTTGGACATCTTTACCCCTCTCTTTCTTTTTGATTAAAATGGATGAAAAGTAATGAAAACTCATTGCATACTATTGGAAGTTGTAAGGGACTGCCGGCAACCTGTGTAAGCAGAATTTATGTGCGTGCATTTATGCGTGCTTTATCGCCTGTCTCTTTGTGCTTTTAGGTTAGCACGCACCTGCGAAGCGTGCAAGCGGTTTTTCCATGCTTTTGACACTTTCTCTGTTATGCACAATTTCGCCCCTTGGAAATTGTGCATTTTTTCATTATAAAAGCCCGCTCTGTACACAGAGCGGGCTTTTATAAGAACTCTTTGCGATTTTCACGGTTTTTACCGGAAAAAGCTGCCGATATTCGGCATGTGCGGGCCGCGTGCAGTTGCGTGCTTTTTGTCAGGCTGCCAGGCCAAAGCCGTAGAAAATACAGGAGGTTGTATCTCTGCACGCACAGGCTGCAGAATCCTACAGATTATATTTCGTCCGGATGATGATATCCGTGAGAAACAGTTCCTGCGCGGGAGGGGTCTCTTTGATCAGAAGGTCCGCAAGGATATGAGGAGGCCTGTATCCCTGCACATATCCGTTCTGGTCGATCAGAAAGTCCACGGTATCCTCCTGCAGAGCCCGCTCATTTTTCGGTGTCTGGTCGTAGATGACGACTGAGGGGCGCTTTTTCAGCTGCAGGGCGTCAAATGCCTTCCGGATCCCGGTCTGTCCGCCGGAGACCAGAAGGATCCCGTCCAGATCCGGGATCGTCTCCATGGTATGCAGGACGATCTTCTCCACTTCGTCCGCGTCGTCAAAGCTGCTGCGCACGCCGACGACTTCGATCTCCGGACAGGATGCCTTGATCTCTTCGACAAAACCGGCGACGCGCGAAGAACTGACGTGATTCATGAAATACCCTGTGATCACCAGGACCTTCCCTCTGCCGCCTGTCAGCACCTTCATCAGACCGGCTGCCGTGCGCCCGCTCTTTACATTGTCCATTCCCACAAAACAGCTGCGCCTGGTGCCTACGATGTCCGAGTTGAATGTCACGACCGGGATGCCTGCCCTGTCCACGAGTTCATTCATCTTTTCGCGAACGCCCTCACAGTCGACCGGCATGATCGCGAGCCCGTCGATCCCGGACTCCTCCAGTTCGCGGATGGCATCCAGCTGTTCCTTTTCATCCACGGAAAATCCCTCTTTCAGGACCACCTCCACGCCGCGGTCTGCCAACTCCTGCGCCGCTTCCCGGATGCCGCGGTTGATCTCCATCATGAAGGAGGCCCCCGCAAGCTGAGTCACGATTCCGATCCTGCAGGTTTTTCTCTTCTCGTGATTTTTTCTGGGCTTTTTCACATAGCCGAGGTCTGCCGCCATCCGGCGGATCTTCTCTGCGACCTCCGGATTGACCCTGCCGCGGTTGTTGAGCGCCCGGTCCACCGTCCCCCGGGAGACCCCTGCCGCATCTGCGATCTGCTGTACTGTCACTGCCACGGATGTTTCTCCTTATAAAAAAGTAAAAAGAGCGTACCCGGATCGGGCTGCAGCATGCACTCTCATGGATATGCTGTGCTCTGTATGTCATCCTTTTAACGTGCAAAAAGCGTGCAATTTCTGTATAGGCAAATTATACAGGAATCGCACGCATAGAACAAGGAATGATTTTGTATTCCATTGCTGTCCATGGTTTTGCGGGATCGATCCATGCCGGCGAAAAAGGGCCTGGTTCCATCGTCGGTTCCTGAGGAAGGCACCGGAAAGCCGGATCCGCACGCGGTCAGTCCCTGAGGCCGGTGAAATCGACTTCTCTCCCGATCAGGTCCGCGAGGGCTGCAAGACCGGCTTCGTCCTCCTCTGAAAAACGGTCCGCTTCCGGGCTGTCGATATCGAGCACGCCGACGATCTGTGCTGCGTTTTCTGTGCCCTTTTCCGGGCCGCTCCCCACAGCGTTTTCTCTGCCCTTCTCCTCACCGGTCCCGTCCGGGTGACTTCCGCCCCGCCGGATCGGCAGGACGATCTCGGAGCGGGAAGCCGCGTCGCAGGCAATGTGTCCGGGAAAGGCATGGACGTCCGGCACGCGCTGGATCAGACCTGTACTGACGGCCGTCCCGCAGACACCCCTTCCGGGTTCGATCCGTATACAGGCCACCCTGCCCTGAAAAGGACCCAGAACCAGACTGCCGCGGTCCATCAGGTAAAAGCCGGCCCAGTTGATTCCTTCCAGGGACTGGTACAGCAGGGCGGAAATATTGGAGAGTGCCGGGACATACCAGCACTCACTTTCGATCAGCGACGCAGCCTGCTCATGGAGCATTCCGTAATCTGTTTTTTTATCCGGGTCCATCTTGATGACCTCCTGTTTTTTTACATTGTCTCTGACTATTATGATGTAAGGGTCAAAAGTATCGTAAAAGCTCTGCGTCTCGTCAAGTTGCACAAACAGCCGAAG
>JAFWDM010000116.1 GCA_017513005.1 Lachnospiraceae bacterium
GATTATGCGATCCTGATGACGAACCGCTATCTGAACGAGCGCATGGCCGGCAGGGAGAAGAAGGAAGCCGTCTCCACCGCCCTCAGGACCTGTATCCTGTCGATCCTGACGAGCGGATGCAGCTTCTTTGTGGCGACGTTCGGCGTCTCCGTCTATTCCCGCGTGGACATGATCGGCTCCATCTGTACGCTGCTGGCGCGCGGTGCCCTGGTCAGCATGGCCTCGGTCATCTTCCTGATGCCCGCCATGTACATGATCTTTGACGGACTGATCCTGCGCACCACGGCAGGATTCCGGGACAAAAAGAAACGGGCGTCCGCCCCTGCACAGTGACAGCGGAATTGACAGAAATTGAACCTTATTTGAATTCAATTTCGTGCATTATTAATAATCGTAAACCTTGAACTCCTGATTGTATTTGTGCATTTTTTGGATTATAATATCCGTGAAACTTTTAAGTTGTCGTATCTGGGGAGATATAGCGGCATTGTTTTGGGGAGAGGCAGGATGCTTGCCGTCGTTTCTCTGATGCTGATCGTCGAGGAGGCAGTCCTGATGGTCGGGCTGATCGGCCTGCAGAAGGGACCGCTTCTGACGTTAACTATATCTTAGACAACTGTTGACCTGTCCAGGCTGTTGCCTGAAGTCCGCCGGACTTGCAGGGCAGCCGGTTGTTCTTCAATTCAAAGGAGGCAAAGATTAATGGCTCAATACAATCAGGTAACACCCGAAATTCTGGAGCAGCTCAAAGCTGCTGCACCGGATCATGTTTTTACCGGTGATGACATCAATCCCGATTACATGCGTGATGAGATGCCGATCTACGGCAAGAGGATGCCCGATGTGCTCATCCAGCCCCTGACCACGGAGGAAGTCTCCGCAGTCATGAAGATCTGCAACGACAATCTGATCCCGGTCACCCCCCGCGGCGCGGGCACAGGCCTGGTCGGCGCCAGTGTCGCAGTTCTCGGCGGTGTCATGATCGACACACAGAAGATGAACCAGATTATCGAGTATGATCTCGAGAACATGATCGTCCGTGTACAGCCCGGCGTCCTGCTCAACGACCTGGCAGAGGACTGCGTCAGGCAGGGCCTCCTGTATCCCCCGGATCCCGGTGAGAAGTTCGCATGTCTCGGCGGTAATGTCAACACCAATGCCGGCGGTATGCGTGCCGTCAAATACGGCGCGACCCGTGATTATGTCCGTGCGATGAAAGTCGTCCTGGCAAACGGCGATGTCGTCGATTTCGGCGCGAAGGTCAGCAAGACCTCCACAGGCTACAGCCTGCTGAACCTCATGGTCGGCTCCGAAGGTACCCTGGGTATCATCACCGAGCTCACCCTCAAGATCATCCCTGCTCCGAAGGCAGTCGTCTCCCTGATCATCCCGTTCGAGGATCTGGAGACCGCGATCTCTACCGTTCCGAAGATCAAGATGGCACAGCTTGATCCGCAGGCTCTGGAGTTCATGGAGAGAGAGATCGTCCTTTCCAGTGAGCGCTTCATCGGCAAGGAGACCTTCCCGAAGGAGATGGAAGGCCAGGAAGTCGGCGCTTATCTGCTCGTCACCTTCGACGGCAAGAGTGAAGATGAGGTCATGGAGAAGGTTGAGACTGCCTGCGAGCTGGTTCTCGAGGCAGGCGCGATCGATGTCCTTGTCGCTGACAGCCCCACCAAGATCAAAGACGCATGGGCGGCACGTTCCAGCTTCCTCGAGGCGATCGAGTCCGAGACCAAGCTTCTGGACGAGTGCGACGTCGTTGTTCCGATTAACAAGATCCCCGAGTTCCTTACCTTTGCAAAGACCTTCGGCGAGGAGTGCGGTCTGGAGATCAAGAGCTTCGGCCACGCCGGCGACGGCAACCTGCACATCTATCAGTGCAGCAATGACCTCGAAGAGGAAGAATTCAAGAAACGTGTTGACACCTACTTCAGCACGCTGTACAAACGCGCTACCGAGATTGGCGGCCTTGTATCCGGCGAGCACGGCATCGGCCGCGGCAAGATCGACTATCTGCGCGAGTGCCTGGGCGAGAGGACGATCGATCTGATGTTCGGCATCAAGAAAGTCTTCGATCCCAACCTGATCCTCAACCCCGGCAAGGTCTGCTATCCGCTTGAGGGAATCTGAGCATAATCCGGGCAAACGGGAGGATCCCGCCTGTGCAGGCGGTATAGTTCCTGCCCGGTGAGCGATGATCTGCAAAGGGATGTAATTACATGATAGAACGAAAGGGCTGCGGCGTGTGCCGCAGCCCTTTCCTGTTTTCAGAGGTCCGTTTTCTATAGCTTTTTAATCTGATGACTGTTATAATAAATTACTATGTTTGTTTTTATGCAGAGGGGGGAACTGTCTATGCGCGCAGCCGGTTATCATTCGTTTACCATCTTTCTCGCAGTGATCAGCCTCGTCGCTGTCATGGCTGCAGGCTGCGCATCCGGCGCCGCTCCGGCCCCGGCTGCCGAATCCGCCTCGGAGGATATGACTGAGGCGGCGCTGGCGGCAGACACAGCGGCTGCACCGGCGGAGGAGGAGCCGAAGCTCACGACGGAGACGGCGGTGGCGGGCATCTGTCTGTCCAGATCTTCGTACGGTGATAACGAACGTCTTGCCGGAGAGCTGCGGGAAGCGCTTGCCGCCCGCGGGTTTCTTCCGGATCATATCCTGTCCATGGATATTACGGGAAACAGGCAAAAGCAGCAGGAAGAGATCGACGGCTGCCTTGCACAGGGGTGCAATGTGCTCATCATCTCTCCGGTGGAGAACGAAGCGATCCCGGGACTCGCGGACCGGATCAGTGATTCCGGCGCCAGTGCCGTATTTGTGAACTGCATACCTCCGGAGGGAGAGACTGCCCGCTGGGCCTCGGAAGAGATCAGTGCGGTCTGGATCGGAACGACCTATGCGGATGAGCTTGCCTGTCAGATGAAGATCCTGTACGACTGCAGCGGGCAGGAGCGGGGGATCGATTTCAATGAAGACGGACATGTGGGCGCTGTCCTGATCGGCGGAGGTGAAGAAGCCAGGAGCAGTCTGGAGGAGACTGTCCGTGACCTGGGGTCGGAGCTTCAGATTCTCGCGGAGACAGATCTTGAGGATGCAGAGGAGATCTCTGCTTTTACACAGGAGATCCTGAATACGCACAAAAAAGAGGCGGAGCTTTTCCTCTGCAGCACGGAGGCGGCTGCGCAGGCTGCTGCTGATGGGGTCCAGCTGCGGCACAGGCTGGTCGGCAGGGATATTCTGGTGATCGGTACAGGTGCACATGAGGATACCTGCACGGCGATCATCAACAAGCTGATGACAGGATCTGTTTTTATGGATTTTTACGAGCAGGCAAATCTTGCCGCGGTAGCCTCCAAGGACCTGGTGGAGGGCAATCAGGAGAGCCGGATCATCTCCAATGTCATTTTTAAGGTGACAGAGGAGAATGCCCAGGAAGTCCTGGACCAGCTCTGGAAGAGCGGGGGCGGTGCGGCGCAGGAGGAAGCGGAAGAGGAGGCACAGGAAGGGGAGACGGAAGAAGCCGGAGAGGAAAACCGGCCGGAAGAAGAGAACGAAGAGGAGTGATCCGGGGCTTCCGCCCCCGGAAGGGCGTGACAGTGACGAAGAGAAGGTACGCCCCGGGGCTCTGTGCGATGAAAAGATAAGAGAAAAGAGCGGCCGCAAAGTGGGAAGTGCACTTTGCGGCCGCGCTGCATTTCCGGATCTGTCCGTATCCGTATCCTGCTTCGAGGACTACAGGTCGATCATTCTGTTGATGAGGGAGGCATACCTTTCGTAGAAGGCCTGCAGTTCTTCATAACCGAAACGCGTGCAGTACTCCGTGGTCTTGAAGTGATCGAAGTACTTCGTCATATTCCTGATCAGGTCATCGTCGCGGAGCGAATAAAAATAAGTCCCATTCTCGCAGTGGTAGCGGTTGGGGTTCTTTAAAAAGGCCTTCTGCCGGTTATTGAAGACGGACAGGTAGGCGAGCGGGTTTTTGGGCTGGAACTTCTCGTCATCGATCAGGTAAAAGACGATGTTCGGATTCCTGCGCGTCACCTCCAGTACATTGTGCAGGTGGCTTTTTCTCTGGGCAGGTGTCATGCGGTGGACGACGTCCGTGAAAATGATCTCTCCGGTCTCGATATAGCGGAACAGAGCTGATTTGAGAACGAAGAAATCGATGCTGCCGTGTTCGAAGATCTCCTCCCAGGTGACCTGCAGGCGGCGGACCAGAAGCGCGATGTGCTCGTTCTTGTATTTTTTCAGGGCGGTTTCGACGACAGCCTCCCAGCAGTCCTTCGGCAGCAGATATTCGAAGCCGCAGGACAGCAGGATCTGGAAATAGTTTTTGGAATAGAAGTCCGTGCGGTAGCCCTTGCGGTGGAAATCGATGGGGTCACTGGCCTGCAGCAGCACCTTGGACCTGTTGAAAAGCGGCATGATCTTGCTCTGCATATGGTAGACGGTCTCTGAATTCGTGGCGCTGAAGACAGACATGACATGCCCTTCGCTGTCCAGCGAGCAGATCGCCGCCATGCGGTCTTCGACCACGAGCATATTGGCGCCTGTGACCTTCTCGTTACTGTAGATGTCAAAGGTGACCCTGCTGTGGATGCTCAAAAAAGAATAGAGCCTGGGAAGCAGGGCACAGTCGTCTGCATACAGCTTCTCTTCGCTGATGGCGACCTTGACGTGAAATTCCATATCCTCGGGGAAGGTGATCTCCGGTATGATCTTGCCCAGGAAAAAGCACAGGTCCAGCGTACAGAGGATCGTCAGGGGCTTCTCCCGGGGGCCGGCCGAACGCAGGCACTCTGCAAAGTCCTGCCTGAAAAAGCGTCTGATCTCGTTTGTGTGGACCAGGGT
The DNA here is from genome assembly GCA_017513005.1 of Lachnospiraceae bacterium. Classification (GTDB taxonomy): domain Bacteria; phylum Bacillota; class Clostridia; order Lachnospirales; family Lachnospiraceae; genus CAG-791. Next base: position 4,861 of record JAFWDM010000116.1, read on the forward strand.
CCGGGCGGGAAAAAGTTCCTCGTTTTCGTTTTTTTGTGATTTCTCGGAGCTGTCTTTTTTTGATGAACTGTCATATGCCTGCTGCAGCATGGCGCGGATCACGGTTTCCAGCCCCTCCTCGGAAGGCTGCAGACTGAATCTGCTGTAAAAATCCTGCAGATCACAGTGGGCGGCGATGTCCTCGGACAGGAGCCGGGCCAGAGTGCTGTTGATCTTCGGGGCTGCTTTCGCACTGGGCAGGTACCCCTTGTTGCACCATTTGCTGATGTAGGAGACATCATATCCCACTGTCTCCGCAACCAGATACATTTTCACGCTGGAAAAATCGATCAGCTGCTTCAAAGTTTTCCCGTAATCTGACATACTTCTCCCTTCACTGGTAGTGGAAGCGGGATCCTCCGCCTCCTTTTCGGAACTGTTTTTCCGGATGAAAAGGTCTGATCGATGATCAGACATGTTTAGTACCTGCAAAAACAAAAGGCAGGCTTTCCTCTTGGCTGCTGAAAACTGTTTTTCAAGGAGCCCCCCGGCATCTGATAGAAAAACGATGCAGTCTGTCGTTTCATACAGCGGAAAAAACTGCACAAAATCCCGACTATACTGTAGTAAAGCTATTATAGAAAACGAATCAGTGTGTCTGCAAGGACATTTCCGTTCATTCAAGTGCTTTCAAGTGTTGCAATGAGTGGAATAATCGGGAAATCTTTGAATCAATATACTAACACAGAAGGAGAAAATATACAAACGACTGGGCGCAGATACATTAAAAAATCCGACAATTCAGAACCGCCGGACGGAGTGTAGCCACAACAGTATATAATAGTAAAGAAAACAGCTGACAGTCCGGGCAGATCCATGCGTACCGGAATATGCCGGAAAACGGCAGTTCACGGGAATTCTTATTGAATTCAAGTTGAATCAATTCCGTGCAAGCTATTTCCTTTGTGTTCACGACAGTGCAATTCTAAAATATATACAAAATTGCAGTCAACACTATGACTCTTTTTGTAACTGTTCACGACATTGCGGGTGCGAAGACGTGTTTTGTTTTGGCATTTTGCAATTCATGTGTCATGCCCATCTGATGCGTCATGCACATCCGCACAGCACCTTATTTCCAAGGTCCACTTTAGAAAAGAAGGAGGAGTATATGTCAAAGGTGAAGGTGATTACTGCTGATGAAGCTGCAATGCTTGTCAAGGACGGCGATACAGTCGTCTGTGCAGGATTTATTGCCAGCAACATCCCGGAAGCGCTTGAGATCGGTGTCGAAGAGCGTTTTGCAAAGACCGGCTGCCCGAAAGACCTGACCGTCGTTTACGTCGCAGGTACCGGCAACCAGGATGGATCTTCCATCGATCACTTTGCGCATGAAGGTCTGGTCAAGAAGGTCATCGGCGGCCACTACAACATGATCCCCAACATGGGCAAGCTTCTTAACGAGAACAAGATCGAAGGCTGGAACGTCCCTCAGGGCGCGCTTGCTTCCATGATGCGTGACAGCGCGGCTCACCGCGTCGGAACCATCACCAGCGTCGGCATCGGCACTTTTGCGGATCCCCGCAACGGCGGCGGCCGCCTGAACGAGAAGACCAAAGATGACATCTGCAAGGTCATCGAGCTCGAAGGCGAAGAGCAGCTCTTCTATCCCCGCCTTGCCATGGACATCGCTTTCATCCGCGGCACCTACGCTGACGAACAGGGTAATGTGACCATGGAGAAGGAGGTTGCGCCTCTGGACGGTACTGCACAGGCTATGGCAGTCCATAACAACGGCGGTATCGTTGTTGTCCAGGTCGAGAAGGTCGTGCAGGCGGGTCAGCTGGATCCCAAGCTTGTCAAGGTTCCCGGCATCTATGTCGACTATGTCGTTGAGATCCCTGCAGACGATCCCAGGCAGCTGCAGAGTCTGCACTGCGAGTACAATCCCGCATACGCAGGCAACAAGAGAGAGCCCGTTGATGCTCTTCAGCCCAAGGTTCTGGATGCGAAGAAGATCATCGGCCGCCGTGCAGCGATGGAACTGAAGAAAAACTGTGCAGTCAACCTCGGCATCGGCGTTCCGGAGTGGGTCTCCGCAGTTGCGGCTGAAGAAGGCGTAGCGGATGAGATGACCCTGACCGTCGAGTGCGGCCCGATCGGCGGCATCCCCGGCGGCGGCCTCCGTTTCGGCGGCTCCCTCAATGCCCAGGCTTATGTAGATGAAGCTTACCAGTTCGATTTCTATGACGGCGGCGGCCTGGATATCTGCTACCTCGGCCTTGCAGAGGCGGATGCAGTCGGCAACGTCAACGTCTCCCGTCTCGGAACGAGAATCACCGGCAGCGGCGGTTTCACGGATATTGCTTCCAACTCCAAGAAGGCAATCTTCTGCGGCACCATGACCAACGGCGTCAAGATCCAGACCGGCGACGGCAAGCTGACCATCACGCAGGAAGGCAAGCTTCACAAGTTCGTCAGCAAGGTCAATGAGATCACCTTCTCCGGCCCCGTGGCCGCAAAGAAGGGCAGGATCGTCAAGTACGTCACCGAGCGCGCAGTATTCGAGCTGAAGGAAGACGGCATGCACCTGATCGAGATCGCACCCGGCGTGGATCTGCAGACACAGGTTCTCGACCAGATCGACTTCAAGCCCATCATCGACGAGGGTTATCCGAAGCTGATGGATGAGAGGATCTTCAAGGACGAGCCCATGGGTCTCGAGATCGCGGACTGATCCCGGAAAATGCAGGACTAATCATAAAGACTCAATAGCTGCATGTGCAGAAGCTGACCGGTGTTTTCCTGCACTGTCCGTATATAGACAGGCGGGGAAGACACAGCGATGTATTCTGATGATCACAAGCGGCGGCGTGATTACAGCCGCCCAGTCACCTACTCTCCAACACTCTTTTCTGTGGTCCGGTTCCGTGAAGGAAACGGACGGGGCTCCGGGCTGGAAACCGCCGCCGGTGCCGGCGGGCGCCGGCGGCGCCGGAGAACCACGATGATGCGGAGAGACAAGGAACCAAAAAGGAGTTTTTTCTTATGTATGCTATTATTGCTTTTA
>JAFWDM010000117.1 GCA_017513005.1 Lachnospiraceae bacterium
ACCGCTTCGCGAAGCACGACACCGAGGAGTTCCCGAAGATCATCACTGCGGAGAAGAACGGCGGTGCTCCCTACTACACCAACAGTACCCACCTGCCCGTCGGCTTCACGGACGATATCTTCGATGCCCTCGAGATGGAAGACGACATGCAGACCATGTACACCTCCGGCACCGTGTTCCACGGCTTCCTGGGCCAGGAGCTCCCGGACTGGAAGGCCGCCAGCGCACTGGTCAGAAAGATCGCCGAGAACTTCCGCCTGCCCTACTACACGCTTTCCCCGACCTACTCGGTCTGCGTGGACCACGGCTACATCTCCGGCAAGCACTTCGAGTGCCCTTACTGCGGCAGGGACGCCGAAGTCTACTCCCGCATCACCGGCTACTACCGCCCCGTCCGCAACTGGAACGACGGCAAGGTATCCGAGTTTAAAAACCGCCGCACCTATGCCGAAAAGAAGATGTCTAAGCCCATCCGCGGCATGGCGGGCACGAACGGCTTCGCGGCCCGTGAGTGGCAGAATCAGGAGCGCCTGATGGCACAGTCCTTCACCGCCGGCACCATCTCCGATGCAAGCGCCGTCCAGAATGAGCCTCCCGTACACACCAGCACAGTTCCCGCGGATGCAAAGAATACGGCAGCGTCCGCCTCTGCAGGCACGGACGGCAGCAGGCAGGCCATCCTCGTTGCCACCCACACCTGCCCCAACTGCAGCGCGGCGAAGAAGATGCTTGAAAAAGCCGGCATCGGCTACACAGTCCTCTATGCGGACGAAAAAGAAGGCGCTGATTTTGCCGAGCGCATGGGGATCATCCAGGCTCCGACTCTGGTCCTTGCCGCAGGCGACACCTGCCGCAAATATACAAATATCAAGGAAATCGCGGACCTGGTCAAAGAGCAGGCAGCAGTTACCGCCTGACCTCCGGATCGGCCAAAGATCCGGAAATAGAAAACCCGCATGTTTCAACTCTGCAGCACAGAGAAGAAGCACGCGGGTTTTTGGTAAACCTATAAAAAACAGGCCATACGGTCTGTCGGCGGGTTTTATTTGAAAAAGAAAATAAAAAACAGACTGCGGAGCATGAAAAAGGAGATAACTGAAGAATACGAAAGGAGGTCCACGCCGCAGCCTGTTATAAAAGAGTGCAGAGCAAGTTGCTTCTGCAGTTATTATTGTATAATTTTCTTCGTCTTCGCCGCAATGGATGTATGCCCTGCCGTGCAATCTGCAGTGAACAGATTTCAATGCAATATGACAAAAGGGACGGTTCTTTTTGTCACCTTTTTGCACGCATTCCCGCAGCAGTCTCCCGCTGTACGCGCCTGCCTTGCCGGTCCTATTGCAGGCTGCGTTTGCACATGCCCTTTGCAGGCGGTTCTCGGCTCCACCCTCTTTTATATTTGCAATTTCATACCGGCTGGATTATAATGACGCACGTATAAGGCTCCTGTGGTATACAAAAAGTCGTGGGGCGTCCGTAGATCGCCAAAAAGCCGCGGATTCTCCACGGATCATCACAAAGAAGTCGTGGAACACCCACGGATCATCACAGGAGTTTTAAAAACGGGGAGCTGGTGGAAACCGGCTGAGAGGAAGCTGTTTTTTGCTTCGACCCGGAACCTGATTTGGATAATGCCAACGTAGGGAAACATAGTCCGTGAATAGCGGGATACCCCATGCTGGTATCCCGTTTTTTTATCAGGTTCTGCGTTACTCTGCAGAGAACTGCATCTACGAAAAACGTATTTGCAGAAGAAGTATCTGCAGAAAAGCACTCTGCAGAAAAACTGCATCTGCAGAAAAAGCACTCTGCAGAAAAACTGCATCTGCAGAAAAAGCAATGGTGTGCAAGCGGCAGACCGGGGGCACCACCTTCTGCCGCTATAGAAAAGTAATGCAAAAGGGACCTCGATCCCTGCGGGGATCTGATTTTGAAAGGAGGCATAGTATATGAGGACCGCATTAACGATCGCCGGAAGTGATTCCAGCGGAGGCGCCGGCATCCAGGCAGATATCAAGACCATGACCGCAAATGGAGTTTATGCCATGAGCGCGATCACGGCGCTGACTGCACAGAATACGACCGGCGTCACAGATATTATGGAGGTCACTCCCGGTTTTCTGAAGGAACAGCTGGATTGTATTTTTACGGATATCCGGCCGGATGCAGTGAAGACGGGGATGGTCTCATCCTCTGCTCTCATCGAAGTGATCGCGGAGCGGCTGCGGTTTTATCAGGCCGCCAGCCTGGTCGTGGATCCGGTGATGGTCTCCACGAGCGGGTCAAGGCTGATCAGCGAAGACGCGATCGAAACCCTGAAAAAAGAGCTTCTGCCTCTTGCGACGGTGATCACACCCAACATCCCTGAGGCGGAGGTGCTCTCGGGGCGGAAAGTTAACACAAAAGAAGACATGGAAGCAGTGGCGAAGGAGATCTTCGAGGCTTACGGCTGTGCGGTTCTGTGCAAGGGCGGGCATGCGGTCAATGACGCGAATGACCTTCTCTTTGACGGGACAGACCTGCACTGGTTCTACGGAAAGAGGATCGATAATCCGAATACCCATGGGACCGGCTGTACCCTTTCGAGCGCGATCGCATCCGGACTCGCAAAGGGATACGATCTGCAGACAGCGGTGCAGGGCGCGAAGAACTATATCTCAGGTGCGCTTGCCGCCATGCTGGATCTGGGGAAGGGAAGCGGCCCGATGAATCACGCATTCGCGATCAGCGGCGACTTTCTGTAATATCTCCACGCAGATCCGGTCCTTTGCTGCTGCTCCTGCAGCTATTACACATTGCCCGGGCGGGAAATACATATTCCCGGGCAGGTATTCTGAAGGAGACGAATCATGAGTGATACGAATACAAATATGACAGCCGGCAGAAGAAATACAGGCGCAAGGGCGGAGGCCGCTGCCGGTGTGCAGACCAGAAAACTGGCACTTACGGCGGTTTTTGCCGCCGTGGCTGTAGTGGGATCGATGTTTTCCTTCCCGATCTTCGGTTCCAAGTGCGCACCGGTGCAGCACATGGTAAATGTGCTCTGTGCCGTGATCCTGGGACCTGCCTGGAGTCTGGCGGCGGCGTTTATCGCCAGCCTGATCCGGAACCTGGTCGGTCTGGGAACGCCTCTGGCTTTCCCGGGCAGCATGTGCGGCGCTCTGCTCGCAGGGCTTCTTTACAGGTGGTTAAAAGTCCTTCCGGCCGCATGGGTCGGTGAGGTGTTCGGCACCGCTGTGATCGGCGGCATGCTCGCATACCCGATCGCCTCCCTGGTGATGGGAAACAGTACTGCAGCCCTGTTTACCTTTGTGGTCCCGTTTCTCATCAGTACGGTCGGAGGAACCCTGATCGCGGCGGTGATCACACTGGGTCTGCAGAACAGGGGTGTGCTGGGACGTCTCATGGAGGAATGAGAAGACTGGAACACTTTTTGTGATCACACTGGGTCTGCAGAACAGGGGTGTGCTGGCACGTCTCATGGAGGAATGAGAAGACCTGCGCCTTTTTGCGGGCACCCTGTGTGCCCGGCCTGCCGGCCTCTCATGGAAGAATAAGCATGAGAGAGTGAGAGTGGGAAAGTAATAAGAAGAGTACTAAGAATAGAAGGGTACTAAGAATAGAAAAGTACTAAGAACAGAAGGGTACGAAGAGGAAGAAGAAAATGCAGCTGAAACTGGAACATTGCCTGCTTTACGCAGTCACGGACACATCCTGGCTCCGCGGCCGGACGCTGGCCCGGCAGGTGGAGGAGGCCCTGCGGGGCGGTGCCACGATGGTGCAGCTCCGGGAAAAGAAACTGACCGGAGATGCGCTGGAGCAGGAGGCCCGAGAGATCCTGGCGCTGTGCAGGCGATACGATGTGCCGCTTCTGATCAATGATGACGTGCTTCTGGCAAAGAAGATCGGTGCGGACGGCGTCCATGTGGGACAGAGCGACATGGCGGCGGCCCAGGCGCGCAGTATCCTCGGGCCGGACGCGATCATCGGAGTCACGGCGCGCACAGTGGAGCAGGCGCGGGCGGCGGAGGCGGCCGGGGCGGACTATCTGGGAAGCGGTGCCGTTTTCGGGACTTCGACGAAAAAAGACGCAAAGCCCCTGGATCCTGCCTGTTTTCAGGAGATCTGTGAGAGTGTCTCGATCCCGGTCACTGCGATCGGCGGGATCACTCTGGAGAATATCCGGCAGCTGAAGGGGCGGGGGATGCGCGGCTTCGCGATCGTCAGCGGGATCTTCGCCGCGGACGATATAGAAGCGCAGACGGGGAAACTCTGGAAGGCGGCGCAGTCGCTGTGTGTGAATGACGACGAGAATGTCAGCGGCTTGTTTATGAACCGGATCCGGACGGCCAGACCGGTGGTCCAGTGCATCACGAATATCGTGACGGTCAATGACTGCGCGAACGCCCTGCTTGCCGTCGGGGCCTCCCCCACCATGGCCCACCATCCCCGGGAGATGGAGGATTTCGCCCGGGTCACGGACGCCCTGGTCTGCAATATGGGCGCGACAGAGTCTCTGGAGGCGATGCTGCTCGCTGCGCCGGAAGCGGCGAAAAGAGGCCATCCGGTCGTGATCGACCCCGTGGGCTGCGCCGCATCGGCCTTCCGCAGGGAGAAGGTCCTGGAGCTTGTGGATGCTCTGCATGCAGCATCTGCCGCAGGTTCTTCCGGTACAGGCTGCAGGGATGATGCTTGTTCTTCCGATACAGGGTGCACAGACGGCACTTGTTCTTCCGACGCAGGCTGCACGGACGCTGCTTGTTCTTCCGGTGGCTGCACGGAGGGCACGCCCGGGGGAAGAGGTACTTCCCTTTGCATCCGCGGGAATGCGGCGGAGATCCGGGCTCTGGTGGAGCATCACAACACGGGACGCGGCGTGGACGACTTCCATGATCTGCCGGAGACAGGAGAGGATCCGGACGTCGATCCGATCCGCTATGCCGTCCGGCTGGCGCGTGACACCGGAGCCATTGTGGTGCAATCCGGCGAAACAGACTATATCACAGACGGCCGCCGGCTCTATACTGTCCATGGCGGCTCTGCATGGATGGCCAGGGTCACGGGGACCGGCTGTATGCTCAGCTCCCTTCTCGGCGCCTTTCTCTGCGTGGAAAACTCGGCGCTGGCGGCGGCTGCATGCTGCCGCTTCATGAATGCCTGCGCGGAGCAGGCCGCAGCGGCGGCAGCCCGGGAAGGCGGAGGGTCCGGAACCTTCCACATCCGGCTGCTGGATGCCCTCTCCGGTCCGGTCGGTCTGTAAGGGCACAAGGCAATGCAGGGATACCTGTTTGCTGCTGCTTTTGGCAGGGCAGCCCGCCGATACAGGGATAAACATTTGTCATTGCTTCAGTTTTGAGAGAGAACAGGTGCAGAGAGTGCGGAAGGATGAAAAAAAACAGAGGTTTCCGACGAACCGGAGCCTGATTCTGTACTTCCTGCGGGGAAGTGTTTTTTATTTTGTCACGGGGGCAGTCTGCGCATGTCTGGTCGCCCTGTTCGACCTGGTCATCCCCCGTATGACCCAGTATACGGTGGATGCGGTGATCGGCGGCGACCTCTCCTCGGTGCCCGGCTGGGCGGCCGGGCTGATCGGACGCCTGGGGGGTGCGGCCTATCTGCGTGAACATCTGTGGCTGACGGCCCTGGCGGTCGCGGCGGCGGCCGGGCTGGGGGCGGTGAGCCGGTACGGTTTCCGGGTCAGTAATGCGAAGGGGGCAGAGGCCTTTGTCCGCAGGACGAGGGACCGGCTCTACCGGCATATTCTGTCCCTGCCCTATTCCTGGCAGGGGGAAAACAGCACCGGCGACACGATCCAGCGGTGTACATCGGATGTCGAGACGATCAAGATCTTTGTCTCGGAGCAGCTCACCTCCCTTCTGCGGGTCTTTATCCTGATCTTTATGTCCCTGTATTTCATGGTGACGATCCAGCCGAAGCTGACAGCTGCGGCTGCTGTTTTTATTCCGATCATGATCATCAGTTCCCTTGTCTTCTACGGCCTGATCGGAGATGAGTTCGAAAAGGTGGACAGTGAAGAGGGCCGGCTTTCGGCGATCGCGCAGGAGAACCTGACAGGTGTCCGCGTAGTCCGCACCTTTGGCAGGGAAAAATTCGAACGGGAGCGGTTTGAAGCGCAGAACGAGTTCTACACCGACCACTGGTACCGGCTGATGCGGGTGCTGGCGGCCTTCTGGGTCTCCGGCAATATTATTGCCACGGTCCGGAACATGACCGTCGCGGTCTACGGAGCGGTCCTGTGTGTGCATGATCAGCTCACGGCGGGCGGACTCATCGCCTTCTTGTCCTATAATGCGCTGATGTCTCTGCCGGTGCGGAGCATCGGACGGATCATCGCGGATATGTCGAAGACCGGCGTCTCGATGGAGCGTCTGCGCTACATCATGAATGCCGTGCCGGAAGAGGACATTCGCAGTCCTGTCACAGGACCGGATACCGGTGCTCTGTCTGCACCTCCCATGAACCGCGATATCGTTTTTTCACACGTTTATTTCCGCTATGGCGAAGAGGCACCGGAGATCCTGCGGGATATCAATATGACGATCCGGGCAGGGACAACGGTCGGGATCCTGGGCGCGACCGGAGCCGGCAAATCGACCCTGATGCTGCTCCTGGACAGATTGTGGGAACTGCCGCCGGAGTGGGGCACGATCACGTTCGGCGGGGTCGATATCCGCCGGATCGACCGCGCATGGCTCCGGCAGAACATCGGTATGGTGCTGCAGGAGCCCTATCTCTTTTCCCGTACGCTGGCGGAAAATATCGCGATCGCGATGCCGGAGAAGGCTTCCGCCCCGGCGAAAGGCCTTTCTGCCCCGGCGAAAAGTTCTTCCAGCCCGAAGAAAGATTTTTCCGCCCCGGCGAAAACAGACCCTGCAGGCACATACCGCATGCGGGAGATCCGGCGCGCCGCGCAGACCGCCTGCCTGGAGGAGGCCATCGACCATTTTGCGGATGGATACGACACCTTCGTGGGCGAGCGGGGCGTGACGCTTTCCGGAGGGCAGAAGCAGCGCGCCGCCATCGCCCAGATGCTGGTGCGGCGCACGCCGATCATGATCTTTGATGACTCCCTGTCAGCGGTGGATGCGGAGACAGACGCCCGGATCCGTCACGCGCTGCAGCACAATACGGCGGACGCGACTGTGATCCTGATCGCCCACCGCATCACGACCCTGCAGCATGCGGACGAGATCTTCGTGCTCGACGGCGGGACGATCGCCGAACACGGGACGCACGCACAGCTCCTCGCGCAGGGCGGGATCTACAGCCGGGTATATGCCCTGCAGACCGGTTCGGAATGAGTAAAGACAGAGCAAGTCCCGGTGTACATTCCGGCGGGAAAAGAGTTTCCGGGTAAGAGCGGCATTCGGCGGGAGAAGGAGCACGGGAACGAAGCGGGCACATCCGGCGGGAGAAGGAGCACGGGAACGAAGCGGGCACATCCAGTGGGAGAAGGCTGATCCCTGCACGCACAGAGGCTTTTTATGGAAAAAGAGAAAACACTCGGAGAAGAAAAGAAGCGGACGCGGTTTTTCGGGGTTCCCCTGCTCATGCCCTTCGTGCGCCCTTATCTCCCGACGATCCTCTGGATGATTTTTCTGGGGATCCTGTCGAGCCTGGCAGATTCGATCTACCCCCTCTTTAACAGCTGGGCGCTGGATCATTTCGTGGCGGAGCGCACACTGGAGGGACTGCCGGTCTTTCTGTTTCTGTATATCCTGCTGATGATCCTGCAGGAACTGGACAATTACTATTGCCTGTACCAGTGCGGACGGGTGGAGGTCGCGATCGACAAGGACCTGCGCAACGCGGCGTTTGCCCATCTGCAGACCCTTTCCTTTTCTTATTTTAATCAGAACAGTGTGGGATATATCCATGCGCGGACGATGAGCGATACCGAGAGGATCGGAGAACTGATGGCCTGGCGCATGATGGATGTGGTGTGGAATGCTTCCTATATCGTTTGTGTGACGGGCGTCATGCTCGCCGTGAATGTGCGGCTGGCCCTCTATGTCCTGGTCATGGTACCGGCTGCCGCAGTGCTGATCCTGTATTTTCAGAAAAAGATCGTCCTTGGAAGCCGGCAGGTGCGCGAGATCAATTCGAAGATCACGGGCAATTTCAATGAAGGGATCACGGGGATCCGCAGTATCAAGACCCTGCGGGTGGAGGATGTGATGGTCCGCGGGTTTGAAGAGGAGACGGAAAATATGCGCTCGACCGCTGTTCGCGTGGCCAGGCACAGCGCAGTGCTGACCTCCCTCATCACCTTTCTGTCCTCTATGGCGCTGGCCCTCGTACTCTGGCGGGGCGGTGCCCTGACGATGGAGGGCGTGATCCGGGTCGGCACCCTGTCTGTTTTTATGTCCTATGCGGTCGGGATGCTCGAACCGATCCAGCAGATCATCACCTCCCTCTCGGCGCTGATCTCCATCCAGGTAAATATCGAGCGCTTCACCGGGCTTCTCGGGGAGGTGCCGGATGTCGTGGATACCCCGGATGTCGTTGAAAAATACGGAGACAACTTCCATGCGAAGAGAGAGAACTGGGAGCCCCTGCGGGGCGATGTGGAGTTTGAGGATGTGTCCTTTCAGTACCCGGACGGGAATGAGATGGTTCTCGAGCACTTTGATCTGAAGGTGCCCAGGGGGACAAATATCGCGATCGTCGGGGAGACAGGGGCGGGAAAGTCCACCCTGGTGAACCTGGCCTGCCGCTTTTATGAGCCGACGAAAGGCAGGATCCTGATTGACGGCAGGGACGCAAGGGAGCGCTCGCAGCTCTGGCTCCACAGCAGCATCGGCTATGTCCTGCAGACCCCCTACCTGTTTTCCGGAACTGTGCGGGACAACCTGCGCTACGGCAGACCGGAGGCCACGGACGAGGAGATCCGGCAGGCCCTGCACACGGCTTCGGCGGACTTCGTCGTGGACCGGCTGGAAAAGGGCCTGGACAGCGACGTCGGCGAGGGCGGGAGCATGCTCTCCACGGGAGAAAAACAGCTTCTCTCCATCGCCCGCGCGATCCTGGCGGATCCCCGGATCCTCGTGCTCGATGAGGCGACCTCCTCGGTGGACACCGTGACGGAGCGCGCGATCCAGGACGCGATCGCCGCCGTCATCCGCGGCAGGACCTCCTTTGTGATCGCCCACCGCCTGTCCACCATCGTGGGCGCAGACGTCATCCTGGCTGTCCGGGACGGAAAGATCATCGAGAGAGGCACCCACAGAGAACTGATGCAGCAGAAAGGGTACTACTATCAGCTGTATACGCGGCAGTATGAAGAGAGCGTATGGGCGTGAGGCATGCAGCGGCACAGAAACCGGCCCTTTGACACATGCCGGTAGAAAAAAGACCGCTGCCGCATCCTCAGGTCCTGCGCAGGCGGGTGCGCGGACCAGGTGCGACGGACCCGTGCCGGGATGTGGAGGCTCAGATCCTGCGCAGGCGGGTGAGCTCCCAGTAGGCCCCCATGGACTGCCCCGGTTCGCCCGTGACTTCCTTGTTCAGATAGGCGCCCAGCCCTGCCGAAGCGGGATCCCAGTTCCGTGCCTGGTCCTCAGTAGTGAATTCGACTTCCGCATACATGAATTCCGTGGGCTTCCCTTCGTCGACGAGGCTGACCTCCAGATGGAGACCGTCGGGGAGCAGGTAGGTGCGGCGGAGCTTGGGGATCAGGGGGATCCCGATCAGGTCTTCAAGCTCGGCAAACTGGTCAGGGGTGATGGGAAATTCGATCTCCTGCCGGGACAGGCCGCTTTTGCTGGCGGGGGATTTAAAACACAGGATGTGGTCGGTGGGACCGCCGGTCTCCGCTTCCTCCCGGATTCGGACAGTGGGGCGGATGCTGATATACCCCTGGCGCATCATCTGCTCCCGTAAAAGCGGGAGCTGTACCGCGGCTTCGGACTGCGCCGCAGATCCCCCGGGTTCTCCGGTGCCTGCGGGGGCTTTTTCCGGCCAGCCCGTAACCATCCATTTGCGTTCGATCTCCATAAAGCGTCTGCCTCCTTCCCGGCGTGTGTTTTTCGCACTTCTGATTTCCATCTGAATTTTTCCATCTGAATTCAGGTGCATTGTAACATCGGACGGCAGGAGAAGCAATTGCCGCCTGCAGGGAAGTCCTGAAAAAGTAAGCGTTGAAATAAGGAAGCACTGAAAAAAGGAATACGAAAAAGAGAATACAGAAAAGGCGGCTGCTGAAAATGGACTGCCGGAAAAACAAGTGTTGACGAAGAGAGTTCTGAAGAAGAGGCTGCCGACGAAAGAGCGCCGAAAAAGAGGCTGCCGAAGAAGGGAGTAGGAAAAAAGAATCCGGATATGGAAAACAGCGCAAAAGAGAGCGGCAGGCTGGAGACCCTGGATCTGCTGCGCGGGATCACCCTTGTGAGCATGATCCTCTACCACGGAATGTGGGACTTTCTATATCTGTCGGAGGCCGGGACCGCGATGACGGGGCTCCGTCTGTGGTACGAGGGACCGGGAGGACATCTGTGGCAGCAGAGCATCTGCCGCACCTTTATCCTGCTCTCGGGTTTCTGCGTTCCCTTTTCCCGCCATATCTTCCGGAGGGGCCTGCAGGTGAGCGCCGGCGGCGCTGCGGTCAGCGCCGTGACGCTGGCCGTGATGTATGAGGAGCGGGTCCTGTTCGGAGTCCTGACCTTCCTGGGGGCTGCGATGCTGCTGACAGGCTTTCTGCAGAAAGCCGCAGTCCGTCTTCCGCATCCTGTACATAAAATATATGTATTTGCGGCTGCCGCGTGCGGCTATCTCTTTTTTGTTTTCCGGTGGGTGAATGCCGGGTTCCTGCGATTGCGGCCCGGTATGCAGGCGGCTCTTCCGGATATCCTGTACAGATACGGCAACGGAGGACCGGCCGGATCTGTACTGACAGGACTTGGCTTCCCGATGCAGGGCTTTTTCTCCACGGACTATTTTTCTCTGCTCCCCTGGATCTTTCTGTTCTGGGCGGGACTGTTTCTGCACAGATGCCTGGCATCGGCGGCAGCCGGGAGGGCTTTCAGCCACCCCCTGTTTCATCTGCAGGTACCGGTCCTGAACAGCATGGGGAGACATTCCCTTCTGCTTTATCTGCTGCATCAGCCGGCCCTGTATCTTATGACTCTGCTGCTTTTTTCCTGAAGCAGGGGATCATTTTTATCTGCAGGGAGGCGGTACGGATCCGCCATCCTGCCCGGGCCGGTCAGCGCGCATGGATGCCGCTTCCTGCAAATCCGGTTTCACGCGGGTCTTTGCATAAAAAGGCGCGAAAAACACCTCGGGTTACGACTCGCTCTGAACAGTATCCCGGCGCCGTCAGCAGACCGGCTGCCGGTCCGGGATGCTTGCAAAAACGGCAGAGATGCTGTAATGTACATTGAGTAAAACACAACTAACTACAGGGAGAGCATTGCTTGGAAGAAAAAAAGGATATTGAAAAGGCGCTGGCGCAGAGCCTGAAAAAGCTTGTGGTCAGAATGCCCTTCGAAAAAATCACGATCAAGCAGATCGCGGACGGCGCAGGTGTCATCCGCGTGACTTTTTATAATCATTTTCAGGACAAATACGACCTCCTGGCCTGGATCGTAAAGAGAGAGATCCTGGAGCCGGTCCGGATCCTGATCGCAAACCGCATGTACAGGGAAATGCTGGTCCTGATCTTCAGCAATCTTCACAGGGACAGGGACTTTTACATGCACGCAGTAAAAATCGAGGGGCAGAATTCCTTCGCCGAGGTAGTGATGGACAGTGCCTACAGTCTGATGCTGGAAGTCTTTGATGACCGCGGCACGGGCAGGCCCCACCCCGCCCATCCCTGGATGAAGCCTGAAAATCTGGCCAGATACTACGCAAATTCCATGGGCTACGTCGTTCTGGAATGGATCCGCAACGGGATGCAGATCCCCCCGGAGGAGATGGCGACCATCTACGAGTACATCGCCACCCGCTCCATGTGGGAGATGCTGGAGGAGCTCTGAGGCAGGGCTTCTTTCGTCAGAGGATACTTCCCGGTACAGCAGCCTGCGGTACAGACGGTCCCTGCTTCCTCCCCTTTGTATACATCCGGGGGCTTTTGTATATTGATTTTCAACACGGGTTCCGGATTGGATATTTCCATATCCGGGCCCTTTTTTTATAGTTAAGAAGTTTTTTGAAGGAAATCAAGACAGGAAGAGACATAGTTAGACAGGAAGAGGCATAGTAATGAAAAGGAAACAGGTTCTGGCACTTTTGCTCACGGTCACGCTTTTAGCGGGTTCGAATATGACGGCGGTGACGTCTCTGGCGGCACAGAATGCGGCGGCTGCGGCAGCACATACAGCGGCGGCAGCTGCGTCCTCACAGAAGACCGCCGCGGAAGCGGAGACCTCCGACACCCTGGAAAAAGCGATCTCGGATGCGGTCAGCCAGGTATCAGGGGCGGAGAAAGAGGAGACGGTCTATATCTTTACGGATGCCAACGGCACGCAGCATGATATCACGGTCTCGAACTGGCTCAAAAACCCGGATAAAAAGGACAGGCTCCAGGACTACTCCGTCCTGCAGGAGATCGAGAATGTCAAAGGCGATGAGACCTTTGACAAATCGGGGGAGAGCATCGTCTGGAATGCGGACGGGAACGATATTTATTACCAGGGCACGACGACGCGGCAGCCCCCCGTCTCGGAGAAGATCACCTACTATCTGGACGGGAAGGAGATCGCCGCTAAGGACCTGGCGGGAAAGAGCGGTAAGGTCAGGATCCGCATCGACTACACCAATCACATCAAATATAAAAATGTCTATGTCCCCTTTGCGGCTGTCACCGGGATGGCTTTTTCCAGCGACACGGCTTCCAACATCAAGGTGGACAACGGCTCGGTCGTGTCTGAAGGCAAGAACACGATGGTCGTCGGCATGGCCTTTCCCGGTCTGCAGGATAGCCTGAAGACCGCCCAGACCCAGTCCAGGGAGATCGTCGACAAGATGGGCGATGACATCGAGGCGGCGGACAGGCAGAAGGCCCTGGACAGGATCAATGACCTGGATATCCCCGGGAGCGTCGAGATCACCATGGACGCGACGGATTTCAAGATGAGCACCTGTCTGACGATGGTCTTCTCCGCCCATCTGGACGACGAGGATGAGGCAGACCTCGACGAAAACCACAAAGACGTCTTCGATGAGATGGATGAGACTGTCAGTAAACTGGAATCCGACGGAGATGAGCTGGCGGACGGTACGCAGAAGCTGGTGGACGGCGTGCAGGAGGCAAAGGACGGCACCGGCGAGCTCTACGACGGCGTGAAGGACCTGCGGGACGGCGTGCAGGAGTATACCGGCGGCGTCGAAAAGGCAGATGACGGAGCGCAGCAGCTGGCAGCCGGCGCGAAGAAGCTCACGGACAAAAACGACACGATCCGCAGCGGCGCGGGTGAACTGAAGGACGGCGCGGGAAAGCTGGCGGCCGGCGCGGCACAGCTGCAGACAGGCGCGAAGTCTCTTTCCGACGGCGTCACTGCCTATACGCAGGGCGTCGATGCGGCGGATGCCGGCGCACAGCAGCTGGCGGCCGGCGCGAAGGAGCTCACGGACAACAATGACAAGCTGGCCGACGGTGCAAAGACGCTGTCCGACGGCGCACAGGAGCTGGCGGGCGGTGCGGCTGCCCTACAGGCCGGCGCGAAAGAGCTTGCGGACAACAATGAAGCCCTGAACGGCGGGATCTCCTCCCTGGTGACCGGTACGAAGACCCTCGGGGCGGGCGCCCGGGCCCTGCAGACGGGGCTCGATACCCTCGGGGACGGTCTGTCGGTCTACACAGGCGCAGTGGCCTCGGCAGCTGAGGCCCTGGACGGGAAAAAGGAATCGGTCGGCCAGCTCAGGGACGGCCTGGACGCGATGGCGGATGCAGATTCCGCCCAGAGCCTGCCGGCCTATGTGGACGGCGTGGACCAGCTGATCGACACCGTCTCCGGAGTGTCCGCAGTCATGCCCCCCCTCTCGGAAGCGGCTTCAAAGGTCAGTGAGGGGATAAAGAGTCTGACCTCGCAGATCAATGCACTCGGAAGCGGCGTGGAAGCAGCGGCGAAAGCGGCGAAGACGGCAGCGGAGGACGCCGGGACGGCGGCCGGACATGCCGGGACAGCGGCTTCCGATGCGGAGGACCTGATCGGGAAGGCGCAGGAAGCGAAAAAGACCGTCGCCGACGCGGCGGATCTTGCGCAGGCCGTGATCGATACGGCAGGCGGGGCGAAGGCAGAGGCGGACAAGGCTTCGAAAGCGGCCTCTGACGCGGCTTCCGCGGCGGAAGGCGCAAAAAAGACCGCCCAGGACGGGACAAAGGAGGCGGTCTCCTCGATCGGGGATGCAGCTGCCGCCCTGGACGGAATCGGAGATCCGATCGGAGAGGTCGAAAAACTTTCCGAAGACAACAGCGGCGGAAAGGTGAGCGGGGATGCGGACACGGACATCGACAGCAGGCTCCATGACGACGTGCGCAGCGCGGTAAAAGACGAGGTCAGGGACAGGCTCAAGGGCGTGGACGGGCTCTCGGAGGAGGAGATCAGCAGCATCGCCTCCGCGGCAGCGGACGCCGCGGCGGAGGCCGTCGGCTCGAAGGCCGGCGATGAGGTGGAGAAAAAGGTCAGTGCAAAGGCGGAGGAGGCCAATGCAGTGATCGATGATAAAAACGGACAGCTCGCAGAGATCCACGACAAGGCCCACAGTGCTTCCGGAAAAGTGGAATCGGCACAGAAAGGGCTCTCTGACGCAAAGGGCGATGTCGAAAAGGCAGGAGAGAAGGCGGCGGATGCCGCCGGAAGCCTGCAGACGGCGGCAGACGACATGCAAAAGGCCGCTGACGGGGCATCCTCGAAGGCGGCGGACACTGTGAAGAAGGCACAGGGTCTGGAGAAGGCCGCCGGGGCGGCCAAAGACCTCTCCCTGCAGGATCTCAAGGACGGGGCGGACAGGCTCGGCGATGACAAAGACACCCTGCAGAAGGATGCGCAGAAGATCGCGTCGGACGCCCAGGCCATCGGGGAGGCAGGAGAAAAACTCGGAAGTGATGAGACAAAGCAGCAGATGAAGGACCTCAAAGACGGTGCAGAGACAGTCAGCAGCTGGCTCTCCATCCTCTCCGGAAGGCTGGGGAGCGAAGAGGCAAAGGCATCCCTGGACCAGCTCCGCGCAGGCGGGGAAGCCCTCAAGACCGGTATCGCCCGGCTCGACGGCGGCATGCAGCAACTCTATGCGGCCCTGTATACAGGCACAGAGGACGCGGAAGGAAATGCGGTTCCCGCGCTCAACGATGTACTGAAGACCCTTGCCGGAAAGAACGCTGTCATCAATGAGAGCGTCACGGCTCTGCAGGACGGCGCCGGACAGATCGCCGGCGGAATCGATGCGGCTGATGCCGGATCCGAAGAGCTCAAAGCGGGCATCAAGTCCTATACGGACGGCGTCACCTCTCTCAGCACCGGCGCAGACAGTCTGGCTGCCGGCATGACGCAGGCGCAGCAGGGAGCGGCACAGCTCGGCGGGGGCCTGCAGAGCTACCTGGACGGCACTTCCCGGCTGCAGACCGGTGCAGCGCAGCTGGCAGCCGGCACCGCGAAGCTCCACAGCAATTCCGCGGAGCTCACGAAGGGGGCATCTACTCTTGCGGAGGGGACAAAGACCCTCAGCGCGGGTGCGGCGGGGGCCGGCGAGGGCGCAAAGACCCTGGCAGCCGGCATCGGAAAGTACCTGGACGGGGCGCAGGAACTCCAAAAGGGCACGAAGACTCTGGCGGAGGGCACGTCGACCCTGCGCAGCAACTCCGGTAAGCTCAACGACGGGACAGATAAGCTCGTCGACGGTGTGAAGGAATTCGTCGACGGCATGCAGGAGATGCTCGACGGCGTCATCGAACTCAATGACGGGGTCATCGAGTTCCGCGACGACGGTATCCGCAGGATGGCGGACATCTACAGGACCAACATCCGGGCCCTGGACGACAGCCTGATGGAGATCAAGGAGGCCTCCCGCACCTACACCACCTTCAGCGGAGCGCCCACGGACATGGATAGCAGCGTCAGATTCATCATCAAGACGGACGGCATTGAGGCGGAAGAGGACTGAAGTGAGGCAGGCAGGTACTATGAAAATGTACACAGGACTGAAGTGAGGTGAGCGGGTACTATGAATACGCACACAGGACTTATGTTATTGATTTCTCTGGCGCTGGCCTTCGGCATCTACGGGGTCGTTGTACAGCGCGGCGCCAACCTGGTCAGAATCGACAGCGCCACCGTGATGATGGCGGCGATCTGGGGAGGCCTGGAGCTGGCAGCTTCCTTTCTGGGGTTCGGATGCGGCAGCATGCTGCTGCAGTTTGAAGTATCCAGGGAGCGGAACCTTTTCTGGATCCACCTCCTGGCGGGCCTGATCTTCGCCGCGATCGGCATCCGCATGCTCTGCACGGCGTTTGCGAAAAAGTCCTTTTTGGAGCACCGCATGGAGAAGGTGAATATCCGCGAGGATGTCCGCCTGTCCCTGCGGCTGTGCATCCACGGCTTTTTTGCGGGCATAGCCTGCGGCCTCCTCAAGTTCCGGCTCGTGCCCCTGCTCATGACCGTCTTTGTAGTCTCCGCCGCCTTTGCCGCAGCGGGCTACATCTCCGGCCGCGCCTGGGGCGCCGAACCCTGCAGCAAGGCCTATGCCATCGGCGGGAGCATGCTCTGCGCCCTCAGCATCGCCCTGCAGCTGATCCTGTGAATCCGCGAAAAAACGCCATACAAAAAAGCGTCAGAAGGGAATTTCCCTTTCGGCGCTTTTTTCTTTGAACAGGATTCCATCGGATATCTGCTCTTGTCTCACCGGATGCTGCCTGCTTTTCTGAATAAGGGATCCACCGGCTTTGATCTCCGTCACCCGCCTCCGGGGCCGGTGGATTCCCGCAGCAGCAGGTCGGTCCTGATATAGGAAGTGCGGTACTCCCTGTCCGGATCTTTGATGCGCCGGAGGAGCATTTCCGCGGCGGCACGACCGATGGCCTGGGTGTGGATGTGGACCGTGGAGAGCATGGGCGAGTGGAAACGGGACTCCGGGGAATCGTCGAAGCCGAAGATCAGGATATCCTCCGGACAGCGTTTTCCCATGCGGCGCAGGGAACTGATCGCATTGATGGCCAGAAAATCGTTTGCGCAGACAAAGATCTCCGGAAGCGAGGGCATTTTCTGCATGAGCTGATAGAGTTCTTCTGTGTAATCAGCGGCGCGGGCAGGGGATTTTCCGGGCGGGAAATGCAGGATGGAGCGGGGACGGACAGGCGAGAACCCGTAAAGTTCCGCACCGGTGATGCAGGCGCTGCCTCGTTCGAAAAACGAACGGCAGTGCATCATGTTCCCGATGAACCCGACGGTGGTCTTCCCTGCCTCGGACATCTTTTTGAGAAAGGTGAGGATGCCGGCCTGGTTCTCCATGAGCAGGATATCCGCGGAGAGGGGCTCCCGGTCAAAACAGACGGGGCTGTCGATCAGGAGGAAGGGGATCCCCAGAGTAGACAGCTTGCGGCAGTACTCATAATTGAAAAGCTCAATGCAGAAGATGCCGGCGATCTTGTCTGTATACAGGCTGCCCGGCAGCTGCAGGTCCTCGATCTGCTGCGGGAGCAGCTGGTAGATGGTCATGCTGTAGCCCAGGGAGGAAAAGATCTGCTGCATGCGGTCCAGCGTGGTCACGGCAAAGTGTGAATTGCCGGGCATGGAAGCAGTCAGCAGGGCGATTTCCTTTTTGTCGGAAAGGGCGGGGGCGGAAGGGGAGAGCAGTCTGGCTTCCGGACCCTGCCGCCCTTCTGCTTCTCCGGGAATGCTGATTCCGGCAGAGCCTGCGTCCGAAAACTGTCTGTAGCCCATTTCCACAGCCTTCCGGAGGATCAGCTCCCGCGTACTGTCAGCGATGATGCCTGTATGATTGATTGCTTTTGATACAGTATTGCGGGACAGGCCGAGCGCATCGGCGATGTCCTGCATGGTCACTCTGGAAGACATGTTTTACTCCTGTAACGGATCGTCCGCGTTCCCCTGGGTCCCTGCCCTGCCTCCTGCTGCAGCAGAGCTGTGACCGGACCGGGATATTTTTACATTCTACGAAGCTGATTATACAAAAGAAGCGGGAAGTGGTCAAATGTCAAACTTACAATGTAAAACAAACAAATGTAACAATAGTGTAACGATAAAATGCATAATTATGTAAAAATGCCTAAAAGCCTGATTCATTTGTAACACAGAGCCTTAAAATGGTAGTTGACACACCTTAAGTGAATCACTATAATTATGCAGAGATTATCTTGTGTTTGTGCAAATGTAAAAATTCAGTACATCCGTCAGACAGACTCTTTTACTGCTGTATATAGTGCGAACTATATAGCGTATATAGCGCGAAAAAGTCTGTATGTAAAGCTTATACGCATTTCAGCCGGGGATCACACAGTCTGAAAAAGGCCGCCACAGTATCGTAACCTTCGGCCCGGACATCATGGATGTAGGTAGCACGGACCATGCAAAAGGAAAGGACGGCAAGTTCCCGGCTGGAGGATGCCGAAAAGGCCCAGGAGGAAGGGCTGCAGAGGATCCGCCCGGAGGAACGGCCGCTTTTTCATCTGACGCCGCCTGTCGGCTGGATGAATGATCCAAACGGGTTTTCATTCTATCAGGGAAAGTTTCATCTGTTTTTTCAGTACAACCCCTATTCCACCTCCTGGGATACGATGCACTGGGGGCACGCGGTCAGCTGCGACCTCCTGGACTGGGACTATCTCCCTCCCGCGCTGGCGCCGGACCGGCCCTGTGACGAGGGCGGATGCTTCTCGGGATGTGCGGCAGAACTGCCGGACGGCAGGATGGCTCTGCTGTATACGGGACTGATGAAGCCCCGGGATCCGGCTGCAGAACCTGCCGGCGGGGAGTTTTTACAGGTCCAGTGCCTTGCCGTCGGAGACGGGATCCGGTTTCAAAAGTGCGGGGACGATCCCGTGATCGGACCGGATATGGTGCCGGACGGGATCAGCCGGTCGGATTTCAGGGATCCGAAGATCCTGCGTCTGCAGGACGGGACGTACCTGGCGCTGGTTTCCGGAAAAGACCGGAGCGGATACGGAAGGATCCTCATGTACCGCAGCAGGGACTGCCTTTCCTGGGAGTACTGGAAGCCTCTGGCCTGCAATGACGGCCGGTCCGGAAAGCAGTATGGAACGATGTGGGAATGCCCCGATTTCTTTGAACTGGACGGGAGATGGGTGCTTCTGATCAGCCCGATGGAAATGCTTCCGGAGGAGGGAAGATATCCGAACGGCCATGCCTGTGTCGCCCTGATCGGGGATTTTGATGAGCGGACGGGGACCTTCCGCTGGGAAGAAGACCAGCCTGTCGACTGCGGGATCGATTTTTACGCCGCGCAGACCGTCCTGTCGCCTGACGGGAGAAGGATCCTGGTCGGCTGGATGCAGAACTGGGCGACGATCGGGATGCACAGGGAAGACCTTCTGTGGGCGGGGCAGATGAGCCTGCCCCGGGAACTGTTTTTCAGAGCAGGACACCTGTGCCAGCGGCCTGTGCGGGAGCTCGCCCTGCGGTATGTGGATGAGGTCTATTACAAAAAAGTCCCGGTGGCAGGAGAGGTGAGCCTCTATGGTGTGGAAGGCAGGACGATCGACCTGGAAACAGCGGTCAGCCCTGTGCCGGGGGAGGAGATCTTCCGGTGGTTCTGCCTGCGGTTTGCCATGGACGGGGACTGCCACACAGATGTGTTTTTTTACCCCTGGGAGGACAAGGTCCGGATCGACCGGCACAGCGCCGGGTCCAGACAGGCCCTCGTGCACGAGCGCACCTGCAGGATCGCGGCGGGCAGGAAAGGGCACATCCGGATGCGCCTCATTCTGGACCGGTTCAGCTTTGAGCTTTTTATTAATGACGGGGAATCTGTTATGACCGCTGTGATCTATACGGATCTGACTGCGGAAAAGATATGTTTTCTGGCGGAAGGCCGGGCCTTTATGGATGTGACCAAGCGGTCGCTCCGGAGCGGTTCATGACAGGTTCAGTCAGACAGACAGCAGATCGCTGCGCTGCGGAAGGCGTTGACATGCCTTTGTAAAACAGAATAAGTCAGCCCGCATCCGACACGCTGGATCCGCGGGCAGGTCTTAGATTAAAACAGGTACCAATATTTGTCCGGCCTTCGGGCTGAAAGGACACTGCGGGCACAAAAAGGGATCCGCAGTCCCTGCAGTTCCTGACGGATACGGACACTTTTAAGGGCGAAAGCCCGGAAAGGGAGGAACAATGAGGAAACAATTCAAGAAGGCGGCTGCCGCTGCGTTTGCAGTGGTCCTGGCAGCTGGTGTTCTGGCAGGCTGCGGCGGCAGTTCTGATTCCGGATCCGGGGCTGCCGAAGGGGCTACGAACATCACCATCTTCAACTCCAAGATGGAGATCCAGGACAAGCTCGAAGAGAAGGCGGCCCAGTACTCCGAGGAGAAGGGCGTAGGCGTAGAGATCTACTACTCCAGCGATACCGTCGCTGCACACCTTGCGACCAGGTACTCCTCCAATGAGCCCTACACCATCTCCATGGTCGATGCGAAGGACGTCTATGCGCTGGCTGAGGAGCACGCGCTGGATCTGAGCGATCAGGACTGGGTGGCGAACACCACACAGGCGATCTCCGTGAACGGCAAGGTCTATGGCTTCCCGGTCTGCGTCGAAGCCCGCGGCATCATCTACAATGCGGACGCGATCAAGAACGTGACCGGCGAGGATTTTGATCCCACATCCATCAAGACTACCGAGGATTTCCAGGCGATCTGCGACAAGCTCATTGCAGGCGGCATGGCCAGCCCGACCGGCGTCATGAAGGAAGACTGGTCTCTGGCAGGCCACTTCATGGCAGAAGTGTATGAGCAGCATGACGATCCCGATGCCTTCATCGCAGGCATCAAGGACGGCTCCATCAAGCTGGCAGAGGACAAGAAGTACAACGAGATGCTGGATACCTTCGATGTCCTTCGTGCGAACAACTACGCGAAGGATGCCGCGATCTCCGCAGAGCGTGAAGTGACCGAGCAGAAGCTGGCGGAAGGCGAGATTGCCTTCATGTTCGGCGGCAACTGGGACTGGTCCGTCATCAATGCCTATGACTACAGCGAGAACATGGGCATGATGCCTGTTCCGAACAACAGCGGCGACGGCTCCAACGAGAAGATGGTCGGCGGCGGCTCCAAGTACTTCTTCATCGACAATTCCGAGAACACCACTCCGGAGCAGCAGCAGGCGGCGAAGGATTTCCTGAGCTGGCTGGCAAACGATCCCGAAGGTCAGGCGTTCGTTGTCAATGACTGCGCACTGGTTCCCGCATTCTCCAACAACACCCTCGATGTTGCAGATCCGCTCGGCAAGTCCGTCAAGGCTTATGCAGACGCAGGTGCCCTGATCGGCAACTACAACTATCTGCCCGATGACCACTACTCCATCGTCGGCGCTTCCATGCAGAAGTACCTCGCGGGCGAGATCGACCGCGCAGGTCTTGCAGATGAGATCACAGCCTACTGGGCAACAGCAGAGGTCGGCGCACACTGATCCTGCCGCAGGCACAGGGATGTTTTCTGACATCCGCAGCGCTTCCGGCCCGCGCCGGGAGTAAAACAAAGGTACATTTCATGCACGGCAGGTGCAGGCCTCGCGCATTGAGGCCGCCCGCAGGAGCGGCAGGCCGGAACAGGATCCTGTAACAGGGATCGCTGCCGGGCCTGCTGCCGGGGCGGACCGCGATCGTCTTCCCGCTTCAGCGGCGGGGGACCGGCACCTGCGGCAGCTGGCGGCCGGAAACCGCGTCCCGGTTCCGGCCGGCAGTACAGGGGGAACATTACATGAAACGAAATACCATGTCATACAAAGTCCAGCTGTTCTGCATGTTCGCGGGAGCTGCGTCCGTGCTCTTCCTGGCTGTCGTGATCATTCCGTTTATCTACGGTATTTATCTGACACTGACGAGCTGGGACGGCATTGCAAAAACAAAGCCGTTTGTCGGACTGGCAAACTATGTAGAGGCTTTCAAAGACGTCGCCTACTGGCAGGCACTCGGCCGCACGGCGATCTATTCGATCTTCGCGGTCATCCTGATCAATATCGTGGCCTTTGCCCTGGCCTATCTGGTGACGAGCGGTATCAAAGGCCAGAATTTCTTCCGCGCCGGTTTCTTCGTACCGAACCTGATCGGCGGTATCGTACTTGGTTACGTCTGGAAATTCGTCTTTAACCGCGCTTTCGTTGCCATCGCATCCGCCATTGCACGCGGGACCGTTCCTTCGCCCCTGTCCACGACGACAGGAGCCATGGTCTGCCTGGTCCTCGTGTCCGTCTGGCAGTTTGCCGGCTATATGATGCTGATCTATGTGGCAGGCTTCATGAGCGTATCCGATGCCCTGAAGGAAGCGGCCATGATCGACGGCTGCACGCCCGCCCAGGCGATGTGGAACGTCACCATCCCGCTGATGCGCGCCTCCTTCGTGCAGTGCATCTTCCTGAGCATCACACGCTGCTTCGTCATTTACGACGTGAACCTGTCCCTGACCAAAGGTGAACCCTTCAATACATCCGTCATGGCTGCCATGCACGTGTACAACACGGCCTTCACTTACAAGAAGTACGGTCTCGGCCAGGCGGAAGCGCTGATCCTCTTTGCGGTCTGCGCGATCGTCGGTGTCACCCAGGTCTATATCGGTAAGAAAGGGGAGGTGGCAGCATGACACAGAACGAACAAGCCGCAAGAAAGAAAAAGATCATGCACGTGGTCATGTGGATCGTGCTGCTGGTCCTGTTTATTGTCTTTATCGCTCCCTTCATCCTGGTCGTGATCAACGTTTTCAAGACCAAGGGCGATATCACGGCGGATCCGCTGTCACTGATCGGTGCCCACGGATTTACCCTCAAAAACTTCCCCGAAGCCATGAAGAAGATGAACTTCTGGCTCGTGTTCATGAACTCCGCGATCATCACGATCAGCGCGACGGTTCTGACCATCCTGGTCTCCGCGATGGCATCCTTTGTTATCGTCCGCAACCAGAAGTGGACAGCCTGCGCCCTTCTCTTCGGCGCCATGGTCGCTTCCATGGTCATCCCTTTCCAGGTTCTGATGGTACCCCTGGTATCCGTCTACGGCGGCACGCTGGGCGTTCTCAACCACAGGCTGACCCTGATCCTGATGCACGTCGGTTTCTCCGTCTCCATGGCGACCTTCATGTTCCACGGTGCGATCCACACCAATATCCCGCTGGAACTCGAGGAAGCGGCCTACATCGACGGCTGCACACGCTGGCAGACCTTCTGGAAGATCGTCTTCCCGCTGCTTAAGCCCACGATCGCGACTGTCGCCATCATCGACGCCATGGCGTTCTGGAACGATTACCTTCTGCCCAGTCTGATACTGACCAAGAAGAATCTCTACACGATCCCGATCGCCACCCAGGCCTTCTACGGAACCTACTCGACCGATATCGGCCTCGTCATGGCAGCCCTGCTGCTGGCCATGGCTCCGATCCTGATCCTGTATGTCTTCCTGCAGAAGTACATCGTCGAAGGCGTCACCAGCGGTGCCGTCAAAGGCTGAGGATCGATCATCGCAGAAGCCTTACTGCGAATCCTTACAGCAGGCATTCTGTTGTATGCACTGTATACAAATGTGCCGGGGGAATGGCCCCCCGGCACATTTTTCATGTCTGAAAAAAACGTGCCAGGGGACATCCCTGACACGTTTTTTATACCGGGAACAGCCCCCGGCTATGAGATTTCGATCAGTCTAATACAGGCTTGATCAGTCTAATACAGGCTTGATCAGTCAAATACAGGCTTGATCGCCTCGGCGAGAGCGTCCTTCTCCGCCTGGGCGGCGGCGAGGTCTTTGCCGAGCGTGGTGTAGTAGGCCTTGATCTTGGGCTCGGTGCCGGAAGGACGGATCATGACCTTTGCGCCGTCATCGAGCACGAAGGAGATGACATTTGCCTTCGGCAGGCCGGTAGCGGCGGTGTCTTCGTAATCCGTCACGGAGGCGACCTTGTGCTCGCCCAGGGCTGTGATCGGATTCGTGCGCAGGCCGCTCATGATCTGTGCCATTTTGTCCATGCCGGAGAGACCCGGGAACTCCATGGTGTCGATCTTGTTGAGGTAGCGGCCGTACTGGGCGTAGATCTCCTCCAGACGCTGCTTGATGCTGGAGCCGATGCTGCGGTAGTAGGCGGCCATCTCACAGATGAGCATGGAACCGATGACGGCATCCTTGTCGCGGACATAGGGCCCTGCCAGATAGCCGTAGCTCTCCTCGAAACCGAAGATGAAGCGGTCGACCTCACCGGCGGCCTCAAGCTGCGCGATCTGGTCGCCGATCCACTTGAAGCCGGTCAGGGTCTGCCGGAGCTCGACACCGTAGTGGTCTGCGATCTTCTCCGCCAGCGGCGTGGAGACGATGGACATGACAGCGACGGGATTCTTGGGCATGGTGCCCTTCTCAATGCGGCCCGCACAGATATAGTCGAGCAGCAGGGCGCCCATCTCGTTGCCGGAGACCAGCTCGTAGGAGCCGTCCGGGCACTTCATGGCGATACCGACGCGGTCCGCGTCCGGATCGGTCGCGAGCATGAGGTCCGCGCCGATCTCCTTGGCCAGGTTCAGACCGTATTTGAGGGCCTCGAAGATCTCGGGGTTCGGATACGGGCAGGTGGTGAAGTAGCCGTTCGGATACTCCTGTTCGGGCACGATGGTGATGTCGGTGATGCCCATGTCCTTCAGGACCCGGGTCACGGGGACGAGGCCGGTGCCGTTCAGAGGAGAGTACACAAGCTTTAAGCCGGCGGTTCTGCACAGGCCCGGACGAACCTGGCGCGCCTCAATGGCTTCATAGAGGGCTTCCTTGCAGTCCTCGGTGACGAACTTGATCAGGCCCTTTTCCACGCCCTCGGAGAAAGGCATGTACTTCGCGCCGGTCAGGACATCCGTCTTCTGGATCGCATCGTATACCACGGCGGCAGCGTCGTCTGTCATCTGGCAGCCGTCGGGGCCGTAGGCCTTGAAGCCGTTGTACTTCGCCGGGTTGTGGGACGCCGTGATCATGATGCCGGCGTTGCAGTTGTAGTAGCGGGTCGCGAAGCTCAGCGCAGGCACGGGCATCAGCTCGTCATAGATGCGGACATTGATGCCGTTGGCCGCGAGGACGCCCGCCGCGTCGCGCGCGAAGGTCCAGCCCTTGAGGCGGCTGTCATAGCTGATGGCGACTGTCTGCGTACCGCCCTGTGTCTTCACCCATGCTGCAACACCCTGCGCCGCCTGGCGGACGACCCAGATATTCATGCGGTTTGTGCCGGCACCCAGCGTGCCGCGAAGGCCCGCCGTACCGAAAGAGAGTGCGATCGCGAAGCGCTCCTTGATGGCATCGTCATCGCCTTCAATGTCCTGCAGCTCTGTGTGGAGGTCGCAGTCGAGCAGATCCGCTTCCAGCCAGCGTTTGTATTCATCCTGATACATACTTGACACCTGCTTTCTTTGTAAAAAACCTGTTTTTTGCCTTTTGGCTAACCTGCTGTATTTTCTTCTGAAAAATGCGCAGGAATAAGGCAATTTTCCTAAATAAAACTATATCGGTTTTTTGTCCTTATGTCAATTCCAAACGGCGCAGACCGGAGGTGACAAAGGTGACGGTTCTTTTTGTCATCCTCCAAAGAGGTGACAAAAAGAACCGTCCCCTTTGTCACCCCCGTCACGGTCCCCCCGCCACGGTCCCCTTGCCCCTCGTCACCCTTCCCGGTGGAGTCGGTGTCTGCAAAAAACATTGTGCAATGTGTCAAAAAATGCTACTCTAATAATAACTGTGTTCTGTCAGATTCCCGCTGTGTTTTTGTCAGGTGCTGCAGAACAGAGAGAATAGGACATCCGTCAGATCACCGGGCCTGAGACCCCGGTCTGTCTGACCCACGAGGAGTAGAGTGCCATGAAGGCAAAGACGTATCATGAATGGTTCCTGCAGAAGCAGGAGAAACTGGAAGCGGAACTTGCCGCGCAGGGCGAGGGACCCGGCGCAGATCTGTCCGTGGAGGTCATACGCTATTCGCATTTGAAAAACTATATTCTCTCAGGAGAGAGCAAACCCGATATCCTGGTCGCCTGTGATGACGACGGGGAGCTTTCCGGCTGTGCGCTCCGCCTGATCCGGGATTATTTTGCGACGCATCCCAGGGTAAACATGCTCTACGGGGACGAGGACCTGGTTACGGAGGGGATCCATCTGAGTCCCTGGTTCAAGGCGGATTGGTCGCCGGATACGTTTTTGTCGACTTTCTATTTCGGGAGCATTTTTGCCCTGCGCACTACCGCCCTGGGCCTGATCAATCCCGGGAGACGCACGGCGAAGGAGTTCGAGCCGGAATCCCGGATCCTGGAGGATGAGGCGGAGGAGCGGGAGGCGAAGTGGACGGAACCGGATATCGCGCTCCGCTCCTGGATCTACGGCAAGCTCTGCCTGAAGGTCGCGCAGGCGGACGGCGGTTTCTCCAGACGCCGCGGCGAAGCGATGCCTGTCGGGCATATCTCCGAGGTCCTGTTTCATGCGTCGAAAAAACCGGAGACCTGGGATGCGGACCTGATCCGCGATTCCCTGACAGGGCGCTACAACAGGGAATCCGCTCATTCGAGAGTGATCAGCATCATCATTCCCAGCAAGGACAATCCCGCCCTGCTCGAGAGATGCGTGCACTCGGTCATGGAGTATGTGCGTGTGCCCTATGAGCTGATCATCGTGGACAACGGGAGCAGCGCTCCCAACCGCAGCCGGACCCAGGCTCTGGTCGATGAGGTCAACGCCGGCGATATGTCAGCCGTCTATCTCTACAAGGAGATGCCCTTCAATATGGCCCGCATGAACAATATGGGCGCGGCAGCCGCGAACGGGGAGATGCTGCTGTTCCTGCACGATGATGTCGTCGTGCAGAAGCTGGGCTGGCTCTCCCACCTGTCCGAAAAGGCCAAGCTCCCCTACGTGGGCGCGGTCGGCATGAAGCTTCTCTATCCGAACTCGAACGTCATCCAGCACGCGGGAATCATGTCCGTCGCTGACGGCCCGGTCTATAAGCTGCAGTACCGCACCAATGATGAGGTCTGGCACTTTGGCTTCAACAAGGGCGTGCGCAACGTCCTCGCCATCTCGGGAGCCTGCATCATGGTCCGCAGGGAGGTGTTCGGCGAGGTCGGCGGGTTTGATGAGAATAATTTCCCGGACTGCTTCACGAATGTGGATTTCTGCTACCGTGTGTTTGAAAAAGGCTACTACAATGTAGTGCGTAACAACATGTACCTCTATTATTATGATCCGGTCTCCAGCGAGAACCTGCAGACCCTTGAGCAGCGGGAGAAGAACAGGCCGGTGGAGCTGGAGAAGCTCCGCAGTCTCCATCCCATGCTCGCCGGGACGGATCCCTTCTATCACAAATACCTGACCCAGGACACCGGAGAGACGAGATTTCTCCCGTCCCTGGAGCTGTGACGATCAGTCCGTCCACAGACATACCGGTTCCGGTTCAGTGGCGGACTTTAGTCCCTGGAGCTGTGACGAGCAGGGACCGCGGCGAAGAATTTGTACGACCTGTCTGCCTGATTGCGGATATGCTCTGCGGGAGGATCCCGCATCCGGCTTGCGCAGTTTAGAACGAGGTGTTCCATGTCTCCGATTGGTACGCTACGAAACAAGATCACATCTGCGGGAATCAAGAGCGCGGAACAGATCCGCGCAGCTGCCGTGCGCGCGGCTGCCCGCAGCGGAAAGATTTCCTATACCTATGAAGAGCCGCAGGAGGATGTACTCCTGATGCAGGAGACCGTGTCGGAACGGCTGCGGGAGGGCGAACCCGCTTCCTCGGTCCTGGGGTCCTCCTTTTATCTGCACAAGGATGCCAGGCCCCCTCTTTTTTCCATCTTCCAGGCTGTGCGGGAACCGGATCTGAAGCTTTTCCGCTCCACGCTGACGTCTATCCTGGAACAAACCTACGGTGAATTCGAACTTTATATCCTTGACCTGGGAATCTCCGGGGAAGTGCGGGACGTGATCGCCTGGTACCGGGAGGAGAGGCTGCATTATCTTGATATCTCCGACGGGACCGGTCTGGCAGGAGTGTGCAACCGCGCAGCCGCCCAGGCGGCCGGCGACTATGTTCTGCGCCTGCAGTGCGGCGACCTGCTGACGAAGGATGCGCTGTTTGAGATCGCGCTCGCCGTCATGCAGACGGACGCCGAGATCCTCTACACGGATGAGGACCGGCGCGATGCGCGGGGAAAACACTTTACGGATCCCTATTACAAGCCGGATTTCAGTCTCGATTATCTCTATGCCACCGATTATATCTCCCGGATCCTGATCGTTCACAGGACCCTCTTTCTGGCTCTCCGCTTCCGCGATGAATACGAGTGCGCGCCGGAGTATGATCTGGTGCTGCGCGCACCAAAATCGGGGATCCACCATATCCCCCGGATCCTCTGCCATGTCTGCCCGAAAGGAATCCAGACGGCGGAGATCATGGATGCCCGGAGACGGGCGCTGGAGGACTACTTCCATGTGCGCGGGGTCCGGGCCCGTGTCCGCCCGCCCAGGACCGGACAGATCATGGATATCGAGTATATCCCGGATATTTTTACAGCCCGCAGGATGGTCGGGATCGTGGGAGGCAAGGTCCTGAACGAGAAGCACCGCATCATCGGGGGCATGGAGGACGAGCGCGGCAACGTCCTGTTTGAAGGCTGGGACGAGGCCGAAGAAGGCCCGCACCTGATCGCGCAGACCGTCCAGAACGCCTGGGCGGTGGACGTCCGCTGCATGCGGATCCGGGAGGAGCTCTATGGGCTCTATGAGGAGATCTTCGGCTGTTCCTACGAGGGCCATATCATGCATGCGGATGAAAACCTGCACACCCTCAGCAGGCAGTTCTGCGCCCGTGTACGCGAGATGGGCTATAACATAGTCTGGAATCCCATGCTGCGCCGCGTCGTCCGGCAGTCCTGAAAAGACGATGAGATGCAGGATGAGGATAAAAACTGCGGCGAAGACTGTATCGGAAGCTATGAAACGGACTGCACGGAAAAGTGTGACAAAGATTGTGACAAGAGGAGAGGCTCCCTTGTCACGTCTTTTTTCTCCATCATCCGGGAGTCCGGCCGTTATCTCCATCATCCGGGAGTCCGGCCGTTATCTCCGGCTTTCAGGAGTCCGGCTGTTTTGTCCATCATCCGGAAGCCCAACCATTTTCGCCAATGAGGTCAAAACGCATGCCTGATAACTCGATTGCAAAAGTGACTGTCGTCCTGCCGGCAAGGAACTGCGCCGGGCACCTGGACAGGTGCCTGCAGATCTTCACGGCAGACAATAACGGAACCGGGACTCCCTCCCGAAAAACCGGACATGCACAGACCCCTGCCCTGATCGTAGTGGACGACGGCTCTACCGACGGGACTGCGCAGATGGTGCGGGAAAAGTGGCCGTCTGTGACCCTGCTGACGCTGCCCGCGCACACCGGCTATGCCCATGCGGCCAATGCCGGGCTGCGACTTGTGCGCACGGAATATGCCTTTTTGCTCCGGCCCGACCTGCAGCCCGGGAAGAAATGCCTGCAGAGGCTCCTGCAGGCCATGGAGGCCGGCGCTCAGGGCGGGGACGGCAGCAGTGTTTTCTGTACAGTTCCTGTCCGGTCTGCACCTGCACCCGGTAATGCCGGGCGGAAACCCTTCGAAACGGTCGCGGTACCGGACGGGTGCGCCCTGTACCGCATGCAGGCGCTGGAGGAGATCGGCTGGTTCGATGAGCGCCATTTTGACGGGCTCGAGGCTTTTGACCTGAGTCTGCGCGCCGCTCTGTACGGCTGGCGGACTCTGCAGGTTCCCGGAGCGGCCGTCCGGCCCTGGAGGAGGGATCCTCACACGGACACCTTCCGGCGCCAGCTCGCGGCCGGCAATGCTCCCTTTGTCCTTTACAAGAATCTTCCCGGCCTGCAGCGGCTTCTGGGAGCACCCCTCTATATGGCGGCTGACGCGGCACAGGCTGCCGCCTTCCGGAAAGAGGGCGAAGCCGGGGCCTGGCGGATGGCCCGCACCAGGGGAAGGGCGCTGCGCAGCCTGGAACGGGAGCGGAGAACCGCATTGAAGGACGGGATCAGCGTCTATCCGGAGAACATCGCCGATGCGTCTTTTCTGGGGATGGAGGAGGCAGTCAGGAGGATCTACCCGCTCTTTATCGCACAGAAAGAACCCGTCATACTCTCGAGGCTCCCGCAGTATCTCCATCTGCAGAGGCTGCTGCTGTCTGCCCATGTACACTGCTTTCTGTGTAAGTGAATTTCGTGGCCGGCGCAAAAAAAGCTTTGTGTTCATATGCGGCGGCCGCCCCTTTCGCGAAGCGAATTTAGCATGGGCGAGCGCAGGTTACAGAATAGCAATCTCCTTACAAAACTATAGTAGGAGTTCAGGCCCTCGACGGGGTTTGAATGGAACATACAGTTGTCTGAAAATGAGTACCCTGCCCGTTCTTAATTGTAAAAGGGCGCGGATGATGGTATCATATCTGTAATCCCCATGAAAAACACAAGATATTGGGCTTTTTGGCATGACTTCCACAAGTATCTGCGCAGCGGCTCCGCAGAGGATGCGCGCCGCCGCAGCATGCGGCTGTGGAAGCCGGGAGGTTTTTATGCAAAATACGATCCCTATTATGGATCTGCGCAATCCTGACGAGCTGATCCGGGCAAACGGTGCGGCGGAAGCGGCACAGACGGACCGGCTCCGCGAAGAGGTCAGCGACTATACGCAGGTGATCGACCAGCTTCGGGATCTGTACGACCGCAACAACGAGCTCGTACAGAAGCTTCAGTTCATGAACCGGAGCCAGACGGATGAGATCCGGAATCTCCTGCAGGAGAATAATGAGCGGATCTCGGAAAAGCTTGCCGCCATGCAGAGCCTGGATGCACAGGCCCTGCAGGAACAGGTCGCGGCAGCTGTCTCAGGCCCGCGGGAGGAGATCCTGGCCTCCCTGCAGAAGACGCAGGACCATGCCCGGCAGCTTCAGCAGGAATCGGATGATTTCAATCACAAAGAAAACGTCAGGGTATACAGGAACATACAGGCGTCCATGATCGCGGAGCTCGGCAAGCAGACGCAGGAGCTGCGCACACAGCTTGACGCGCTGCAGGAAATGCTGCAGGCCATGCGGCCGGATCCCGCGGAGGGATTCGTGCGCAAGGTATCCTTCGGGCTTTTAGCTGCTGTCCTCGCGATCCAGCTCCTTGAAGCCGTGGGGCTGCTGAGCCTGTTTCTGAGTATGCACTGAGGTGCGGCGGGGCGGATCTGGCGGCTGCAAAATGCCGGAACAAACGGCGCTGCTGCCGGACATCTGTGGATATTTGTCCGTCTCCGGGAGCCGGCCCGCAGATACGGGAGCTGCTGCCGGACATCTGTGGATATTGAAAACCATGAGGGCAGGACGAAATGGCTAGACAGTACTGGCGCCCGTCCAACATGCTGTATCCTGTGCCGCCGGTGATGATCAGCTGTGCGGACGAGGACGGGAAAAGCAATATCATGACTGCCGCCTGGGCGGGGACGATCTGCAGTGATCCTGTCATGGTCTCTGTATCGATCCGGCCGGAGCGGTATTCACACGGCATCATTTCGAGGACGCGGGAATTTGTCATCAATCTCACCACACAGGAACTGGCCCGCGCGGCGGATTTCTGCGGAGTCCGCTCGGGCAGAGAAGTGGACAAGTTCGCCCTCCTGCATCTGACGAAACTCCCCTCGCGCCGCGTCAAGGCGCCGTCGATCGGAGAAAGCCCGGTGTGTCTGGAGTGCGTCGTGGAAAAGATTGAAAAGCTGGGGACCCATGACCTCTTCATAGCCAGGGTCGTACAGGTGTCTGTGGACGAGCGCTACCTCGATGAAAAGGGGCGGTTCGCGCTCGAGGATGCAGGACTGGTCGCCTACGTACACGGCGCCTACCTCTCCCTCGGAAAAAAGCTGGGTACGTTCGGATTCTCCGTGCGGAAAAAGCGCGGAGGCAGAAAAAAATGACCTGCACATTCAAACATAAAAGATATCCATACAGAGGATCTGCACATGATCTGCATACCGGAACAGACAGAGGCATCCACCCGGATGTTCCGGGCTGCAGATACATACTTCCTGCAGATACATACTTATTGATTTATACATCTTGATTTATACCTCGAAACCGGCCGGAAAATCACGCGCGGCCGGAGAAACATAGGGGCTTGATATATATGGCACATTATATGGTACGGGGAGGCAATCCCCTCAGCGGCGAAGTCGAGATCGCGGGCGCGAAAAACGCGGCTCTTGGTATCCTGGCAGCTTCTGTCATGACCAATGAGACAGTAACGATCGAAAACATCCCGGACGTCAGCGATATCCGGGCCATCCTGAACGCGATCGAGGAGATCGGCGCCCACGTCGAAAGACTGGACCGCCACAGCTGCCGGATCAATGGATCCGGGATCAGCAGTCAGGCGGTCGTGGACAATGATTACGTGCGGAAGATCCGCGGCTCCTATTATCTGATCGGCTCCCTTCTGGGCCGTCACCGCCGCGCTGCCGTGGCCCTTCCCGGCGGGTGCAACATCGGACTTCGCCCGATCGACCAGCACATCAAAGGCTTCCGTGCCCTCGGCGCGGATGTCTACCTCGCCCCTCCCGGCATGGTCGTGGCGGAGGCGGAGGTCCTCAGGGGCGCACACATCTACATGGATGTCGTGTCCGTGGGCGCCACCATCAATATCATGATGGCTTCCGTTATGGCGGAGGGGACGACGACCATTGAAAATGCCGCGAAGGAGCCGCATGTCGTCGACACGGCGAACTTCCTCAACAGCATGGGTGCCAATATCAAGGGCGCAGGCACGGACGTGATCCGCATCAAGGGTGTCCAGAAACTCCACGGGACCACGTATTCCATCATCCCGGACCAGATCGAGGCGGGCACATTCATGTTTGCGGCCGCTGCGACCAGGGGAGATGTCCTGATCAAAAATGTCATTCCCAAACACCTGGAGTTCCTCACTGCGAAGCTGACCGAGATCGGATGTCAGATCCACGAATCGGACGACGAGGTCCGCGTCGTGGCTACCAAACGTCTGGGGGCGACCAATGCAAAGACCCTTCCCTATCCGGGATTTCCCACGGATATGCAGCCGCAGATCACCGTGCTCCTGGGCCTCTCCAACGGGGTCAGCATCATCACGGAGAGCATTTTCGAGAACCGCTTTAAATATGTGGACGAGCTCACGAAAATGGGGGCCAGCATCCGGGTGGAGGGAAACACCGCCATCATCACCGGTGTGGGAAAATATACAGGCGCCAATCTCAGTTCACCGGATCTGCGCGCCGGCGCGGCCCTCGTGATCGCCGCCCTGGCTGCGGAAGGTGTCTCCGAGATCTATGATATCCACTATATCGAGCGCGGATACGAGGACTTCCCGGAAAAACTCCGGGGGCTGGGCGCCGAGATCGAACGGGTCGATACGGACCAGGACCGGCGCAGGTTTTCTTTTAAGATCGTGTGATCGACTGTGCGGCCCTGTTCTCCTGTCGCTGTGCGCGACGGGATTCTACTGCTTATATAACCGATTCCCGTTTTTTGACCTGAATCCGGTTGCGCGGAGACCGCAGCAGTGCTATAGTACACATGAACAGAATACTGAGTTCTTCGGGGCAGGGCGAAATTCCCTACCGGCGGTATAGTCCGCGAACCTACGGGCCGATTTGGTGAGATTCCAAAACCGACAGTATAGTCTGGATGAGAGAAGAATGAAAACGCAGTGTATGGTCACGCCTGATGCAGGCAGCAGACATCTCCCGCAGGATCCTGTAACAGGGATCGCAGGGCAGGGTCCTGCGCCTGCGGCATTTCGCGCGAAAGGCGGCATGCCGGTTTGATCTGTGACCGCACATACACCCGGATGTTTTTCAGATGAAGGTACCCCGAAGCTATGCGCTTCGGGGTTTTTCGTCAGACACTGATCTGCCCGAAGTTCTCTCAGCATCCTACTTTTCCACAATTTTTTTCATTTTTGCAGTAACGATTGAAAGGAGCAGAAAAGTTATGGGAAACGGATTATTGAAGGCAGTGAGTGAAAACGGAAGCTTTGTCGGCGTATGCCTCGTGGCGGTCGTGGGCATGGTTCTGGTCGCCTACCTCTTTGAGCGCGCGGCACGCGCCCGCAGCGGGGGCACGGAGAGGATCCTCGCGACGCGCAAGATCGTCATGATCGGCATGTTCTCCGCGATCTCCGGCATCCTCTATTGCTTTGATTTTTCCATCCCGGTCATTGCGCCCGAATTTTATAAGCTCGACTTCTCCGAGCTCCCTGCCATGATCGCCGGATTTGCCTTCGGCCCCGTTGCCGGCGTCCTCGTGGAATTCATCAAGGAGCTTGTCAAGCTTGTGATCAAGGGCACCTCCACTGCCTTTGTCGGCGACCTTGCGAACTTCCTCATCGGATGCATGCTGGTCCTGCCGGCCTCCATCATCTACCAGTTCCATAAATCGAAAAATACGGCCCTGATCGGCTGTGTGGCCGGCACCCTTGTGATGACTGTTTTCGGCACCTGGTTCAATGCCGTCTACCTCCTTCCCGCCTTCTCCAGGCTTTTCGGCATGCCCCTGGACGTCATCCTCGGGATGGGTTCTGCCATCAACGCCGGCGTCAAGGACCTCACGACATTCGTCATTTTCATGGTGGCCCCCATCAATATCATCAAGGGCGTGGGCATCTCCATCCTCACCATGCTGATCTATAAAAAGATCAGCCCCATCATCAAGTACGGACGCACCATGTCCGAAGGCCAGAGCGCCCGTGCTAAATAAAAAAGTAAAGGAGACAACAATGATAGCAATCGGATCGGATCATGGTGGTTTTGAGCTGAAACAGAAAGTGATCGCGCACCTGCAGGAACAGGGCATGGAAGTAAAAGACTTCGGCACCTACAGCCTCGATTCCTGCGACTATCCGGATTTCGGCCGTCCTGCCGCGGAGGCCGTCGCCTCCGGCGAATGCGAAAAAGGCATCGTCATCTGTACGACGGGCATCGGGATCTCCATCACGGCCAACAAGGTCCCCGGTATCCGGTGCGCCCTCTGCCACAACTCGACTACAGCGCGGCTCACCCGTGAGCACAACGACGCCAATGTCCTCGCGATGGGCGCGGGTATGATCGGCGAGAACGTCGCCATGGATATTGTGGATACCTTTTTTGCAACGCCTTTCTCCAACGGAGAGCGCCATCAGAGAAGGATCGACAAGATCGAGAAGCCGTAAGCGCGGCAGCAGGCGTGGGTTTCATGCAAAGCACGCGGATGTTTTTGCAAACAGCTGGTCATGGAACTGAAGGACAGTCATTCAGCATGAACCGGAGGATCCAGGATCTGTCAACAGAGGACCTGTTGGCAGATCTTTTCTGTGTATCGGGAAAAAAGCTGTATCGGGAAAAAAGCTGTATCGGGAAAAAAGCTGTATCGGGAAAAAGCTGTATCGGACAAAAGCTGTATCAGATAAAAAGATATATCGGAAAACAGATAAAGGAGTTTCTGACAGAGGAAAAGAAAACATGAAGGAATACTGTTCAAACAGCCCGGAGGAGACCCGGAGGATCGGGAGAGAGATGGGTGCTGGCGCTCTGGCCGGGGAGGTCTATGCCCTGGTCGGCGACCTGGGAGTCGGAAAGACCGTTTTTACAAAAGGGTTTGCGGAGGGCCTGGGGATCGACGAACCGGTCAGCAGTCCCACCTTTACGATCCTGCAGATCTATGAAGAGGGCAGGCTTCCTCTCTATCACTTCGACGTCTACCGCATCGAGGAACCGGAGGAGATGGAAGAGGTCGGCTTCGATGAATATATGGAGGGAGAGGGTGTCTGCCTGATCGAATGGGCAGGCAGGATCGCGGAGCTCCTGCCGCCGGACGTCATCATCGTCCGCATCGAAAAGGATCTGGCAGAGGGCCTGGATTTCCGGAGAATCTCCGTGATGCGGAATGGCGCTTCCGCCTGAAGGCAGGGGCATCTCATCTGTACCGGAGCGGTATACAGTTTTTTGCAGGCGTACCGGCGGCACACGGCAGAACCGCCTGATCCTGCCGGCTTCGTTCCGGATTGACATTTCAGAAAGATAATGATAGCTTTTTCATTACTGCCCGCGGCTTTCCGCGGCTTCCTATAATACTGCCCGTAATACTGCCCGGAAAATGCGGTCTGAGAAAACCGCCCGGTAGACACTGCCCGATAATACTGCCTGATGGAGAACACAGATGAAGATACTAGCCATAGAAGCATCCGGACCGGTCGCAGGATGCGCCGTCCTTGAAGACGGCCTGCTGATCGCCGACTATAATGTTCAGTATAAAAAGAAACACGCACAGAGCCTCGTTCCCATGATGGACGAGGTAAAGCGCATGCTCGAACTCGACCTGCGGACTGTGGATGCCGTCGCGATCGCAAAGGGACCGGGATCTTTTACCGGCCTCAGGATCGGGGCCGCGACCGCAAAAGGCGCCGCGATGGCGATGGATCGTCCCATCATCCCCGTGCCCACGGTGGATTCCATCGCCTACAACCTTTTTGCGACAGACAGCTTGCTCTGCCCTCTGATGGATGCCCGCCGCCAGCAGGTGTACACGGGGATCTACGGATGGAGCCGGGAAGGCGCAGACCCTGCCGGCCTGCATTTTTCCGTTCTGCGCCCCCAGTGCGTCATCCCCGTGACAGAGATCATCGAGGATCTCAACGCCCGCGAAAAGAGCGTCATTTTTATGGGGGACGGCGTGCCGGTCAGCCGGGAGGTCATCGCGCAGCAGCTGAAAGTGCCGTATTCCTTCGCCCCTGCGCATCTGGACCGCCAGCGGGCAGCCGCCGTCGCGGCTCTGGCCTATGCGTACTGGCAGGAACAGGGCAATGCCTGCATGGTCAGTGCCGACGACTTCCGCCCCGAGTACCTGCGCCTGGCACAGGCGGAACAGGAACACAGCGAGCGCCGCAATTTTTCCCTGCTGCTGTAGGGACCACAAAAGGAATCTGAGAACGATCTGTTATGTCAATCTATATACGCCGGATGCGGGAGGAGGATATCCCGCAGGTCGTGGAGATCGAGAATATCGCTTTCTCCAGACCCTGGTCTAAAAGCATTTTTAAAGCGGCCCTGCTCCTGCCGTATGCAGCCTACTATGTGGCTGTGGAGCAATCTGAAGACAAGCCGCAGGGGGGCATGACCGCCGCGCAAAAGCGATCTGAAGCCACAATACCGTGCGGCATCCCTGCCGCGCAAAATACCCTGAAAGACCTGCTTTCGGAAGGTGATCGCAAAAACGGTATCGGGGAAAAAATCGTGGGCATGTGCGGTGTGAAAAAAATCTTCGAAGAGGGCGACATCAGCAATGTCGCTGTCCACCCGGACTACCGCGGCAGAGGCATATCCAGACAGATGCTGGACATGCTGATGCGGGAGGCCCGCGAGGACGGTGTCACCGCCTTCACCCTCGAAGTCCGCGCCGGCAACCGGCCGGCGATCTGCCTCTATGAGAGCTATGGCTTCCGCACGGAAGGCATCCGCCCCCGTTTTTACGAGGATCCCGTGGAGGACGGCCTCGTCATGTGGCTGCGATAGGGCCGTCGGGATATTCCGGCGCTGTTCCCGAAAAAACTGTCCGCCGTCATGAAAGACCCCGGACAGGACCAACGGCCCGTATAGCAAATGCGGTCCTTTTCAAACGTTTATCGTCGCGGAAAACCTGAAAAATGGAGTCAATAAAACTATGATCGATGTCTGTCTGCTTGGAACAGGAGGCATGATGCCGCTGCCTTACCGGTATCTCACGTCCCTGATGCTCCGATACAACGGCAAAGGAATACTTGTAGACTGCGGAGAGGGCACCCAGGTCGCTCTGCGCAGGAGGGGCTGGAGCCCGAAACCGATCGATGTGATCCTGTTCACGCACTTCCACGCCGACCACATCTCCGGCCTGCCCGGCATGCTGCTCACCATGGGCAACGCGGAGCGGACCGAGCCCGTCCTGATGATCGGGCCCAAAGGGCTCGCCAGGATCGTGAACAGTCTGCGCGTCATTGCACCGGAGCTCCCTTTCGAGATCCGGTTTCTGGAGCTCTCGGAGCGGGAACAGCAGATCGACCTGCCCGGAGAAAAGGATTTTCACATCCATGCCTTCCGCGTCAACCACAATGTTCCCTGCTACGGCTACGCCTTTTCGCTGGACCGCGCCGGGCGCTTCGACGCCGCCCGCGCACAGCAGCAGCAGATCCCTCTGAAGTTCTGGAGCCGCCTGCAGAAGGGCGAGACCATCGAGACGGAGGAGGGCACCCTCTACACGCCGGACATGGTCCTGGGGCCGCCCCGCAAGGGCTTAAAGCTCACCTATACCACAGACACCCGGCCCTGCGAGAGCATCGTCAGATACGCGCAGGGGGCAGACCTCATGATCTGTGAAGGCATGTACGGGGAACCGGACAAGGCGGAAAAGGCCAGAGAACACAAACACATGACATTTACGGAGGCCGCTCTTCTGGCGAAAAAGGCAGGTCCCGCTGAACTGTGGCTGACCCATTACAGCCCTTCCCTGATCCACCCAGAGGACTATATGGACAGCGTCCGCAGGATCTTTCCGGCCTCCAGGGCTGCGAAGGACGGCAGGACAGTTACGCTTGCTTTTGAAAATGAGACAAAATAGGCGTTTCGCAGGATACCAGTGAGCCGGGTACCTGCAGCAAAACCTGCTGCAGGGAGGAGGAAAAGCAGCCGGCACATGACCGTGACTTCAGAGAACGGCCGTATAAACGTATAAAGATGCAGGCCGGGAGTATTCGACTATAAAGACTGTAAGATGCAGGCCGGGAGTATTCGACTATAAAGACTGTAAAATGCAGGACATGGAAGATGCAGGACATGGATATGCAGAACAAAGATATGCAGGAAAAAGACCTGCAGGAAGAAGGCATGCAGAACAAAGAAATGCAGAACAAAGGCATGCAGAATGAAGACATGCAGAACAAAGACATGCAGAACAAAGGCATGCAGAATGAAGACATGCAGGGAAAAGTTGTACAGAGCAGGGAGGACCGGATCACGATCCTTGCCATTGAATCCAGCTGCGACGAGACAGCGGCCTCGGTCGTCGTAAACGGCCGCAGCGTTCTTTCCAATGTGATCTCCTCCCAGATCGATATTCATACCCTCTACGGCGGTGTGGTGCCTGAGATCGCCTCCCGGAAACACACGGAGCGCGTCACGCAGGTGATCCGCCAGGCTCTGCAGGAGGCAGGGAAGAAACTGGAGGAGATGGATGCCATCGCAGTTACCTACGGACCCGGTCTGGTGGGTCCTCTGCTGATCGGCGTGTCCGCCGCCAAAGGCCTGTGTTTCGCGACCGGCATCCCGCTCATCGGCGTACACCATATCGAGGGACATATCAGTGCGAACTATATCTCCAGCCCGGAGCTGGAGCCCCCCTTCGCCTGCCTCGTCGTCTCCGGCGGCCACACCCACCTGGTGCTTGTCCGGGACTACGGTGTTTACGAGATCCTCGGCAGGACCCAGGACGACGCAGCCGGAGAAGCCTTCGACAAAGTCGCCCGCGAGATCGGGCTGGGCTATCCCGGAGGCCCCAAGATCGACCTGGCCTCCCTGGAGGGTGATCCGCACGCCATCACCTTTCCCCGCGGGAAAGTCTCCGGTTCCAGGTATGACTTCAGCTTCAGCGGCATGAAATCCGCCGTCCTGAACTACCTCAATACCAGCCGGATGAAGGGCATCACCGTCAATGTGCCCGATGTCGCCGCCTCCTTCCAGCAGGCGGTCGTGGATGTGCTCGTTTCTCATGCAGCCGATGCAGTGGACCAGTACGGACTTAAAAAGTTCGCCCTGGCAGGCGGCGTCGCCGCCAACACGGCCCTCCGCGCCGGCATGAGGCAGATGTGTGAAGAAAAGGGCGCGGCCTTCTACTGCCCGCCCCCCGTTCTGTGCACCGACAATGCCGCCATGATCGGCAGCGCAGCCTATTTTGAATACCGGAAGGGCGGTTTCTCCGGACTGGACCTCAACGCAGTCCCGGGACTGCGGCTGGGGCAGCGCTGACGAAAAAAGGAGGACCTGTATGGCATACGCTGTTGATGAAAGCAGACAGAGACCTGACAGCTGCCTGTCTGAGATGACAGGCCATTGTATGGCACACCCTGTTGATGAAAACAGACAGAAACCCTGCACGGCGATCCTTCTGGCTGCGGGGAGCGGCAGACGGATGGGGACTTCCACCCGCAAACAATATCTGAAGATCGACGGCACCCCCCTGTTTCTCTACTCCCTGCGCGCCATGCAGAAGTGCCCCTTCATTACCGACATTCTCCTGATGATGCCGGAAGAGGATCTGGAGTATGCTGCCGCCGCTGTACGGGAATATGCCTCTTTTGAAAAAGTCCGCAGCATCCGCCCGGGCGGGGC
The DNA here is from genome assembly GCA_017513005.1 of Lachnospiraceae bacterium. Taxonomy (GTDB): domain Bacteria; phylum Bacillota; class Clostridia; order Lachnospirales; family Lachnospiraceae; genus CAG-791. The sequence continues at coordinate 40,578 of JAFWDM010000117.1, forward strand.
GGAGAGATTCCTCACCGTTGCGAAGGGGCTGGAGGACATCGACTGGGACTGCAGCTATGTCTTCATTCACGACTGCGCCAGACCCCTGATCGACCAGGCCACCCTTCGCAGACTCTTTGAGACAGTGGACAGCGGAATCTCCTGCGTGGCTGCAGTCCCCTCCAAGGACACGATCAAGATCGTCGACGCGGACGGATATGTAGTGCAGACCCCCGACCGCGCCTCCCTCTGGATCATCCAGACGCCCCAGGTGTTCCCGTTTGCAATGATCCGGAAGGCCCACAGGATGCTCGTGGCCCGGCAGGAAGACCTTGCCGCCCGCGGGATCGCGATTACAGACGACGCCATGGTCGCAGAGACCATGCTGGGAGAAAAAGTGAAGATGGTGCAGGCCTCCTACCGCAATATCAAGGCGACGACCCCCGAGGACCTGCCCGTCATCGAGGCGCTTCTGCGCGCGTCGGAAACTGCAGGAACAGAAGCCTGAAAACAGAGCAACGATCATTTGTGCCTGATCCCACAGGCAAGAGGTGTTTCATGTCCTTTGCACATCTCCACGTCCACACAGAGTACTCTCTTCTGGACGGATCCAATAAGATCAATGAGTACGTCAGCCGGGTGAAGGAACTGGGCATGACAGCGGCAGCCATCACCGATCACGGCGTCATGTACGGCGTGATCGATTTTTATAAGGCGGCAAAAAAAGAGGGGATCAATCCGGTCATCGGCTGCTAGGTCTACGTGGCGCCGGGATCCTGGCTGGACCGGGAGCAGAGCCACGGGGACGACCGCTACTACCACCTGATCCTCCTGGCGGAGAACAACACCGGCTACGCGAACCTGATGAAGATCGTCAGCCGGTCCTTCACGGAGGGCTTCTACTATAAGCCCCGCGTGGACCTGGACCTGCTCCGGGAGTTTCACGAAGGCATCATCGCCTGCTCCGCCTGCCTGGCCGGTGAGATCGCGCGCGAGATCGTCCGCGGGAATCCGGAGGGCGCCCGCGAGACGGCTCTGCGCTATCTCGATATCTTCGGCGAGGGCAATTTTTTCCTCGAACTGCAGGATCACGGTTACCCCGAACAACAGACCGTCAATGCCGGACTCCTGCGCATCAGCCGCGCGACCGGGATCCCTCTGGTCGCCACGAATGACTGCCACTACACCTTCGCGGAGGACGCGGAGGCCCACGATATCCTGCTCTGTGTCCAGACCGGCAAAAAGCTGGCCGACGAAAACCGCATGCGCTATCCCGGCGGACAGTTCTATGTCAAGAGCGAGGAGGAGATGCGAAAGCTCTTTCCCTACGCACAGGAGGCGCTCGACAACACCCAGCGCATTGCCGACCGCTGCCATGTGGACATCGAATTCGGCGTCACTAAGCTCCCGAAATTCGACGTGCCGGAGGGCTACGACTCCTGGACCTACCTTAACAAGCTCTGCCGCGACGGGATGGAAAAGCGCTATCCCGGCATGTCCTCCGCGGACCTGCGGGCCCGCCTGGAGTACGAACTTGACACGATCCGCCAGATGGGCTATGTCGACTACTTCCTCATCGTCTGGGACTACATCAATTATTCCCGCGAAAACGGGATCATGGTCGGCCCCGGGCGCGGCAGCGCGGCGGGTTCCATCGTCGCCTATTCCCTCGGGATCACGGACATCGATCCCATCCGCTACAACCTTCTCTTCGAGCGATTCCTCAACCCGGAGCGCGTCTCCATGCCCGATATCGACGTCGACTTCGGGTTCGAGCGCCGCGGGGAGGTCATCGACTACGTCACCCGCAAATACGGGAAGGACCGCGTGATGCAGATCATCACCTTCGGCACCATGGCAGCCCGCGGCGTGATCCGCGACGTCGGCCGCGTCATGGATCTTCCCTATGGATTCGTCGACTCGATCGCCAAGATGGTTCCCCAGGAGCTCGGCATCACCCTGGAAAAAGCCCTGAAGCAGAGTCCGGACCTGCGAAGATCCTATGAACAGGATGAGCGTGTCCGCAAGCTCATCGACATGAGCCTGCGCCTCGAGGGCCTGCCGCGCCACGCCTCCGTGCACGCCGCCGGCGTCGTCATCTGCTCGGAACCCGCCGAAAACCTTGTGCCCCTTGCCCGCACCCAGGACGGCTCGACCACCACCCAGTTTCCCATGACGACCATCGAGGAACTGGGCCTTCTGAAGATGGATTTTCTGGGCCTGCGCACCCTGACTGTGATCCAGAATGCGGTCGAGATGGCCAACCGCTCCATCCGGCTGGCCCACGGCGCCTATCCGCCCTCCGAGCCCGTCGTCGGGACGAAACGCCCCGCCCTGAACCCCATAGGACCCGTGGTCTCCATGGACGCCCTGGACTACGCCGATCCCGACATCTACCGCTACATTTCCTCCGGCAGGACAGACGGCATCTTCCAGCTCGAATCCGGCGGCATGCAGAATTTCATGAAGGAACTGCGCCCCGGGAACTTCGAGGACATCATCGCCGGCATCTCCCTCTACCGGCCGGGCCCCATGGACTTCATCCCGCAGTACATAGAGGGGAAAAACAACCCCGGCTCGGTCCATTACGCCTGCCCGGAGCTCGAGCCCATCCTCGAGCCCACCTATGGCTGTATCGTCTATCAGGAGCAGGTCATGCAGATCGTCCGGGACCTGGGAGGCTATACCCTGGGCAGGAGCGACCTGGTGCGCCGCGCCATGAGCAAAAAAAAGCAGGCTGTGATGGAGCAGGAGCGCAGAAACTTCGTTTACGGCAACCCGGCGGAGAACGTCCCTGGCTGCACAGCCCGCGGCATCGACGAGAAAGTCGCCTCCGGCATCTACGACACCATGATGGACTTCGCCAAGTATGCCTTCAACAAGTCCCATGCCGCCTGCTATGCCGTGGTCGCCTACCAGACCGCCTGGCTCAAATACTACTATCCCATGGAATTCATGGCGGCCCTGATGACCTCTGTGATTGACCACCCGACCAAGGTCGCTTCCTACATCCTTGCCTGCCGGTCCATGAAGATCCGCCTCCTGCCCCCCGACATCAACGAGGGCGAGGCGGGGTTCTCCGTCTCCCCGGACGGCATCCGCTATGCCCTGACCGCCATCAAGGGCGTCGGCCGTCCCGTGATCGACGCCATTATCACAGAGCGCCGTCTCCGCGGCCCCTACAAGGACCTGCGCGACTTCCTCACCCGTATGGCGTCCCAGGAAAAAGACGTCAACCGCCGCACCGTGGAAAACTTCATCAAATCCGGTGCCCTGGACTGCCTGGGCGGCACCCGGAAACAGCTCATGAGCGTCTTTGTCCGCATCCTGGAAGACCTCCAGAGCTCCAAAAAAAATGACATGGCGGGCCAGATGACCCTCTTTGACATCGCGGATGAAGAGGATAAAAAAGACTACGAGATCCGCATGCCCGATGTCGGCGAATACCCCGACGAACTCCGCCTCGCCTTCGAAAAGGAGGTCCTGGGCATCTACGTCAGCGGCCACCCCCTCCAGGCCTGGGAAGGCCTCTGGAAGAGCCGCGTGACCGCCACTGCCGCCGACTTCGTCCTCGACGAGGACGCCGCCGCCCCGCAGGCCCTCCTGGACCGCCGCGAAGCCGTCATCGGCGGCATCATCTCCGAGAAGACGATCAAATACACCAAAAACGGCGAAGTCATGGCCTTCCTCTCCATAGAAGACCTCACCGGCACGGTCGAAGTCATCGTCTTTCCCCGCACCTACGAGGAGAACGCCGATGCCCTTGAAGAGGACAACAAGATCTTCATCCGCGGACGCATCTCCCTCGAAGAGGAAAAGGACGGCAAACTCATCGCTTCGAAGATCACCCCCTTCGAGGACGTCCCCCACAGAGTCTGGCTCCGCTTCTCCAACTTTACGGAGTGGAAAAAACACGAGAAGGACATCCTCCGCACCGTCGCCGAAAACGGCGGCCCCGACCAGGTAGTCATCTACATCGAAGACCGCCGCATCCGCAAGGTCCTCCCCCCCGGCCAGGGCATCCGCGCCGGCGAGACCGCCCTCGCCCTTCTGCGCGGTACCTGCGGCGACAGCAACGTCGTCCTGCAGTGACAATGGGGTG
>JAFWDM010000118.1 GCA_017513005.1 Lachnospiraceae bacterium
AGCAAATATCAGGAGGATCCGGCTCGAACATGGAGAGACCCAGCAGCAGCTTGGAACGCTTCTGGGATACGGACCGACCACGGTCGCCAACTATGAGAGCGGCTACAGGCTCCCGGACCTCGAGACCTTCTTTCAGATCGCGCTCCATTACGGAGCTTCGCTGGAGGATTTTCTCAGAAGTCCGCAGCTGCCGGACCCGGTGCAGGTTCACGAATCGTGAATATCCGGAGATAGGAAGAAAGATATACTGGTGGAGCAGGGACAGGTTCCGCAGCCCGCGTATTCCTGTTCCACAAATAGTGTTTAACCGGAAAAGATAAGTGTGGCAAACCGATTCGGAATTGCAGTGATTCGGGAAAAGGAGGTAATCCATGAAACGTAAAGGATCTGTAAAAAGAATCATAGGGATCGTCATCCTGGGCATCATTCTGCTCGGACTGATCGGGAACGGGCGGTCCGGGTCGAAAGGGCATCAGGAAAAACAGGACAGCAGCGCGGGAACCGGCAGAGCCGTCGCGGAAAAGCAGGCTGAGGAAGAACAGGTTTCGGAAGCAGAAGAGAAAGACCAGGAAGACCGGACAGAAAGACCGGAATCGGAGTCCCCGGAAGAAGAATCTGCAGAAGCACCTGTGAAGGAGCCTGCGAAAAAAGCAGAGGAAGCACCCGCGAAGGAATCCGGGAAAACAGCAGAGGAAGCGCCCGCGGAGGAATCCGGGAAAAAAGAAGAGGAAGCGCCCGCGGAGGAGCCTGCAATAACAGAAGAGGAAGCGCCCGGGGAGAACTCCGGGCAGGAGTCTCCGGGGAACGGAAGCGGGATCTCCCCCGAATTCAAGGCTGCCATGGACAGCTATGAGGCGTTTTTTGACGAGTACATAGCATTCATGCAGAAGTATTCGAATTCCGACGATCCCGCAGGTATGCTGATGGATTACAGCAATTACATGCTGAAGTATGCCGATGCTATGGAGAAGCTGAATCAGATGGATACGGAGGAAATGACGATAGAAGAGCAGGCCTACTATATCGAAGTGATGGCAAGGATCCAGAAAAAGCTCCTGGAGAGCAGCCAGTAAAAAGGCCCTGTCATCTGTATGCCTGGATATTTGGCGGCCGTCAACTATCCGGGCATGTTTTTTCGTTTATCGCGCGATGCCAAATCGTTTTATGCAGTGTGAAAAAGACGAATCAGTGGTACAATAATTCTATCCCTGACGATCTGGTGATTCTCTCTTTCGGGGCCGGCATTCATGATTTTGAACTGATCATCGTAAAAGGAAGAGTGCATGTCACATTGATCCGTCTGCCTGAAAGGTATCATTCATACAGAAAAAGAACAGGAATGACCACGATGAGACTGATCGACACCTATCCCACCAACACAATCAAGGGGCTGAAGTACCGGATCGGACGGATCCTGCCCTTCGGGGCGACGCTGATGGACGGCGGCGTGAACTTCAGCGTTTTTTCAAAGGAGTCCACCGGCTGCACGCTCCTGCTCTACAACCCCGGGGAGATGGAACCCTTCGTAGAGATCCCCTTTCCGGACTCCTTCCGCATCGGAAATGTCTACACGATGCTGGTCTTCGGGCTCGCGATCGACACAGTCGAGTACGGTTACCGCTTCGACGGCATAAACCGGCCGGAGGAGGGACTGTGCTTTGACAAAGATCAGATCCTGCTCGACCCCTACGCCAAAGCCGTGACCGGCCAGAGCACCTGGGGAGTCAGACCGGATCCGGAAAACCCCTTCCCCCACCGGGGCCAGTTCATCCGGGAGGACTATATCTGGGAGGGCGATAAGCCCCTGGAGACCCCGATCGAGGACCTGGTCATCTATGAGATGCATGTGCGCGGCTTTACGCAGGATCCTTCGAGCGGTGTCAAATACCGCGGCACCTTCGCGGGCATCGTGGAAAAGATCCCCTATCTGAAGGCGCTGGGCGTCAACTGCATCGAACTCATGCCGGTCTTTTCCTTTGATGAATTTGAGAATGCCAGGGAGGTGAACGGCAGGACCCTGGTCAATTACTGGGGCTATTCGACGGTCTGCTTTTTCTCCCCCAAGGCAGGCTATGCCGCCTCGGGACCTTTCTGCATGGAGGCCGATGAACTCAAAAACCTGGTCAAAAAACTCCATGAAAACGGGATCGAGATCATCCTGGATGTTGTCTTCAACCACACCGCGGAGGGCGGCGAGGGCGGGCCGGTCCTCTCCTACAAGGGAATCGACAACCGCACCTACTACCTCCTGACGCCGGACGGGGGCTATGTCAATTACAGCGGCTGCGGGAACACGATGAACTGCAACAATCCCGTCGTCCGCAGCCACATCCTGGACTGTCTGCGCTACTGGGTCGCTGCCTACCACATAGACGGATTCCGCTTCGACCTCGCCTCCATCCTGACCAGGGACGAGGACGGCAATCCCATGATCTCCCCGCCCCTCATCGATTCCCTGGCCCACGACGCCGTCCTGGGCAGGACCAAGCTGATCGCGGAGGCCTGGGATGCCGGCGGCCTCTACCAGGTCGGCAACTTCCCCTCCTGGAATCGCTGGTCCGAGTGGAACGGAAAATATCGCGACTGCATGCGCAGATTCATCAAGGGCGACGCCTCCTGTGCGCCGGAGCTCTACCTTCGGATCGACGGCTCGGCTGACCTCTACAGCAGTCAGGGACCCAACACCTCTATCAACTTCATCACATGCCACGACGGGTTCACCATGTATGACCTCGTGTCCTACAATGAAAAGCACAACCTTGCTAACGGCGAGGACAACCGGGACGGATCCGACGACAACAACAGCTGGAACTGCGGCGTGGAGGGGGAGACGGATGATCCGGTTATCCTGGCACTCAGGCAGAGGCAGATCCGCAATTTCTTCACCCTTCTTCTGACCAGCCGCGGAGTCCCCATGATCCTGTCCGGTGACGAATTCGCCAACACCCAGTTCGGGAACAACAATTCCTACTGCCAGGACAACGAGATCTCCTGGCTCAACTGGGAGCAATACCGGGAAAACCGGGCGCTCTTCCAGTATGTCCGGACCCTCCTCGCGCTCCGCACAGCCCATCCTGTCCTGCGCGCTCCGCGCTTTGACCAGGAGCAGAACGGGACCGGTTACCCCGAGCTGTCCTTCCACGGCCCGGAGCCCTGGGCCTTCGACCTGTCCGCGCCGACCCTGTCCTTCGCGTATCTCTATGCCGAAGACCACACCAAATACGGCACGGACTCCGACTGCTTCCTCTACATCATGGTCAATGCCCACTGGGAAGAGCACAACTTTAGCCTGCCGGACCTGCCGGAAGGCTGCAGCTGGTCGATCGTCTGCCATTCAAAGGGCCTTACCTGCCCCGCAGGCATGGAGCAGCCCCTGATCGTCCCGACCCGATTTACCCTGGGCCCGCGCGAAAGCGCGGTTCTCATCTCCAGGAAAAACAATGATGACGGATCCGCAGCCGGGAGGCGTGTACAGTAACCGCTGTCCGATGCACTGTCGGGTGCAGGTACAGGGTTGTTTCACGAATAAAAACTGAATCTACGAAATCCTAAGAAAATATCCGGGGTTATCGTTCCCATAACAACA
>JAFWDM010000119.1 GCA_017513005.1 Lachnospiraceae bacterium
ATATAACAACACCACAACAAAACAGATAAAAAATCATACACTACAAGAACCACTACCCAACTGAGTAGATGCTGGTACGGGTCAGACGCAGTCTCGTGGGCGGAAGCCTGCCGGAGAAGATCCTGGGGAAAACGCAGGGCCCGGAGCCTTCTGTTACTCCGTCTGCAGGACAGGAAACGCTGCAGGCAGCAGGTTTTTCCGGCATTTATGTCCCTGGCGATCCCCGCTGCCTCTACCGCTACGGAGCCTATGTCTCGGACAATGAGACGGGCGTATTTACCTATCTGGAAGGGCTGGATGAAGAGACGGCCGCAAAGATCGCGGATACCTGGACGGAAGGCTACCGGATCGGATTTGATGTGACCGGAAAGGACCTGTCGATCCGCCGCCGCGCCGGACTCTTTTATCACATCGGCTTTGAGCGGGCGGCCCGCCGCGCGGTGGAAAACCTTTCGAAAACGATGGGGCTGGAGGCTGTTGTCCCCGGTCAGCAGGCGGACCTGTTCACTCAGCACCTGGGACGGGGCGGCGCCGGGATCGAGACCACTTCCCCCAATCCCCAGTATACCTATGACCACCGGGAGGATCTTGCCCTCTTTCTGAATAACGCCCTGCGCGCACGGCGCCAGGATGCCCTCGAACAGGCCTATCAGGCACTGAAAGAGGAAACGGTCCTGTATGCCGGTCCGGCTGTCATGGAAACCTTCGGAGAACGCCCTTTTTCTCCGGTCATGCATGAAGAATACCCGCATTTTTCATCCGGTCAGCAGAAAAAGATCGCGCAGTTCAGGCAGCAGGCGGATCTTTTATATGACAGGGCTGTGATCGGAAAAGAGAGGAGCTTTACGATCATCGCCTTTCCGCTTCCGGAGATCACGCACGGATATCCGGACGGCGATCTGAAAGCTTCCTTTGAAGAGATCTTCCGCGCAGTCATCGAGATCAACACGCTGGATTACATGACCTGGCGGGAAGTACAGGCGAAGATGATCGCGGTCCTCGATACGGCGCAGAGCATCCATATCACCGGGCAGAAGGGGAACCGGACAGACATGACCGTCCGCCTGCAGACGCCGCGTGACCCGGCCGCCCAGACCATTTTTGAAAACTGCGTCGCCGATGTCAACATCCCGGTCGGGGAGGTCTTTACTACCCCGGAGCTGACCGGGACAGACGGCATCCTGCATGTGACTGCCGTCTACCTGAACGGCCTGCTCTTTGAGGACCTGGAGATCCGGTTCCGGGACGGCCGCATCGCTGAGTACCGCTGCGGAGGGTTCCCCACGGAAGAGGAAGGGAAAAAGTATATCGAGGAGAATATCCTCTTTCACCATGAGACCCTTCCAATGGGAGAGTGCGCGATCGGGACCAATACGACTGCAGCCGCCCTGGCGGCGCAGCTGGGGATCCTGGAGAGGCTTCCCATCCTGATCGCGGAAAAGACAGGTCCCCACTTTGCAGTCGGCGACACCTGCTACTCCCATGAGGAGGAGAACAGGGTCTTTAACCCGGACGGAAAGGAGATCTTCGCCAAGGACAACGCGTATTCCCTTCTCAGGGACACCGATCCCGGGCACGCCTATTTCGGATGCCACACGGATATCACGATCCCCTATGAAGAGGTCGGATGCCTGGAGGCAGTGCGCGCCGACGGATCTTCTGTTCCCGTGATCCAAAAGGGAAGATTCGTCCTGCCGGGAACGGAGATCCTCAACGCAGCACTGGGATGAGCTGCGGCTCTTTTTACCTGACACTTGCATACTTTGTGTTTTTTTTATACACTACTTGTAAAAGCGCCCGGGGGCAGGCCGGGGCATTATTCCTGCCTGCAGGAAAAAACCATGGGCGGGTCTTGTATTATTTTTATGAAAGGAAATGGTATACGATATGGCACAGGTCGGCATTGTGATGGGAAGCGATTCGGATATGTCCGTCATGAAGAAGGCGGCAGAAGTTCTGGATGAGCTGGGAGTCACCTATGAGATGCGGATCATCTCCGCGCACAGGGAACCGGATGTCTTTTTTGAATATGCGAAGGGAGCCGAGGCGGCAGGGATGAAGGTGATCATCGCGGGCGCCGGCATGGCGGCCCATCTGCCGGGCATGTGCGCAGCCCTGTTTCCGCTGCCTGTGATCGGCGTACCCATGCACACGACCTCCCTGGGCGGCCGTGATTCTCTGTATTCGATCGTGCAGATGCCCAGCGGGATCCCGGTCGCGACAGTCGCGATCGGCGGTGCGAAAAATGCCGGCATCCTGGCGGCGAAGATGCTCGCGATCTCGGATGAGGCACTTCTGCAGAGGCTGAAGGATTTTTCTAAAAAGCAGCTGGAGGAAGTCCAGGCCAAGGACGCGCGTTTGCAGGAGTCCGGCTGGCAGAACTACTGAGAAAAAACTGCCCGGAAAGATATTTTTCGGACCGGATCCCGAAGCGGTTCCGGTCTTCGGCGCACCATGATTCAACTACAAAGAAGGAGTCAGGCTTATTATGATGGATTACAAAAGTGCCGGCGTGGATATTGAGGCCGGATACCGCAGTGTGGAACTGATGAAGGAGTATGTGGCCCGGACCATGCGCCCGGAAGTGATGGGCGGCCTGGGAGGCTTCTCCGGTGCGTTTTCCCTCTCGAAGATCAAGGAAATGGAGGATCCGGTCCTTCTGTCCGGTACGGACGGCGTGGGAACCAAGCTCAAGCTGGCTTTTCTGATGGACAGACACGACACGGTCGGGATCGACTGCGTCGCCATGTGTGTAAACGATGTGGCCTGTGCGGGCGGCGAACCGCTCTTTTTCCTGGACTACATTGCCTGCGGCAAAAACTATCCCGAGAAGATTGCGCAGATCGTAAAGGGCGTCTGTGACGGCTGCGGGCAGGCCGGCGCCGCGCTGATCGGCGGCGAGACGGCGGAGATGCCCGGTTTTTATCCCGAGGATGAGTATGATCTGGCCGGTTTTGCGGTCGGTGCGGCGGATAAAAAGGATCTGATCACCGGAGAGGAGATCCGGCCCGGAGACGCCCTGATCGGCATCGCTTCCTCCGGCGTCCATTCCAACGGCTTCTCCCTTGTGCGCAAGGTGTTTGATGTCACGGCGGAGAATCTGCAGGAATATATCCCCTCGCTCGGAGAGACGCTCGGCGACGCCCTGCTTCGTCCGACAAAGATCTATGTGCGCGCCCTGCGGAGCGTGCGGCAGGCAGGCGTCCGGATCAAGGGCTGCAGCCATGTGACCGGGGGCGGTTTTTACGAGAATATTCCCCGCATGCTGCCCGAGGGGGTCCGTGCGCAGGTTATAAAGGACAGCTATGAAGTGCCTTCCATTTTCCGGCTCATCCGGGAGCGCGGCGGGATCGAAGAGCAGATGATGTACAACACCTTCAACATGGGGATCGGCATGGTCCTGGCCGTCGATCCGGCGGACGCGGACAGAACGATCGAAGCCCTCGCCGCAGCCGGCGAGAAGGCATACAGGATCGGCACTGTCCTCGAGGGGGATAAAGGAGTAGACGTATGCTGAACATAACTGTCTGTGTCTCCGGCGGGGGCACAAACCTGCAGGCCATTATCGACCGCATCGCGGACGGTACGATCCGCAATGCGAAGATCGGGCAGGTCATCAGCAATAATCCCGGGGCCTATGCCCTGGAGAGGGCCAGGGCGGCGGGCATCCCCGCCTGCTGCGTATCCCCGAAGGACTTTCCTGACCGGGAGGCCTTTCATGAGGGGCTTCTGGCGAAGATCAATGAAGCCGCCCCGGACCTCATCGTCCTCGCGGGCTTTATGGTCGCGGTCCCGCACCAGGTCTGCGCGGCTTACCCGGGAAAGATCATCAATATCCACCCCGCTCTGATCCCTTCTTTCTGCGGCAAGGGGCACTACGGGCTCCATGTCCATGAAAAAGCCCTGGAGCGCGGCGTGAAGGTGACCGGCGCAACGGTGCATTTTGTGGATGAAAACCTGGATACCGGACCGATCATCCTGCAGAAGGCGGTCGACATCCTGGAGGATGATACGCCCGAGACACTGCAGCGCCGCGTCATGGAACAGGCGGAGTGGATCATCCTGCCCCGCGCGATCGACCTGATCGCAGCCGGAAAGGTGAAAATAGAGGGAAGAAGGACCAGAATTCTGGACTGAGACCATGTCCCCGCAAAGGAGGTTTACAGCATGGCAGAGAAAAAGACAGGGATGAAGGTACTGCTCGTCGGTGGAGGCGGCAGGGAGCACGCGATCGCGGATGCGATCCTGAGAAGTCCGCGCGTGGAAAAACTGTATTGCGCGCCCGGCAATGCCGGCATCGCAAGGATCGCGGAATGTGTCCCGATCGGAACGATGGATTTTGACGCGCTGACTGCTTTTGCAAAAGAAAACGGGATCGACCTCACCGTCTGCAGCATGGATGATCCGCTCTGCGCGGGGATCGTGGATGCCTTTGAGGCGCAGGGGCTCAGGATCTTCGGAACGCCGGCCAACGCCGCCATCATCGAGGGGAGCAAGGCCTTCTCCAAGGATCTCATGAAAAAGTACGGGATCCCGACGGCTGCCTACGAGACCTTTGAGGATGCCGAGAAGGCACTGGCCTATCTGGAGACGGCGGATTTCCCGATCGTCCTCAAGGCCTCCGGACTTGCTCTGGGCAAAGGGGTTCTGATCTGTGAGGATCTGCCTTCTGCCAGAGAGGGCATCCGGGAACTGATGATGGATAAAAAGTTCGGGGACGCCGGCAGCAGCGTCGTGATCGAGCAGTTTATGACCGGGCGCGAGGTATCCGTCCTCGCCTTTGTGGACGGAAAAAACTACAAGCTCATGACCTCCTCGCAGGATCACAAGCGCCAGGGCGACGGTGATACGGGACTCAATACGGGCGGCATGGGGACTTTTTCTCCGAGCCCCTTCTATACGCCGCAGATCGACGCCTGGTGCCGTGAAAATATTTATGACAGGACCGTGGCGGCCATGGCGGCGGAAGGCCGGCCCTTCCGCGGCGTTTTGTATTTCGGCCTCATGCTGACGCCAGACGGCCCCCGGGTGCTCGAGTACAATACCCGTTTCGGGGATCCCGAGACCCAGGTCGTCCTGCCCCGCATGGAGACAGATCTCGTGGATGTGATGGAGGCCTGCATCGACGGCACGCTGGACAGGATCGATCTGAAGTTTTCCGACAATGCCGCCGTCTGTGTGGTGATCGCCTCCGGAGGGTATCCGGAAAGCTATGAAAAAGGCAAGGTCATCACGGGACTGGAGCAGTTTGACGGCAGGACCGGGTATCGCTGCTACCACGCAGGTACGTCCTTTGATCAGGACGGAAATACCGTGACCAGCGGGGGACGGGTGCTGGGAGTCGTTGCGATCGGAGACGATCTGAAGGCGGCCCGCGCAAATGCCTACGAGGCGGTCAAGTGGGTCCATTTCGATAAAATGTATATGCGCAGCGATATCGGAAAGGCAATCGACGCCATTTGAGAAGCAGGCACTTCACACAGTTGTGCCGAGGGGAGGAAAAGTCATGAGAAACAAAAGACCGGGACGCAGAGCTGCAGGGAGGCTGGCAGTACTTGCTGCCGTTCTCACAGCAGTCTGTATGCTTGCGGTACCCGTTTGTGCAGCTACCGTGACAGCGTCTGATGTCATGATCCGCAATTCCGGCGAGGAGAAGGACAACAACATTATCGGTGTCCTTCAGGAAGGAGATAAGGTCACCGTGATCTCCAAAACCACGGATGCCGCCGGGATCGAGTGGTACTATGTCGAGCTGCCGAATAAAAATACCGGTTATGTAAAGGCCCAGTGGATCGACAACGGCGGGGAGAATGTGGAGACTGTCCAGCCGGAGGAGCCGGCGGAGGAGCCTGCGGAGGAAGAAAAACCACAGGAAACGGAGGACTCTGCGGCCCAGACCGAAGAGGAGGGATCCGGGTCCGAAGAAAGCATTGATGACTGGACGCAGGATACGGACCAGTCCGCCGCCCCTGCCGCAGGGGAAGAGACGGACGGGCAAAAAGAGACTGCTTCGGAAGAGACTGCTCAAGAGGCTGACTCCCAGAACCAGCCGCAGACGGAAGGCGAAGCCGCCTATGATCCCTATACAGATCCCAGCGCCCAGTACAGCATCAATTTTGTCACTGAAAAAGACGGCACCGGAAACTGGTATATTTACAACTACGATACGGACAAGCATATCAGGATCGGCGATCTGGACAAGCTCAGCGATGCACAGAATGCAGCGCAGAAGAATGCTTCCTCCGCCGGGATCTGGCGGACGATCGCCTGCCTCCTTCTCCTGATCCTGATCGTCCTGCTGGCTTTCCTTTTCCTGTTCCTGCGAAGAAATGACGGCAGAAGACCGGCTCCTTCCGCGGGGAGGACGCGCAGACAGCGTCGGCTCGAAGAGGACGATGAGGAGGAAGAGGAGGACGAATTCTCCTACGAATGGCAGGAGGATGCGGAGAAGACCCCTGCGAAGTCCGATGCTTCTGAACCGGATCCTTCATCGGAAGACGGGGAAGACGGCCGGGAAGCGGTGACAGCCGCGCAGGCAGGCGCGCTCTCTGCCTCTGCCGATGCGGATGCGCCTGCTCCGGAAGAGGAGGATGAGCCCGAAGAAGAGGAGAAGCCCGCGCCTTCAAAGTCCAGGGCCGGACTCTTTGGAGCGATCGGCGGCAAGGGCCGCGGGAAAAAGAGCCGCTTTGAGGAAGACGAGTACGAGGAGGAAGAAGACCTAGACGACGAGGACGATTACTACGACGAGGATGACGACTACGACGAGGACGATGAGGAGGACTACGACGAAGACGACGAGGAGGACTACGACGAGGATGAACCGCAGGGCGGAGGCTTCTTCGGCTTTTTGAAAAATATCTTCTCTTCTGATGGACTCGATGAAGACTACGAAGACGAAGATGAGTATGAGGAGGACGAGGATCCTTACGAAGAAGAGTACGAAGAAGAACCGGATGATTACGAGGAGGAAGAGGAAGAGCTGCCTCCTGTCCGGAGCCGCGGCAGACAAAAGGCCCGCAGTTCCGGCTCTGCCAGGTCTCCCCGTCCGAGGACCCGTCAGCCCCGCACCATAGCGTTTGATGAGGCGCTGGACTATCCGGAGGATGCCGACCTTCTTCCCGCAGAACCCGCAGATCCTGCCGGGAAGGATGCAGGTTCCGGCTCCGGAAAGGCCGCGGCAGCATCTGCCGGCAGGGCACAGACTCCCGCGGCGGCAGCTGACAAAGCTGTACGCGGCAAGGCAGGACAGACAGTTTCTGTTCCCGTACAGGAGGAACCCGGGGAAGCGCCGGACGATTTCTTTGCGGATGACGACGACGATATGGAGTATTCCTTCCTGAGCAGTCCCCGCAAACGCAGCTGATACAGGCGGTAACACCTTCAATGATCGACCTCATGGCAGCAGCACATTGTGATCTATTGCGGTCACTTTGTGCTGCTGCCTTCATATGCAGAACCGGCGGGCGTGGGCAGTAACACCTTTTTTCGGCGCCTGCCCGGAAAGCCGCGTGCGGCTTGACAGAACATACCATCTGTTATATCATTCATATAACAGCACCCGGTCAGCGCTTTTATGAAGCGCTTTTTTATTCGGGAGCATGTGGTATAAAACGGAGGGATATGCTATGCTTATCAAGATTGACTTCAGCAGTGATGAGGCGATATATCAGCAGCTGTGCAATCAGATCATCCTCGGGATCGCGACAGCCACGCTGGAAGAGGGCGATCCTCTGCCTTCCGTCCGGCAGATGGCGGATGAGATCGGCATCAATATGCACACAGTCAACAAGGCCTACACAATCCTCAAGCAGGAAGGCTTTGTCAAGGTCGACCGCCGGCGCGGCGCGATCGTCTCTGTGGATGTGGATACCCTGCGTGCGCGTGCGCAGCTGGAAAAAGATCTCAGGAAACTTCTCGCGCAGGCCAGGTGCCGGAACATGAGCCGTCAGGACCTGCACAGGATGGTGGATGATATCTATGATGATTACGAACTGGTTTGCGGCACCGGCCATGAGGTTTAAGTATAAGTAAGAGAAAGAATCATATTTCATGAAGGACAATAATTTCACGAAAAACGCACAGGCGGCGCTTCGTGCCGCGAAGAGTGCATCCAAAAAAGCAAATCAAAACTATATAGGCACGGAGCACCTGATCCTGGGGCTCTCGCAGGAACCGGAGGGAGTCGCCTCCAGGATCCTGCAGGAAAATGGTGTGACCACAGAGCGCCTGGAGGAGATGATCTCGCAGCTGAATATTCATCCCGGAAGCCTGGCCCTGCTGGACCACGAGGGGTATTCCCCCAGGTGCCGCAAGGTGCTTCACATAGCACGCAGCCAGGCCGGGCAGTACAGGTCTGACAGGACGGGGACGGAGCACATCCTGCTGGCGATCATCCTGGAAAAGGAAAATGTCGCCGTAAAGATTCTGGAGGCACTGGGAACAAACCTGTCAAAGATGTATTTTGAACTTCTGGCAGCGATGGGAGAGGATCCCGCCAGGCACAGAGATGATCTGCAGACGGGCAGTGCAGGCATGGAGAAGAGGGGGATCCTCGAGCAGTTCAGCCGCGATCTGACACAGCTGGCCTATGACGGAAAGCTGGATCCCGTGATCGGGCGGGAGGAGGAGATCCGCAGGGTCGTCCAGATCCTCAGCCGCAGGACCAAGAACAATCCCTGCCTGATCGGTGAACCGGGCGTGGGCAAGACTGCCGTCGTCGAGGGACTCGCGAAGCGCATCGTGTCGGGCAGGGTCCCGGCTTCCATGCGGGACAAGCGGCTGCTGACTCTGGATCTGTCCGGTATGGTGGCAGGTACCAAATACCGGGGCGAGTTTGAAGAGAGGATCAAGCGCGTTATCGAGGAAGTGACCGCGGACCGCAACATCATCCTGTTTGTCGATGAACTGCACACCCTGATCGGTGCGGGAGGAGCGGAAGGCGCCCTGGATGCCTCCAATATCCTCAAGCCTTCCCTGTCGCGCGGTGAGGTCCAGCTGATCGGCGCGACGACGATCACGGAGTACAGGAAATATGTCGAAAAAGACGCGGCTCTGGAGCGCCGCTTCCAGCCGGTCCAGATCGATGAGCCGACGCAGGAGGAGGCCCTTGATATCCTGCGGGGCATCGTCCATATCTATGAGGATCACCACAATGTCAAAGTGCAGGACGAAGCCCTGCAGATGGCTGTCGACCTGTCTGTCCGTTACATCACCGACCGCAACCTCCCCGACAAGGCGATCGATGTCATCGATGAAGCCTGCGCCGCTGTGAGGCTGGGCAGTGACGGCGGAGGGAGCGGCAGCATGGACAAGTCTCTTGTTCTGGAGGAACAGATCCGGGATGCGGACGAGAGACTTGCAAAAGCTTTTATGGAGGGAGACCTCGCCGAAGCAAAAGCCCTCCGCCGCGAACAGGATGTACTTGTAGGGAAACTGGACAGTCTTCGGGAGAGAAGAGGGAAGATCCAGTCCGACCGCCGCGTCCCAGTCACGGCGGAGGATGTGGCCGGTGTCGTATCCATCTGGGCAAAAGTCCCTGTCACGCGGCTCACGGAACGTGAGAGCGCCCGCCTCCTTCGCCTGGAGGCGGAGCTTCATAAACGTGTCATTGGACAGGAGGAAGCTGTACAGGCTGTCTCCCGGGCGATCCGGCGGGGCCGTGTCGGACTGCAGAACCCGGATCGTCCGATCGGATCCTTCCTGTTCCTGGGTCCCACCGGCGTGGGAAAGACCGAGCTGTCGAAAGCGCTCGCGGAGGTCATGTTCGGTTCCGACAAGGATCTGATCCGGATCGACATGTCCGAATATATGGAACAGTACGCGGTGTCCAAGATCATCGGTTCGGCTCCCGGCTATGTGGGCTATGAGGAGGGCGGACAGCTCTCCGAGAAAGTCCGGCGGCATCCCTACTCCGTCGTCCTTTTTGACGAGATCGAGAAGGCGCACCCGGATGTCTTCAACATCCTGCTGCAGATCCTAGATGAGGGACACATTACGGATTCCCAGGGGCACAGGGTCAATTTCAAAAATACTGTCATCATCATGACCTCCAATGTCGGCGCCCAGAGGATCGTGGCGCCGAAAACGCTGGGGTTTGCCGATAAGCCGACGCAGGAACAGGACTATGAGCACATGAAAAAAGGCGTTATGGAGGAAGTAAAGAAGCTGTTCCGTCCGGAATTCATCAACCGTATCGATGAGATCCAGGTCTTCCACCTCCTGACAAAGGAGGAGATGACGGACATCACGACGCTTCTGGCCTCTGACCTTGTGCGGCGCGCGAAAGCGCAGCTCGGGATCGATCTGCGGATCACGACGGCGCTGAAAAACCATATCGTCGAAAAATATGCGGACGACAAGATGGGAGCCCGCCCTCTCAAGCGCGCGATCCAGACCGTGATCGAAGATCCGCTCTCCGAAAAGATCCTGGCGGAGGAATTTGCAGAGGGAGATACCGTGACCTGCGGGTTCAGGGGCGGCGAGGTGACCTTTAAAGCCGTACGAAAGAAGGCCCCTGCAAAGGACCTGCCGCAGCCGGCTGACGAAGATCCTGTTCTCACTGAAGAGGAGACCGGAGCGCCCGCATAGGACCCGGCCGCTGTAAAAAAGGAACCCGGGGTGACCTGTGCAGGATCCGGTTGTCGTACAGGATAAACCGGAACTGTCAAAACCCCGGGCACGAAGAAAAATATATGGCAAAGAAAATCAGGACCGTTTTTTACTGCACAAGCTGCGGTCATGAATCAGCGAAATGGCTCGGGCAGTGCCCCGCCTGCAGAGAATGGAACACTATGGTGGAAGCCCCCGCGCCGGCAGCAAAAACGGCGGGGGCTTCCGTCGGTGCTATGTCCATGTCGCATCCCGGCGCCCGCCGGAAACCGGTGCCGCTGTCAGATGTGGAGGAGACGGGAGAGGAGCGCTTTTCCACCGGATTTGCGGAGCTGGACCGCGTTCTGGGCGGCGGCGTTGTCGCAGGCTCCATGATCCTTCTTGGCGGAGACCCGGGGATCGGCAAGTCGACCATCCTGCTGCAGGCAGCGGGAAATATGGCGGCGGCCGGTCTGGACATCCTCTATATCTCCGGGGAGGAATCTCTTCGCCAGATCAAGATGCGCGGCAGACGGATCGGGGAGATCTCCGACAGGCTCCGCTTTCTGTGCGAGACGGATCTGGACGCTATTGCGCAGATCCTGCAGGAGGAAAAGCCGAAGCTTGCGATCATCGATTCCATCCAAACGATGTACTGCGCCCAGGTCCAGGCTTCCCCCGGGAGCATCGCCCAGATCCGGGAGGCCACGGGGATCCTGCTCAGGATCGCCAAGGAATCGGGTATCACCTTTTTCCTTGTGGGGCATGTCACCAAAGAGGGCAGTGTGGCAGGGCCGCGCGTTCTGGAGCACATGGTGGACGCCGTGCTCTATTTTGAGGGCGACCGCTACGCTTCCTACAGGATCCTGCGCAGTGTCAAGAACCGTTTCGGCTCGACGAATGAGATCGGGATCTTTGAAATGCGGGGCGATGGTCTTGCGGAGGTCCCCAACCCTTCCGAGTTTCTTTTGAGCGGACGCCCGCTCAATACCGGCGGGAGTGTCGTGACCTGTTCCATGGAGGGGACAAGACCCCTGCTTCTCGAAGTGCAGGCCCTGGTCTGCCGCACCGGATACGGGTATCCGAAGCGCCAGTCCACGGGAACGGATTTCAATCGTGTGAGCCTGCTCATGGCCGTCATTGAAAAACGTCTGGGTATCCCCATGTCCCAGTTTGACGCCTATATCAATCTGGCAGGAGGCATCCGGCAGACGGAACCGGCACTGGACCTCGGGATCGTGCTTGCGATCCTGTCGAGTTTCAAAAACACCCCTGTCGACGACCGCATGGTCGTTTTCGGAGAGGTGGGGCTGTCCGGTGAAGTGCGGGCTGTCTCTCAGGTGCAGATGCGCGTCCAGGAAGCGTCCAAAATGGGGTTTACATCCTGTGTGCTTCCGCGCAGCAGCATGCGCCGGCTCGAGGCCCCGGAGGGGATGAAACTCATTCCCGTCGGAACCCTCGCGGAACTCGGAAATCTTTTATAGACTGTCACCCGCCGGCAGGCAGACCTGTCGCGGGCTCGGGGCATCATGAAACACCCCCTGAGAAGGGGATGATGAAAGGAGGCAGAATGGCGATCAACCCGATCCAGATCCTGAAGCTGAAAGACACATTGAATGCGTTCCGGAACCGCCATCCGGGCTTTACGCATTTTGTCGGTGCGATCCGCAATAAAGGCCTGCCGGAGGGCTCTGTCCTGGATGTGACGATCACCACACCGGATGGAAAGAGCATGGCGACCAACTTCCGGGTGACCCCGGAGGACATTGCCCTGATCCGCATGCTGGCGGATCTCAAGCAGTGAAAGAAAAAAGACCATCGGCAGCATGCTGTACATGCCGCCGGTGGTCTTTTCTGCACTGAACTGCGCAGACTGTCTTCTTTTTTTCTCTTTTTCCGGGATGCGGGAACTCTGTAAAAACTGCTTAACGGCGCACTGTCCGGAACAGCTGAGCTGCGAATGCCCCCGGTCCGGAGAACCGGACCCGCCGGGACTCAGGATGTACCGGTCCGGAAAGCCGGACCCGCCGGGACTCAGGATGTACCGGCCCGGAAAGCCGGACCCGCCGGGGATCAGGATGTACCGGTCCGGAAAGCCGGACCCGCCGGGGATCAGAGAGCACCCGGCCGTAGATCAGTAATTGTCCGCGTGGATCTCGAAATATGCCTGCGGATGGTTGCAGACAGGACAGACATCGGGGGCAGAGGGGCCGATGTGGATGTGGCCGCAGTTGCCGCACTCCCAGATGCGGTCGCCGTCTTTGGAGAAGACCAGGCCGCCCTGGATGTTCTCGATCAGCTTGCGGTAGCGGGCCTCATGCTCCTTCTCGATCGCGGCGACCATCTCAAAGAGGTCGGCGATCCCGGCAAACCCCTCTTCGCGCGCTTCTTTCGCAAAAGTGGGATACATCTCGGTCCACTCCTCGTGCTCGCCGTCTGCTGCGATCTCAAGGTTGTCTACCGTGTCGTGCACACCTTCCAGGATCTTGTACCAGATCTTTGCGTGCTCTTTTTCGTTCTCGGCAGTCTGCAGGAAGATCTTGGCGATCTGCTCATAGCCGTCCTTTTTTGCCTTGGAAGCAAAATACGTATATTTGTTTCTTGCCTGAGACTCCCCTGCAAATGCAGCCATCAGGTTGTCAAAGGTCTTTGTGCCGATCAGGTTTTTTCCTAGAGATGCATAATAATCAGCTGCCATAATAAGCCCTCCTTCAAACAAATGTGAAAAAAATACTGGTGTGAACGGCTGCGGGGGCGCTCGTTAGTTCCAGATGAACCGCCACTCCCAGGCAGGGCGGACGGTTTGTTCCAGCAGCAGCTGCGCCGGGACAGCCGGGTGAACCGGACAGATGTGCGGCTGAAAAAACGTACATCTGTTTCCTGTATCATCATAGCACAAACAATGCGCTTATTAAATACTAAAAATAATAAAGGTCTTTTCTGTTTTGAAAAATAAGTGTATGATTATTTATGTTATCTGTTCAGCACCCCGGAGAAATGATCAAAATAAAGGCCGGGGAGCTCGCTCACCGGAACGTTTTTGATCGGTTCTCCGGGGCGGAGAAGGCGCAGAGCGCCTCTGGACGCCTATAGTCCCGAATGCGAAGCATTTGGGATATGGGGGGCTGAATAGTTACGTTTATGTTGTTTCTGTTTCATCAGGAACATTTATCAGGAACATTTATCAGGATCATTTATCAGGATCATTCATTAATAACACTCATCAGGAATACGCAGCGGAAAAAGACCGCCGGTTTTTGATCATGTGCAGTCTGCGGAACCAATATCGGGAGCGGAAGAATGGATTTTTATAAAAAACTATACGTCAGTCCGCGGATCCGGGATCCCCGGCAGGTCAGACGGGACCTGGTCCGGGGAAAAGGGCATCTGAATATCTATGTCCTTGTGCTTGGGCAGAGCCCCGGGGAGAGGCCGCAGCTGGAGATCATGCACTGCGCGAATCTGCAGACGGATTATTACCGGGTACACCCGCCCTATATCGTCGGGATCGCCAATGGCAGGCAGGACGCCATAGAAATGGTGGAGAGTCTGACCAGGGAAGCCTATGACATGACCGGGCAGTGGGATGCCGCCGCGTATCTGGCCGGCCTTCGGGAAGACAGTATGTAAGGACGCCGGTTTCGCATGCCGGGAGGAGGTGATGCGCATGGCGGTTTTTCTGACCGTACTGAAAATACTGGGGATCTTGCTCCTGGTGGTACTGGCGGCTGCCCTGCTTGTATTCATCCTGGTCCTGTTTGTCCCCTTCCGCTATTCGTTTTCGGGCAGGGTCGATGATCCGGAGGGCAGCAGCGAAGTTCTTCATCTGGATCCGAAGCGGGATATAAGCCTCGCCGGCGAGATCAGATGGCTCGCAGGCATTCTGCAGATCAGGGCCGCCTACGACGGAACGGGGCAGCTGAAGGCCACGGCATTCGGTTTCCCTCTCCCGGTCTCCAGGCTCCTGCACAGAGGAAAGAAAACGAAAGAGAAGAAGCCTGAAAAGCCGCAGGAGCCAAAGGAGGAGAAAAGCCTGGAGGACAGGATCGAAGGCATCCTGAAGCGGATCGAGAAGCTCTATGCGAGGATCGACGATGCCCTCCGGGTCCTGGGAACGGATTACGGCATAAGGGCAAAGGAAAAGGCAGTCTCCCGCCTTCTGATCCTTCTGGAGAAGACACTTCCCGCAAAATGGGGCCTGACAGGGGTGCTGGGGCTGGGAGAGCCTGCCCGGAGCGCGCAGGTCTATGCGGTGCAGGGATATCTGTATCCGGTGACAGCAGGGCACGTCGCGCTGGGAACGGATTTTGATCTCTTCCGGTATGATCTGCAGGGAGCAGCCAGGGGGAGTGTCAGGATCTTTCCCTTTGTCTATACAGGACTGTGCCTCATCCTGGACAGGGATGTGCGGCGCCTGCTGCGAAGGCTCAGGCGGGGGCCGGCTTCGCATAAAAAAGGAAATGGAACCGGGAACGGACACAGGTTCGGAAAGACCACGTCCGCATAGATCTTAAAACAACAGTTTTCACTCAGGAAAGGAATGTTGAGTCGTGGGTACTAAGGAAGAGATGAATGGAAACGGCAGCGTGAACGGAAACGGGAACGGCAATGGAAACGGCCTGCGCACGAACGGCGTAAAGCACAATGGTTTCAGCCAGGTGCTGGAATCCCTGATGGAAGGAGCCAACGGCGTTCTGACATCCAGGACTGTTGTGGGAGAGCCCATCACGGTGGGGGATACCATCGTCATTCCTCTCTCGGATGTCAGCATAGGCGTGGGAGCCGGATCCAACGGCGCAGAGAAAAAAGACGGCGGCATGGGCGGGTTTTCCGCCAGAATGTCCCCGACCGCTGTTCTGGTGATCAAAAACGGTATGACAAAGGTGGTGAATATCCGCGAGCAGACCAGCATCACCCATATTATGGATATGGTGCCTGAAGTCATAGACAGGATCAGAAACAGAAATTCGGGAATGATGTCGAACGACGAGGCTGTCTCGACTGCGTTTCCGGAGAAGGCGGAGCGGTAAGACTTTTTTTACAGGCAGGGCTTGCAGAGGGTACAGGCAGGCGGCATCTCTTTACGCAGATGCCGCCGCTTTTTTGATGCAAAACAAAACAGATTCCGGAAAGAAGATCCGGAATCTGTTTATGTTTTGTTCTGCTTATTCATGAAAACCATCGCTCTCACGCACGCTCGACTTTGCCCGCGCGCATGCACCTGGTGCAGACATGCATCTTCTTGCTGCCGCCCGCAGTCTTAACAGCAATTCTCTGAACGTTTGCATGCCAGACTTTATTCGATCTTCTATGTGAATGGCTGACCTGGTTTCCAAAGAAAGCGCCTCTGCCGCAGATATCGCACTTCGCCATGGTATCACCTCCTTACCCTTTAGAATCGGAAAAACAACAGTAGTATATTATCAGAAAGGTTTCCCGAATGCAAGCAAAAGTTTTTCGAAATGATAGTTTATTTTTTGCAGGCTGTCCTGTATAATCAAACGAGAGTCTGCCGCCACGGCAGTACGGAAAGGAGAGAAGCCAGTTTATGAAGTCTTCTTACATGAATACACATATGGGCAATATTTCGATCGATAACGAAGTGATCGCACAATATGCAGGCAGTGTCGCCAATGAATGCTTCGGGATCGTCGGCATGGCCGGCGTGAATATGAAGGAGGGAATCGTCAATCTCCTGAAAAAAGATACGATGACAAAGGGCATTGATGTCACACTTACTCCCAGGAACCGCCTGGTGATCGATTTCCATGTGATCGTCTCCTACGGCATAAATATCACTACAGTGGCGGACAACCTGATCGAGAGCGTGAAGTACAAGGTGGAGGAGTTTACCGGCCTTGAGATCGAAAAGATCAACATTTACGTAGAAGGCGTCAGGCTGATCGACTGATCCGTGAAATTGAGTGGGAGGAGTATGTGGTGAGCACAAATGATAATATGCAGACCGGAAACAACCGGTCGATCGACGCGGCGCGCCTGATCGATCTTTTTCTGGCGGGAGCTGCCAATCTGGAAGCAGGAAAGGAATGGATCAACGAACTGAACGTCTTTCCCGTTCCGGATGGAGATACCGGTACCAATATGACCCTGACGGTAAAATCCGCCGTCGCGGAGGTCGGAAACCTCGATGACAATGCCCGCACGATGCGGGATGTCTGCAAGGCGATTTCCTCCGGGTCCCTCAGGGGCGCGCGCGGCAATTCCGGGGTCATCCTGTCGCAGCTCATGCGCGGGTTCGGAAAAGTAGTCCGCGACAAGGACGAGATCACGGTCCCTGTGATCGCGGACGCCTTTGTCCGCGCCACGGAAACAGCCTACAAGGCTGTCATGAAGCCCAAGGAGGGTACGATCCTGACAGTTGCCAGGGGGATCTCGGATAAGGCGAGGGAACTGGCGGACCAGGGCGTGGACGATTTTGATACCTTTATCCCTGCCGTTCTCACGCACGGGGAGGAGGTCCTGGAAAAGACCCCTGACATGCTGCCCGTTCTGAAGCAGGCAGGCGTCGTGGACAGCGGCGGCCAGGGACTGATCCAGTTCCTCAAGGGCTGTTATGACCGCTACCAGGGCAAGGAGATCAAGGAGATCGCGGCAGCGGCCCAGGAACAGGCCGAGTCCGCCCAGGCTGCAGCCCCGGAAGCGGCGGAACCGGTCCTGAAATACCTCTACAGCACTGCCTTTTCCATTGTGCTGAACAAAGAGTTCAACAAATCCGCGGCGAAGAGCCTCCGGAAATATCTGGATACGCTCGGTGATTCCGTGATCTGTGAGCGCCTGGAGGAGACTGTCACTGTGCAGCTCCACACCAACGATCCGGGCCTTGCGCTTCAGAAGGGCCTGCAGTACGGCGACCTCACCGGCCTTGTCATCGAGAATATGAAGCTGGAAAAAGCGGGGAGCGCCAGGGCGGCGGCTTCCGCAGCCGGCGGGGCCGCAGAAGCCGCACAGGAGGCCGGAGCAGGATCCTCCCCGGATGCACAGGCTTCGGGTACCACAGCCGCACAGGCTCCGGAAGAGACTATGCCGCATAAGGACGTCGGCTTTATCACTGTCTCTGTCGGCGCCGGGATCGAAGAGATCTTCCGCGGTCTGGGTGTAGACGACGTGATCTCCGGCGGTCAGACCATGAATCCGAGCACTGACGACATCCTGTCCGCGATCAAAAGGGTCAATGCGGATACGGTCTTCGTCCTTCCGAACAATAAAAATATCATCATGGCGGCAAACCAGGCGGCGGAGCTCACCGAGGACAAAAAAGTCATCGTGATCCCGACGGCAAATATCCCGCAGGGCATCACCGCGATCATCAATTATGCGCCCGATCTGGATGCGGATGAGAACCGTGAGAACATGCTGGCAGGGATCGAAGAGGTAAAGAGCGCTGAGATCACCTATGCTGTCCGCGACACTGTCATCGACGGACTGGAGATCCACAAGGATGATATCATGGGGATCGGAGATGCGGGGATCCTCGCGGCCGGGAAAGACCGCGATGCCACCGCGCTCGCCTGTCTGGAAAAGATGACAGGGGAGGAGACCGAGATCATCAGCATCTACTACGGCGCCGACGTGACTGCGGAGGAAGCCGAAAAATTCAGAGAAGCCGTGCTGGAACGCTTCGATTCCTGTGAAGTCGAGCTCCAGTCAGGCGGTCAGCCGATCTATTACTATATTCTCTCTGCTGAATGAGTTTGTGTGCATCACATAGCAGCGATACCGGCCTGAAAAGGCCGGTATTGTCTTTTTACAGCATAGTTTTACATCACAACTGTACATCAAAGCTTTACATCAAAAAAAGGTGACCTGTATGAGACCTGATGCATCGATCCGGGAACTGAAGGGCGTAGGACCGAAAATGGCGGAACTTTTCGCCGGGAAGGAGATCTTCACGGTCGGAGACCTGCTCCGCTTTTACCCTTCCGGCTATGAATGCTTTGAGGAGGAGACAGAGGCGGCCAGGGCGGAGGCGGGTGCATTTTGCACACTCCGGCTGAAGATCACGGGGCCTGCGTCCACCTTCCGGAAGGGCTCGAGGACGATCACGCATGTGGATGCGGCGGACAGGTCCGGGCGTGTCCGGCTGACCTTTTTTAATATGCCCTATGTGCGGCAGACACTTGGGACAGGCGGTCCTTTTGTATTCCGGGGGATCCTGAGAAAGACGGGTGCAGGCAGCCTCTTTATGGAGCAGCCCTGGTTTGCGGATGAGGCGCGCTATGAAAAGCTGAAGGGGACCCTGCAGCCCCAATATCCTGTGATCAGGGGAATCGGCCCGGACAGGATGCGCGGGCTCCTGAAGGCTGCTCTGGAATCGGTGGAAGGGATGCGGGATCCTCTCCCGCAGAAGATGCGGGACAGGGTCCGCCTGCTTTCCCGCCACGAGGCCCTGACAGGGATCCATTTTCCGAAGGACCGTCTGATCCTGGAGCAGGCCAGAAGAAGGCTGATCTTTGAGGAGTTTTTTTCATTTATTGTGGGTATGCGGCGGCAGAAACTCGAGGAAGGGGAGCGCCTGAATCCGGATCCGATGACAGACAGGCCGGAGTGGGTATCACAGCTTCTGGGCAGCCTCCCCTACGCCCTGACTGCCGGACAGGCACAGGCGTGGGAAGAGATACGAGCCGACCTGACCGGACCTGTGCTCATGAACCGCCTGCTGCAGGGGGATGTCGGTTCCGGCAAGACGATCATGGCCTTTCTGGCCCTGGTCCTTACTGCGCAGAACGGCCGGCAGGGGGCCCTCATGGCACCCACGGAAGTCCTGGCCCGGCAGCATATGGAGGATTTCTGTTCCTGCATGGAAAAAAGCGGCCTGCCGGTCCGGGCTGTCCTGCTGACCGGCTCCGTGAAGGGAAAAGCGCGCAGAGAAGCACTGGCCCGGATCGAGAACGGCGGGGCGCATGTCGTGATCGGCACACATGCGCTCTTTCAGGAAGCCGTGCGTTTTCACGACCTGGGTCTGGTGGTCACCGATGAGCAGCACCGCTTCGGGGTCCGGCAGAGGACCGGGCTCGCGGAAAAGGGAGAGGACGTCCCGGTCCTTGTCATGAGTGCGACGCCGATCCCCCGCACGCTCGCGATCGTCCTGTACGGAGACCTGCAGGTCTCCTCCCTCCGGGAACTGCCGCCGGGCCGCACGCCGATCCAAAGTCTCGCCCTCCCGGACACGCAGCGGGGACGGGCGTACAAGTTCATCCTCTCACAGATCCGGCAGGGCAGACAGTGCTATGTGATCTGCCCGGCAGTCGAGGAGGGGGAGATACAGGAGATCGAAAACGTCGCGGACTACACGGAAAAACTCCGTGCCTCTCTGCCTGAAGATCTGCGGATCGCCTCCCTGACCGGGCGCATGAGCCCCATGGAAAAGACCTCCGTCATGGACCGGTTTGCAGCCGGTGATGCGGATCTTCTGGTCTCCACGACAGTCATCGAGGTCGGCATCAATGTGCCGAATGCAACCGTGATCCTGATCGAGAACGCGGAACGTTTCGGACTGTCGCAGCTCCACCAGCTGCGCGGCCGGGTGGGCCGGGGCACGGCGAAGTCCTACTGCATTTTCCTCTACAGCGGAAAAGAAAAACCGCAGCGGCTCTGTGTCCTTGAAAAAAATGCGGACGGTTTTTCGATTGCCGAACAGGATCTGAAAACACGCGGACCGGGGGACCTCTTCGGCGTGCGCCAGAGCGGCATGCCGCAGTTTGCGCTCGCCGATCTCTATGAGGATGCGGACCTCCTGAAGGAAGCCTCCGTCTGTGCGGATGAGATCCTCCGCGAAGATCCTTCTTTCCGGTATGACGGCGAACGTCGTGTGGATCTCTCCACGATCTGAATCAGGAAGTGCGGGCATCCCTCTGCACAGTTGACTTTCACGGGCATAAAATATATGATAGTAAAATCTGTTCACAGGAAAACACAGGAGGTATTCTTATGCCCAAAGTAGCAGTGATGACAGATTCGAACAGTGGAATCACACAGAGGCAAGGAAAAGAGATGGGAGTCCCTGTCGTTCCCATGCCTTTCATGATCGGTGAAGAGACCTTTTATGAGGATATCAACCTGACACGGGAAGAATTCTTCCAGATGATGGCCGACGGGAAGGATATTGTGACCAGTCAGCCGGCACCCGGAGATCTCATGAAGATGTGGGACGAAGCCCTGCAGGACCACGACCAGGTCGTCTATATCCCGATGAGCAGCGGACTCTCCGGTTCCTGCCAGAATGCGCGGATGCTTGCCAGCGAGTATAACGGACGGGTATTCGTGGTCAATAATCAGCGTATTTCCGTCACGCAGAAGAGGTCCGTGCAGGATGCGCTCGAGCTCGCAAAGAACGGCTATGACGCCTCCGGGATCCGTGAGATCCTGGAACGGGAGCGCTTTGACTGCAGTATCTATATCATGCTGGACACCCTCAAATATCTGAAAAAGGGCGGACGCATCACGCCTGCCGCTGCAGCGATCGGTACGCTGATGCGGATCAAGCCTGTTCTGCAGATCAAGGGGGAACGGCTGGACGCTTTCGCCAAAGCCCGCACGCTGGCCCAGGGCAAGACGACCATGATCAATGCCATCCATCATGACATCGAGTCCCTTTACGGCGGGATCGACGCCAATGATGTCTGGATGTATGCTGTCCATGCCCAGGTGCCGGAAGCATTTGAATCTTTCAGGGCGGAAGTGCGCAGGTCCTTCCCCAAAATGACTGTGGAAGATGACAGACTGTCCCTGAGCATCTGCTGCCATATCGGGCCCGGCGCGCTCGCCATGGCCTGTGTGAAAAAGAGTGAAGCGGTCCGCGGCATGTAAATTGCAGATTGAGCGGCGGGCGTGTTTCCATCTTTTGCGGACACTGTCCCGCCGGAGAATATAAATGACGAATCAAAACGAACAATACGGGGCCGGCAGCATACGTGTGCTGGAGGGCCTTGAAGCTGTGCGCACACGCCCGGGTATGTATATCGGGAGTGTATCTACGCGCGGCCTCAATCATCTGATCTATGAGATCGTCGACAATTCGGTCGACGAACACCTGGCGGGATTCTGTGATACGATCACGGTGGTCCTGGAGGCCGACGGATCCTGTACCGTCACGGACAACGGGCGGGGGATCCCGGTGGGAATGCATGAAAAAGGTGTCAGCGCAGAGCGGGTCGTCTTTACGACCCTCCACGCGGGCGGTAAATTTGACAACAGCGCCTATAAGACCAGCGGCGGCCTGCACGGCGTGGGTTCCAGTGTGGTCAATGCGCTGTCCGCACATATGACTGTGCGGATCAAACGGGACGGCTTTGTCTATGAAGACCGCTATGCGCGCGGAGAACCGCAGATGGAGCTGCAGGACGGGCTGCTGCCGGTCGTCGGTAAGGAAAAGGGAAGCGGCACGAAGATCAACTTCCTGCCTGATCCGGAGATCTTTGAGAAGACCCGCTTTAAGGAGGAGGATGTCAAGAGCCGCCTCCATGAGACGGCCTACCTGAACCCCGGCCTGACGATCCTGTACAGGGACCTCAGGGGGGAGGAGCCCGAGGAGATCACTTATCATGAGCCGGACGGAATTGCCGGCTTTATTCGTGCGCTCAACCGCAAAAAGGAGGCGGTGACGGACGTGATCAGCTTCCAGGGATCCTTCGAGGGGATCCAGGTGGATGTCGCGCTGCAGTATGTCAACGAATTCCATGAAAATGTGCTCGGCTTCTGCAACAACATCTATAATGCCGAGGGCGGCACGCACCTGACCGGTTTTAAGACCGTCTTCACCCAGGTGATCAACAACTATGCGCGTTCGCTGGGCTCCCTCAAGGACAAAGACGCCAATTTCACCGGCGCGGACATCCGCAACGGCATGACGGCAGTGGTCTCCATCAAACATCCGGACCCGCGTTTCGAGGGCCAGACCAAGACAAAGCTCGACAACCAGGATGCCGCCAGGGCGGTCTCCCAGGTAGCGGGCGACGAGATCGTGCGCTATTTTGACAGAAATCTGGAGACCCTTAAATCCGTGATCGGCTGCGCGGAAAAAGCCGCGAAGATCCGTAAGGCAGAGGAAAAGGCCAGGACAAATATGCTGACAAAGCAGAAGTTCTCCTTTGACTCCAACGGCAAGCTGGCCAACTGCACGAGCAGGGATCCGAAAAAATGTGAGATTTTTATCGTCGAGGGGGACTTCGCCGGCGGCAGCGCCAAAATGGCCCGTGACCGCATGTACCAGGCCATTCTCCCGATCCGCGGGAAGATCCTCAACGTGGAAAAAGCCAGCATCGACAAGATCCTCGCAAACGCGGAGATCAAGACCATGATCAATGCCTTCGGATGCGGTTTTTCGGAAGGCTACGGAAACGATTTTGACATCAAAAAGCTCCGGTACGACAAGATCGTCATCATGGCGGATGCGGACGTCGACGGCGCCCATATCTCGACTTTGCTGCTGACCCTCTTTTACCGTTTCATGCCGGAACTGATCTACGAGGGACACGTGTATATCGCGATGCCTCCCCTCTATAAAGTGGTGCCCAAACGCGGCGAAGGGCAGTACCTCTACGACGACAATGCGCTCGCCCGCTACCGAAAGACCCACAAGGGGGACTTTACGCTCCAGCGCTACAAGGGCCTGGGGGAAATGGACGCGGACCAGCTCTGGGAGACGACCCTGGATCCGGCCAGGCGCCGCATGAAACAGGTCCGGATCGAGGATGCCATTTCAGCGTCCGATATGACAGAGCTCCTCATGGGATCCGAGGTCCCGCCCCGCAGAAGTTTTATTTATGAGCACGCCTCTGACGCGGAACTGGATGTATGAACATGATCCGGTGCGGATGCTCCGATACCGCAGCGGACCGAAAAAGAAGCCGGTTTCCGGATGAAAGAGAAACCGGTTTCCTGATGGGAAAAAGCCGGTTTTCTTTTGCTGCGCATATCTTCCGGCACTAATCAGGGAAACCGTATGCTGCAAAAGAGAGAACAAAGAATAAAGAGTACAGAATAAAGAATACAGCATAAAAAACAGTATAAAAGACTGTCGAACTATATATGAGCAAAAAAAAGAATGATAAAAACACCGCCGCCGGGAATGAGGCCGGAAATGACCGCGACCGGATTTTTGATGTGCCCGGCCCGGGCAGTGCAGACGGCGGAGACCAGATCATCAGTACGGAATATTCCGAGCTGATGCAGAAGGCCTATATCGATTACGCCATGAGCGTCATCGTCTCCAGGGCCCTGCCGGATGTGCGGGACGGCCTCAAGCCTGTCCAGCGGCGCACCCTCTATGATATGTATGAGCTGGGGATCCGCTCGGACCGGCCCTACAGAAAGAGCGCCAGGATCGTGGGCGATACGATGGGCAAATACCACCCGCACGGCGACAGCTCGATCTACGATGCGCTCGTCGTCATGGCGCAGGAGTTCAAAAAAGGGCTCCCGCTCATCGACGGGCACGGCAATTTCGGAAATATCGAGGGAGACGGCGCAGCGGCCATGCGCTATACGGAGGCACGGCTGCAGAAGATCACGGAGGACGCCTTCCTGGCTGACCTGGACAAGGACGTCGCCGATTTCGGTCCCAATTTCGACGAGACCGAAAAAGAGCCCGTGGTCCTTCCCGTCCGGATCCCCAATTTTCTGATCAACGGGTCCGAGGGCATCGCGGTCGGCATGGTGACGAGTACGCCGCCCCATAACCTCGCGGAGGTCATCGATGCGGAGCTGGCCCTTTTGGACGACCCGGATATCTCTGCGGAGGCCCTTATGCGTCTCCTTCCCGGACCGGATTTTCCCACAGGGGGCATTATCGTAAACCGGGACGACCTGCCGCAGATCTATGAGACCGGACAGGGGAAGCTCAGGATCCGCGGCAAAGTGGAGATCGAAAAGGGCAGGAACGGCCACATCAATCTGGTGGTCACAGAGATCCCCTACACCATGGTGGGTGCCGGGATCGGAAAGTTCCTCTCGGATGTCGCGGCTCTGGCCGAGAATAAAGTCACCAACGATGTCATCGACATCACGAACCAGTCCTCCAAGGAGGGCATCCGGATCGTCATCGAGCTCCGCAAAGACACGGATGTGGAGAATTTCAAAAACCTTCTCTACAAAAAGACCC
>JAFWDM010000120.1 GCA_017513005.1 Lachnospiraceae bacterium
ACAAGTACATTATACTATATATCCGGTATTATTTCAATTATTATTCTCGATTTCTCTGTAAAAATAAGGGCTTTCTGGACTTCAGTAATCGTAACTGTTATACGTGCTTATAAAAAATAATAGGGAACTAAAGATTAATATATTTCATGACGTACTGCCGGACACACTATCGGATAATGATAAAGAAAGATGGATAGGGGGCGGAACAGCCGGAGAGGAGACGTATGCTGCAGAGAGTCCTGTATAGAGGCAGAGAGATCGAAGCGCGTGGGGCGGTGGTTCCGATCGGAGAGGCTTCATTTCCGTCGCCTTTTGTCTCACAGCTTGAGTTCAACGCTCCTGTGCACGGAGCCTGGAACATCGTCCATGTCGGAATGCTGGTACCACAGTGTCACCAGATCTACGTCTGCGCGGACAACTGCATGCGGGGTGTCGTCCTGACAGCCGCGGAGATGGATACAGCAGGCCGGTTTTCCTGCGTGCTGCTGGAAGAGGCGGACCTTTTCGAAGAAAACCTGGAAACTGTCACGGTGGAAGGGGTCGCAGATGCGATTGAAAGACTGCCGTACAGACCGCGTGCAGTCGCTCTTTTTCTGGTGTGCCTGCATCACTTCCTGGGAACGGATACCGGCTATGTCTACGGGGAACTGGAAAAACGGTTTCCGGACATCGATTTTATGCGGTGCTGGATGGATCCCGTCATGCGAAAGAGCGGCCTCTCCCCGGAGCAGAAATTAAAAGATGCCATGTTCCGGCCTGTCCGTCCCCTGCCTGTACATCCGGGTATGGTCTGGGACATCGGCGACAACCAGCCCCTGGATCCGGAAAGTGACCTGGCGAAAGTCATTGCGTCGGAAGGCTGCACCTTATTTCAGCTGCAGGACTGCCGCACCTATGAGGACTATCTGCAGATCGGAGCATCGGCTCTACTGATCACACGCAGTCCGTCCGGTGTCCATGGAGCTTCCCGGCTCGCGGCCCGGCTGGGCAGGCCCTTTCTCTATCTGCCTCCCGTCTGCGAGCCTCAGGAGATCAGAGAAAAAACAGCGGAGGTCAGAGCAGTTCTGGAGGAGATCCGGAATGACCGGCAGGCGGGTCCGGAGAAGCTGTCGAAGAAAAACGGGGCGGGATCGCCGCAAAATGATGCAGCGGCAGGCGGAAATACTGCAGATCCGGCAGGTTTTGTCATGGAAGACCCGGAAAAAAGGGCTTTGGGAGCCCTTGCCCATGCCCGCGCGCTGCTCGGAGAAACGGAAGTGACCCTTGACCATGTCGGCACGCCCCGTCCGCTGGGGCTGGCGCGTCTGCTCCTGGAAAGCGGATTTCATGTGACGACCGTCTGGCTGGACGCGATCGACCCGTTGGAAGAGGAGGACTATCACTACCTTCGGGCCCTGTATCCCGATCTGCTGCTGGCGGCGACGGTGCACCCGAAAATGCGCGTCCTTCACGCCGGAGAAAATGAGGGAAAAATGGTGGCGATCGGCCCGAAGGCGGCCTGGTTCGGGGGCACGCGCCATTTTGTCAACCTCGTTGATTTCGGCGGCCTGTGGGGATTTGCCGGAATCGAGAAGCTGGCCAATCTGCTGGAGGATGCCTTTTTGCACGAAAAGGATACCCGCAGCATCGTTCCCCGGAAGGGGTTTGGATGTACCTGCATTTTCGCAGAATGAAACGCCGCGTCGACACAGGAAATGAAAACCGCGAAGGACACCTCGAGGCTTCAGGTGTGTCTGTACAGTACCATCGTTCGTCAGCCATAAGAGAGAGGAGAGGTATGCGGCAGGTTTACAACAGGATCCCGGTTTATACCGGGGACGTTTCGGGTGTCTGCAGTGCCCTGTATGAGCTGGGGGGCATGGTCGTGATGCATGATCCTTCGGGCTGCAATTCCACCTACAATACACACGATGAGATCCGCTGGTATGACCGGGACAGCCTGATCTTTCTCTCCGGTCTGGATGAGACGGATGCTGTTCTGGGCAGAGATGAGAAACTGATCCGGGACATTGAAGAGGCAGCCGCCATTTATTCCCCCGCCTTTATCGCGATCGCAAACTCACCGATCCCCTACATTACGGGGCTGGATTTTGATGCGGTCTGCAGAGTGATCGAACAGGACACGGACATCCCGGCATTCTCTATCATGACAAACGGCATGCACGACTATGTGCGCGGTGCCGGAATGGCTTTTCTGGAGCTCGCCCGCAGATTTGTAAAGAGCAATTTTGTAAAAAACAAATATATAAAGAGCAATTTTGTAAAAAACAAATATGTAAAGAGCAGTCTTGTGGGAAAAGGCACAGAAAAAAGATATTCCGGCGGGGGCGATAATCCGGCTGCAGAAAAGAAATGTGCCGGCAGGTACGGTGTCCCGACTGCGGAAAAACCGCTCCGCTGCAATATCCTGGGGATGACGCCTCTGGATTTTGCTGCCCCGGCAAGCACAGAGAGCCTTGGCAGGAAGATCTCCGGAGCGGGCATGGAGATCGTATCCTGCTGGGCGATGAAGGGGGCGCAGGAAAAAAGCGGATCGGCCCCTCTTATGGAGATCCAGACCAGTGCTTCTGCGGATGTGAACCTGGTCGTCTCCTCCGCCGGTCTGCCGGCAGCCAGATATATGCAGGAATCTTTCGGGATCCCTTATACAGTCGGGATTCCTGCAGAGGGCGTAGAGGATGTTTTTTTTGAAGCAGTGCGGGACGCGGTAAGGACCGGAGAGAACCGTTTTCCTTTCCGGGACAGGAAAGCTCTGTCCCGGAAAAGCCGATCCCCTTTAACCGACTCAGACAGCAGAAAAGTGTTGTCGTCCCCGGCAGTGTATCTGATCGGGGAGCCGGTCATCATGACATCTCTGGCCGCCTCTGCAGAGAGAACGGCAGGTGCCCGCACGCATGTGCTGGCAGCGACAGAGACCGGTACGCTTTTTACGGGGCCGGAAGACAGGGCAGTATCCGGTGAGGAGGATCTTGCAGAGATACTCAGACAGGCAGTGGAGTCTTCGTTCAGGCAGACAGAAGATTCATCGTCCGGACAGGCAGCAGGTCCCGGCAGTGGGACCGGCCGTCCTGTCTGTGTGATTGCGGATCCCTGCTATGCAGGGATCCTCCCCGAGGGCTGCAGACTGATCCCGCTTCCGCACCTTGCGTTTTCCGGTAGGATCTATCTGCGGGAAATGAAGAACCTGTTTTCATACAGCTTCCTGCGCGACCTGTCATTCTATTACGGAGAGAAAATATGAGCTTAAACGATACTCCTTCCGGAGAACGGATCCATATCGGCTTTTTCGGCCGCAGAAATGCAGGCAAATCGAGTCTGGTCAACGCAGTTACCGGACAGGATCTCGCCGTGGTCTCACAGGTGGAGGGCACGACGACAGACCCCGTGAAAAAGGCGATGGAGCTGCTGCCTCTGGGACCGGTGGTCATCATCGACACACCCGGGTTTGATGACGAGGGTGCGCTGGGAGAGCTGCGTGTGCAGAGAACCAGGAAGATCCTTGCGCAGACGGATGTGGCGGTCCTGGTCGTCGACGGAAGCCGCGGCCTGTGCGACTGCGACAGAGAACTGCTGGCCATGTTTGCAGAAAAAAAGATTCCATGCGTGATCGCATGGAACAAGGCGGATCTGTGCGCAAAAGCAGCAGAGGGGATCTCTGTCGTTTCGACAAGTGCAAAGACAGGTTCCGGCGTTTATACGCTGAAAGAAAAGATCGGAGA